>JAGXGS010000044.1 GCA_024636585.1 Thiogranum sp. | reverse complement strand
GCTATGTCTGACTCCACTTCCAGAGAACCCTACAGCGGCAGCACTCACCTGCGCATTCGGCTGCTCAAGAATCGCCTGACGCGCTATGCGGTTGCGGCGGGGGGGATGGGCGTAATAGTGGCTATCCTGCTGATATTCATATATTTGCTGTACATTGTCGCGCCGCTTGCTAAAGCGCCCTCAATGCAGGCAGTCGCGGAGTATCCAGTGCCTTCTGAAAGTCCGGTGCTGTACCTGGCGATGGAAGAGCAGGCCGAGATCGGCGTTCTCTTCAGCCAGGATGGCCGGGTGCGGTTTTTCGCGACGGATGACGGCAGTGTCATCGAAGATATCCGTCTGCCCATTCCGGAAGGCGTGAAAGTGGCCAGTTTTTCGGCGGCGCGCCCAAAATCCGGCGTTGTGGCGCTGGGGCTGGATAATGGGCAGGCGCTGGTGGTTCAGCACCGTTACCGGATCAGCTTTCCCGAGGACCGGCGCCTTATCACGCCCGAGCTGGTATATCCGCTTGGCCGCGATCTTATTGAAGTTGCGCCGAACGGTGCGGCACTGTCGAAAATCGCTATTCAGGAAGATGACTCCTTCACCCTGGTGGGGTGGACCGACAATAGCTTGCTGACGGTGGTGCGGGCAGAGAAGCAAGAGTCGCTGCTGGAAGAGGGAACCTTTGAATTCGAGCGCAGTAGTGGTTACACGGATATGCAGGACCTGCTTGCATTGCTGATCGACCCGGTGCAGCGCAACCTGTTCGTCGTGAGCCGGGACGGGCGACTGGGCTGGTTCGATATTTCCGACCTGTCGTCCGGCGCGCGTTTGATCGAACAGCTCGGTGTCGCGCCGCCCGGCGCCAAAATTCAGGATGTCGAGCTGCTGGCAAGTGGTGCGTCTATCATGATCGCCACCGATGCCGGCATCATCAGCCAGTGGTTTACCGTGCGCGATGAAACCGGCGCACGGCATTTGCAGAAGATTCGCGACTTCGAGCTTGCCGAGCCACCGACCCAGCTGGTTTCGGAGTTCAGTCGCAAGGGCTTTCTGACTGCAGACCGCGATGGCTCAGTCGCCATTTTTCACGCCACTGCACACCAGAAACTGATCGAGGCGGACATCGCCGACAGTGCCATTGTGCATCTGACCATCGGGCCGCGTGCCGACGCCATGCTTGCGCTGGACGCGCAGAACCGGATGCACTTCTGGCATATCGAGAACGAGCATCCGGAAATTTCATGGCATTCGCTCTGGTCGAAAGTCTGGTACGAAGGGTACGACGAGCCAGCCTACATCTGGCAGTCATCTGCGGCCAATAATGATTTCGAACCTAAGTTCAGCCTGATACCGCTGACCTTCGGAACACTGAAGGCTGCCTTCTATGCGATGCTGGTGGCGATTCCGCTGGCGATCCTGGGCGCCATATTTACCGCTTATTTCATGGCGCCGCGAATGCGCCAGTCGGTCAAGCCGACCATTGAGATCATGGAGGCGCTGCCTACCGTTATTCTGGGTTTCCTGGCTGGTCTGTGGCTGGCGCCCCTGATCGAATCGCATCTGCCGGGTCTGTTCACGCTGCTGCTGGTGACACCGCTTGCAGTACTGGTTTCCGCCTGGATATGGAGCCACCTGCCTGCCACAGTGCATCGCTGGATTCCTGATGGCTGGGAAGCGGCGCTGCTGGTGCCGGTGCTGCTCGCGACCGGTGCACTGTCATTCGGTCTGAGTCCGATGATCGAGTTGTGGCTGTTCGATGGCAATATGCCCGGCTGGCTGAACCAGGAGCTGGGTATCGACTTCGATCAACGCAATTCGCTGGTGATCGGGATCGCTATGGGTTTCGCGGTCATCCCGACTATCTTCTCCATTTCCGAGGACGCGATTTTCAGCGTGCCCAGGCACCTCACCAATGGTTCGCTGGCGCTCGGCGCCACGACCTGGCAGACGCTGGTACGCGTGGTCCTGCTCACCGCGAGTCCGGGCATCTTTTCGGCGGTGATGATGGGCGTAGGGCGCGCGGTCGGCGAAACCATGATCGTGCTCATGGCCAGCGGTAACACGCCCATCATGGATCTGAACATCTTTGAGGGAATGCGTACGCTGTCGGCCAACATAGCCGTTGAAATGCCAGAATCGGAGGTTGGTAGCACCCATTACCGGGTGTTGTTCCTGGCAGCCCTGGTGCTGTTCGTTCTCACCTTCATCTTCAATACCGGCGCGGAGCTTATCCGTCAGCGCCTGCGTAACAAGTACAGCAGCCTGTAACGGAGTGTATGGATGAGCGCCAATTTCAGGAGCTGGTTCAAAAGCGGAACGCCGTGGATCTGGCTGAACGCTGCCGCGGTTGCGACCAGCCTTATTATGGTGGTGGGTCTGCTGGTGTTGATCGCGATCAATGGACTGGCGCATTTCTGGCCCGCGGCGGTATGGCAGATGGAGTACCGCGCCGAGGACGGACAGGTCAGCCGTCTGGTCGGCGAAATCCGCAGCAGCGAGGAAATCAGTGCCGAGCGGCTGCGCGGTGCGGGAATAGATCTGGATCCGGCTGCCGGCGAAGACATCACCCGTTATCTGTTCAAGACCGGCAACCGGGACATCTCCGGCTCCGATTTTCGCTGGATCATTGGACCGTCGATCCTGGACCGATCACAGCCTGAAGCCGCAGTCGTGCTGGAGCGCCTGGAGTGGGGCAATTTTTATGGTTTTCTGGAAAGCGTGCAGGAAGATGGAGTAACTGTCGCTGAAGCGCCTGCTGCCTGGGATGAGTTGCAGCCGCGTCTGCAGCGGGTGCAGGCGATTCGTGAGCAGATTCGCGATCTGGAAAAAGGTGAAATCAGCGCCATCAATTATCGCATCGAAGGGCTGCGTCTGGAGAGACGCAAGCTGGAACTCAGGGGCGCGGCGACGCCTGAAGTACTTGCGGAACTGGAGCGCCGTCGCAGCGCTTTGCAGGAAAGCTTCGTCCAGTTGCGTGAAGCCCTGGATGAGAGGTATCTCGCTGCCCGCCGCGACACTGTCACGCTGACCGCGCTGGACAATCGTTCGGTGCAGGTACCAGTAGCGCAGATAGTGCGCGCCTATCGCCCCAATGCAATGAATCTGTTCGACAAGATCGGTTTTTATCTGGCCAAGCTGTGGGAGTTTGTCAGTGAAGATCCGCGCGAGGCAAATACCGAGGGTGGCATTTTTCCCGCTATCTTCGGCACTGTCGTCATGGTGATGCTGATGTCGGTGGTGGTTACGCCGTTCGGTGTGGTCGCTGCGGTATACTTGCGCGAATACGCGCACCAGGGGGTCGTGACGCGGCTGATTCGTATCGCCGTGAATAACCTCGCCGGAGTGCCTTCTATCGTGTACGGCGTATTCGGCCTTGGTTTTTTCATCTATTTCCTGGGCGGCAACATTGATCAGCTGTTTTTCCCGGAAGCCTTGCCGGCACCGACTTTCGGCACTCCCGGCCTGCTGTGGGCTTCACTGACGCTGGCGCTGCTGACGTTACCGGTGGTGATCGTGGCCACCGAGGAAGGGTTATCGCGGATCCCGCGCTCGATTCGTGAGGGCAGCCTGGCGCTCGGCGCGACCAAGGCGGAAACGCTGTGGCGTACGGTATTGCCGATGGCCAGCCCGGCGATGATGACAGGCCTGATTCTGGCAGTGGCGCGTGCTGCCGGGGAAGTCGCACCGCTGATGCTGGTGGGGGTGGTGAAACTGGCGCCGTCGTTGCCTGTAGATACCAATGCGCCGTTTATTCACCTGGATCGCAAGTTCATGCACATGGGCTTTCATATCTACGACGTCGGCTTTCAGAGTCCGAACGTAGAGGCGGCGCGGCCGCTGGTTTTCGCCACTGCACTGCTACTGGTGCTGGTTATTATCGTCCTGAACCTGGCGGCCATCGGGATCCGGAACCGGCTGCGCGAACGTTACCGGACGCTGGAGCAATAGGATTATGAAGAGTCCACAAAGTCTCGATACATCGATGATGAAGAGTGCCACCAGGCAGAACACTGGTGCGGAAGATATTTGTCTGGAGGTCAATGATCTCGACCTGTTCTATGGTCAAACGCAGGCACTGAAAAGTGTGCGCATGCAGATTCCCCGCCAGCGCGTGACTGCCTTCATCGGTCCCAGCGGCTGCGGTAAATCGACCTTGCTGCGCTGCTTCAATCGCATGAATGACCTGATAGACGGCGTACGAATTCAGGGTAATATCACTCTGGACGGTGCGAACATTTTTGCCCCCTCAGTCCAGGTGGCCCAGCTGCGGCAGCGCGTCGGCATGGTGTTCCAGAAGCCGAACCCGTTTCCGAAAAGCGTTTTCGAGAATGTTGCCTACGGCCTGCGCCTGCAGGGCATGAACAGCCGCCGGGTGCTGGACGAGATCGTGGAGAAGGCGCTGCGCGGCGCAGCGCTCTGGGACGAGGTCAAGGACCGTCTGCACGACAACGCGCTGGGTTTATCGGGAGGTCAGCAGCAGCGACTGGTGATCGCGCGTGCTATTGCAGTCGAACCGGACGTCCTGTTGCTCGATGAGCCGGCTTCGGCACTGGATCCGATTTCAACTCTGAAGATAGAGGAGCTGATCGATGAGTTGAAGAACAAGTACACCATCGTGATCGTCACTCACAATATGCAGCAGGCTGCGCGAGTGTCGGATCACACTGCGTTCATGTACATGGGCAAGTTGATCGAGCACGATGAGACCAGCATTATTTTTACCAATCCGCGCGAGAAAATGACCGAAGACTACATTACCGGTCGGTACGGGTAAGGAGCGAGTAGATGGAACACACCAACATGACGCAGCACATATCCCGCCGCTATAACCAGGAGCTCGAGGACATCCGTAACCGCGTACTGGCCATGGGCGGCCTGGTCGAGCAGCAGTTACTGGATGCCATGACCGCGCTGGAGAAGCTGGATGGCTCGCTGGCCGAAAAAGTTGTCGAGCGGGATCACGAAGTGAACGCCATGGAAGTGGCGATCGACGAAGAATGTAACCTGGTGCTGGCGCGTCGTCAGCCGGCAGCCAGCGACCTGCGCCTGGTGGTGGCTGTCATCAAGACGATTACCGACCTTGAACGGATCGGCGACGAAGCGGAACGCATTGCGCGCATGGTCGGCAGCATGGCCGAAGCAGATGGCGCCAATCGACTGTTTACACAAATCCACAGTCTCGGCCAGCATGTGCGGCGTATGCTGCGGGGGGCGCTGGATGCTTTTGCGCATCTCGATACCGAAAAAGCCGTTGATGTGTGGAGCGAAGATCGTGCTGTGGATCGTGAATATGAATCGCTGATGCGTGAGTTGATGACCTACATGATGGAAGATCCGCGTTCCATACCGTCTATCTTCAAAGCGATATTCGCAGCGCGCGCCATTGAGCGCATCGGCGACCGTTCAAGCAATATCTGCGAGTACGTGCTTTACCTGGTACACGGCAAGGATGTGCGCCATACCCGGCTCGATCAGCAGAAGATCGAGGACCAGGATTAGGTCAGAAGGAATTCCAGCAGCGCCTTCTGTGCGTGCAGACGATTCTCTGCCTCGTCCCATACGGTGCTTTGAGGACCATCGATAACCTCCGCAGTCACTTCCTCGCCCCGGTGCGCCGGCAGGCAATGCATGAACAGTGCATCCTTGCTGGCCAGGCGCATCAATTCGGCATTCACCTGGAAGGGCGCAAACACTCGCTCGCGTGCCGCCTGTTCCTGTTCCTGCCCCATGCTGGCCCACACGTCAGTGGTCACCAGATCGGCATTGCGCGCGGCTTCCATCGGATCATCCAGCAAGGTCACAAGCGCGCCGGCCGCGGCAACGATTTCCGCGTCTGGCCGGTAGCCTTCCGGAGTGGCAATGCGCAGGTTGAAGCCGAAACGGTACGCGGCGTTGATATAGGAATGACACATGTTGTTGCCGTCGCCGATAAAAGCGACAGTGGCGCCGCGGATGTCACCGCGCTGTTCGAACCAGGTCTGCATGTCGGCCAGCAGCTGGCAGGGATGATATTGATCGGTCAGCGCGTTGATGACCGGGGCACTGGAGCAGCTGGCAAACAGTTCGACCTTCTCATGTTCGAAAGTACGGATCATGATGGCATCGACCATTCGTGACAGCACTCGTGCGCTGTCCTCGATCGGTTCACCGCGACCGAACTGGGTATCGCGCGGTGACAGGAAAATGGCATAACCGCCAAGCTGCGCCATACCGGTTTCGAACGACACGCGGGTGCGAGTGGACGATTTCTCGAACAGCATGGCCAGCACCTTGTTCTTGAGCGGCTCAAAAATGCGGCCCTCGTGCTGCCATTGCTTGAGTTCGATGCCGCGCTGTATCAGCTGGCGCAGTTCGTCGCCGGAAAGATCCAGCAGGGTAAGGAAATGTCTGGGGTTCATGCCGGAGTATCCAGGAAGTTTTCGACCAGCTCGCTAACGGTGTCCGCAATGGTCACGAGTTGTTCGTCATTGAGAATCAGCGGTGGCAGCAGACGGATCACACAATCGGCAGTGACATTCAGGAGCAGTTTGCGCTGCAGTGCCTGAGTGACAATATCGCCGCACGGACGATCGAGTTCAATGCCGAGCATCAGACCCTTGCCGCGAATCGCCACGACTTCGCGACGCCCGCCGAGCCGCTGCTGAAGCTGCTCCAGCAGACGCGCACCGAGAATGGCAGCACGTTCCACCAGTCGATCCTGTTCCAGACTCCTGATTACCGCCAGTGCAGCGCTGGCGGCGAGCGGATTGCCGCCGAATGTGGAGCCATGATTTCCTGGCCTGAAAACTTCAGCGGCTGCACCGCGCGCCAGGCAGGCGCCGATGGGGACGCCATTGCCGAGGCCTTTGGCCAGGGTCATGACATCCGGTTGTATATCGTGATGTTGGTGCGCAAACCAGCGCCCGGTGCGGCCCATGCCGGTCTGGATTTCGTCAAGCATCATTAACCAGCCATTGCTGTCGCACAGGCTGCGGATCTCCGCGAGATAGTTCGCGTCAGGGATGCGGATACCGCCTTCGCCGGTAATCGGTTCAACCAGTAGGGCGACCACATCGCTGCTGTTCTCGGCAATCGTGCGAAGGGCATTCAGATCATTGTAGGGGGCGCGCACGAAGCCAGGCATCAGGGGCTCGAAGCCGGCCTGAATCTTCCGGTTGCCGGTGGCGGTAAGCGTCGCCAGGGTGCGGCCATGGAAGCTGCCTTCGGTAACAATGACCAGTGGTTTTTTAATATTTTTATGGTGTCCATACAGGCGTGCCAGCTTGAGTGCCGCCTCGTTGGCTTCGGCGCCCGAATTACTGAAGAAGGCGCGGTCCATGCCCGCAACCCGGCACAGCTCGTCGGCCAGCTGTTCCTGTAACGGCACCTTATACAGATTGGAAGTGTGCAGCAGGCGCCGGGCCTGATTGCAGATGGCCTCGGTTACCGCCGGATGGGCATGCCCCAGGCCGCACACGGCGATTCCGCTGAGTGCATCCAGATAACGATCGCCTGCGTCGTCGAACAGATAGACGCCTTCGCCACGCTCGAAACTTACAGGCAATGATTTATAGGTATTCATCAAGTGTCCGGCCATCGCCTACCTCAGAAAAGCAAAAGGCAGCCTCGATGAAGCCGCCAAGCCAAAGGCGGGATTTTATAGGCTGGAGCCGCTTTTTCCAAGTATTCACACGGGTTGATACCGATCCGGCGGAGTGCGGGCAAAAAAAACCGGCCACGGGGGCCGGTTCTTTGCCGCGCGGTGATCTGCTGTCTAGAACGGCAGGCCGTGCGCGTGGGCGGTCATGCCGAGGATCATCGGGATCGACAACAGCGTGTTGGTGCGCGATGCCATCAACGCGACGACCTTGGCTTTGGCGATCGCCTCGGGAGTCGCTTCCTTGATACCCAGGATTTTCTTCTGGTTCGGCCAGATCAGTCCCCAGACGTTGAACAGCATGATGGTGCCGAGCCAGGCGCCCATACCAATGACGCGATAGCCTTCCTCGAAGGTGAAGGCGGCAACGAAGCCGGAGCCTTCGCCAGCATGCATGGCTTCCAGCGCCAGTGCACCGGTGAGCCAGGTGACCAGTGCGCCCCAGCGGAACCACAGCAGGGCCTTTGGAGCGATGTACTTGTTGATTGCAGCCGGGCCGGGGCCACCATCATTAGCTTCCGCGACCGCCTTGGCGGCGCCTGGAACCTGAACAAAGTTGAAGTAGTAAAGCAGGCCAATCCAGGTGATGCCTGCGAGGACGTGCAACCAGACCCAGAATTCCCATGGATTGACCGCGCCGGCGGGACCAAGCACGAAGATCAGAATGATTGCCAGGATAAAGCCGGAAATGATGGTTCCCGAAATCGACTTGAGTGGATTCATTGTATTGCTGCTCCTCGAAAAAACGTTATTAAATTTTTATGCCGAAGCGAAAGGCTGACTAAATTACTCAGGATTGCGAAGCTTACGGGACGATATAGGTGATTGCAACATTGAAGCCTATAAAAACATCAACTTGCGGCGTAGTTACCGGGAGTTGAGCCGGCCGTCAGGCAGTGACTGGCGCGGATTTCCGGCGCCGCTGCCGGCAATCCTGCGACGGGGGCTTTGGAGGCGCAGAAGTTTGGATATTAACAGTTGTTAAAACAACGGGATATTCCACGGATGTGCCCCTCGCCGCGCGTTTAGATTTATTGTCCCTTGCCGCTAAATCCCGCCAATGAAGGGGCCGGACAAATGCCTCCAAAAAATCTCAACGCTGGCCTGGCAGGAGTCAAATTTCATGGTAACTGAACCAATGTCGCTGCGATTCGATCCAGCAGCGCATGCGCCATGACCTACCAGAAACGCCTGGTCTTCTACGTTCTGCTTCTGGTTTTGCTGTTGACCGGCATGATGATGCTGTCGTTTCAGGCGGCGCGCGATGTCATTGTTGCCACCGCTGATGAACAGCTGCGTCAGGCGACGCAGCGCGAGCAGGATAACCTGCGCACCCTGCGTGCTGCGCTGGTGCAGGATGTGCAGCGCCTTGCAGTTCTGCCGCAGCTTGACGAGCTGACGGCAATTGCCGGTGCAGTGGATGGCAGCTCCCGAAGCGACCCGACATACCCCGAGCAGTTCGGCAATGTCCCTGCCGACCAGCACATTCTGCTGTCGCGAAACGGGAAGCTGCTGCTGGGCCCGCAGATTCCTGAAGTCATGGAAGCGATCAGCGGTCATCCCGGGCAGGACAATCACGACGCCTTCTTTGTCAGGTCGTCTCAGGGGCTCTTTATGGTGGCCGTGGCTCCGGTGACGCGGGCGGGACAGGAGCCGGCGACACTGGCGGTGTTACGCCGATTGAACCGCGACTGGCTACAGCGCCGCGCCGGCGTTGCAGATAATTACCTGCTCTTCTTTGCGCTCCACCAGCAGGTGCTGGTGGGTAATCATCCTGTCGGTGAACATCACGCACTCGACACCGGGGCACGCGTATTACGGACCGCCGGTCAGCGATACAGTGTGCGGGAAGTGGTTCTGGAAAGCGCCCGGCCCGGCATGCCGCGGCTGTGGCTGGGCATGTCCGAAACGCAACTGTTCGGAGAGCTGCACCGCTACGAACGCTGGGTATACCTGTTCACAGTCCTCGGCGGTGTTGCCGTGTTGATGGTGGGCTGGTTGATGTTGCGCAACTTCGGACGACCGTTTTCACAGCTGATGAATACTACGCAGGAGCTGCTGGAAGGTCGCCTGCCGGTGGTGGCGCGGTCCAGTTCCAACACTGAAATGGACCAGCTGGTAAACCGTTTTGCCGATGTGCTGGACAGCCTGCGGCTTGAGCAGAAAGAACTCAAACAGGTGCATGAGAAGCTCCAGCATACGGCCATAACTGACAGTCTGACCAAGCTGTATAACCGCCGTTATCTGCAGGAAGTGGCGCCGGGGCTGTTCGCCCAGGTCGATCGGGACGAGCGTTATCTGACTTCGATCCTGCTGGATCTCGATCATTTCAAGGAGGTCAACGATCAGCATGGGCATCTGGCGGGTGATGCAGTGCTGGTCCATTTTTCGCGCCTGTTGAAGCACAATTCACGTGCCAACGATCATCTGTTTCGTATCGGCGGCGAGGAATTCCTGATCCTCAATGTCACCGAGGATCCGGAAGACAGTGTGGCACTGGCGGAGAAGGTGCGCGAGCTGGCAGCAGCGTCCGATGCTGTTTACCAGGGTCTGGCGATTCCTGCGACCGTCAGCGCCGGAATCAGTTGTCATTACGCCGCCTCGGGCAGCGGCTCGTTGAGCCAGTTGCTGCGCGGCGCCGACAAGGCACTCTATGAAGCCAAGGCAAACGGCCGGAACTGTGTGGTGTTGCATGGCAGTTGCCGGAGTGCTGCGGCGGTGGCAAAGAATCGTTCCGGCATCAAGCTGGTAAAAAACGATCCTGTCTGAACCGAGTGTCCCCCACGCCGGTGGCGTCTGTCGCCGGCACCTTAATTGCCGTAAACTGATTGCCTTCAAATCTGTCTGAAGGTTGTGCAGGCAATATGCTGCGATCGGCGCTTAAAATCTCTTTGTTGTGTTTACTGCCGGTGCTGGCCGGATGTGCGGCGGCCGTCGTTACCGGTACCGCCCCGGTGGGAAACCGTCAGGCGTCGAGCGATGCTGCAGCCCACCAGCACAGACATGATGCAGAGATCGCTTCCCGCATTAATTCCCGCTACGTAAAGGACGAGCTGGTCAGCGCCTTCGACGTGAAGATTGCTGTCTCGCACGGCGTCGTTACGCTGACCGGCAAGGTGCCCAGCCGCCGTGTCGAACGCCGCGCCATCGAACTGGCGCGCTCTGTCGAGGGTGTCCGGCAGCTGGTATCGAAACTGACTGTCGCTGCGTACTAGATTCAGAAGGACAGGGACGATGTGCGGAATTTGTGGAGAACTTCGAATCGATGGCCAGGCGCCGGACCCCGGTGTGGTGCGCCGCATGCTAAGCCGGCTCGAACGCCGCGGTCCCGACCATGAAGGCACCCATGTGCAGGGCAGTATAGCCTTTGGCCATCGCCGCTTGTCGGTTATCGATTTGTCCGATGCGTCCAATCAGCCCTGGATCGATGAGCAGACCGGCCTGACGCTGGTGTTCAACGGAGCCATTTACAATTACCGCGAACTGCGCGCCGATCTGATCGCCGCAGGACATTCGTTCCGCAGCGAAGGTGACACCGAAGTCGTGCTGAAGGCCTATGCGGCCTGGGGCGAGAGCTTCGTCGAGCGGCTGCACGGCATGTTCGCAATTGTCATCTGGGATTCGCGCAAGCGCCAACTGGTGCTGGCGCGCGACCGGTTTGGCATCAAGCCGTTGTACTACAGTCAAACTCGCAACAGCTTCCGTTTTGCCTCGAATTCGCAGGCGCTGCTGGCCGCTGGCGGTGTCGATACGGACTTCGATCCGGTGGCGCTGCACCACCACTTTACTCTGCACGCGGTGGTGCCGGCGCCGCGCACGCTATTGCGCGGTATACGCAAATTACCGCCGGCGCATGTGATGGTGGTCGATGCGCAGGGACACGATCGTTTGCATCCCTACTGGCAACTGAATGCTGCGCCGCGTGCCCGGCCGCTCAGCGAGCCGGAATGGATCGAAGCCACGCGCGCGGCACTGGTGCGCGCTGTGCAGCGGCGACGGGTGGTGGCGGATGTGCCGGTCGGCGTATTGTTGTCGGGTGGTCTGGACAGCAGTCTGCTGGTGGCGTTGCTTGCCGAGCATGGCGGTGCCAATGACCTGCTGACGTTCTCGGTCGGATTCGAGGATCACCCTGATGAAAAGGGCGATGAGTTCGAGTTCAGTGACCAGGTCGTAGAGCGCTATGGAACGCAACATCACAAGATCCATGTGCCGAATCACGAGGTGCTCGATCGCCTTCCGGAGACCATGGACCAGATGGCCGAGCCGATGGTCGGCCAGGACGCCGTGGCTTTCTACCTGCTTGCCGAGCGTGTTTCCGAGCATGTCAAAGTCGTGCAGAGCGGACAGGGAGCCGACGAGGTTTTCGCCGGTTACTTCTGGTATCCACAGATGCACCAGGCGCAGGGTTCCGATCTGGAGCGATTCCGGTCCCGGTATTTTGACCGCGACCACGACGAATACCAGCGCATGGTACAGGACCGGTTTGACGGACCGGACTACACTTCGGCACTGGTTGAGGAGCGACTTGCGTCGGTTAATACCGATCAGTATCTGAACAAGGTGCTGCATTTCGATGTCACCACCCTGATTGTCGATGATCCGGTCAAGCGCGTTGACAATATGACCATGGCCTGGGGTCTGGAAGCACGCGTGCCGTTTCTCGATCACGAACTGGTCGAACTGGTGATGCAGATGCCACCGGAGCTGAAGCTTCACCAGCACGGTAAGTACCCGCTCAAGAAAATTGCCCGGGGGCTGGTGCCGGACGCGGTCATCGACCGACCCAAGGCGGCTTTTCCGGTGCCGGCATTGAAGTTCGTGCGCGGGCCTTTCCTGGACTTCATGCGGGATCTGCTGCATTCGCGAGCTTGCCGCGAACGCGGGCTGTATCGAGAGGGTTATGTGGAGTCGATACTGGCCGACCCCGAGCACCAGCTTACGCGACTGCAGGGCAGTAAACTCTGGCATCTGGCGGCGCTGGAGTTCTGGTTGCAGCGTAATGTCGATGGGACAGGTTGACAGCATGGATGCCGGTGTCTGCCGGCGATCAGGTATTTATAACCATCATAAAAAAGGCTTTTTGTCCCCTGCAATGCCAGTTAGACTCGAACGCATTCCAGCAATTATTTTCAAGAGGTAGGCAGCGATGGACGTGATGGATCGAATCAAAGAGGTCGTGGAAGGCAATCCGGTGGTCATCTTTATGAAGGGCACACCGCAGATGCCGATGTGCGGTTACTCCAGTCGTGCCACCCAGGCGTTGCAGGCGTGTGAGATCGAATACGCTCATGTCAACGTGCTGGCGGACCCCGAGATTTTCGAGAATCTGCCGCGTTATGCCAACTGGCCTACCTTTCCCCAGATCTATGTAAACGGTGAGCTGATCGGTGGCCATGACATTACCATCGAGATGTACCAGAAGGGTGAGCTGAAACCCTTGCTGCAGAAAGCGGCAGGTAAAGAAGCCTGAAGCGACTGCCTCACAGGTAAAACAAGGCAGAGCCCGGCTCTGCCTTGTTTTTGCCTTGCCGGGTGTCCGCGGGTGCGGCAGGATGTTTCCATGGCAAAGCAGATTACCGTCGAGTGTCGGCAGGAACTTGCCGGCATTATGATCGACGCACTCAACTGGTTCGTAGCGGAGCACTATCCGAGCGGCGCGGATGAATGCAGCATTGCTGCACGCGATGCATTGTTCGGACTGGCGCATCATTTTGAACAGGTGCTGCAGGCCGAAGGCCATTGCACCTATAGCATCCGAATGCGCGCTTTTCTGTCTGAGGCGATACGCAGCTATTTCGAACAACTGGCGGTCCAGCGCGGGGAGCAGACGAGCAATCGTACCCGCGTCCTGATTGCGGTGTGTCGCGGCGACTCGAATGGTGCGGATTTTGAAGAAGCCGCGGTTCTAGACGCGGCGGCGCTGCCTGGTCCGGAGTGAGACCCGCTAGTGCGAATCCAGTTTGGCGAGCTCCTCGAGGATCGCCAGCACCAGTGTCTGCCCCTCGGTACTCATTCCCTCGGCTAACTTGTCGGCGTCACGTTCGCCTTCTACCAATGGCCGCAGGATGCCGGCAATGCGCGCCATGTCGCCGCCTGCGCGTAGCATCTGCTGCGCCATAGTGCCGAGCAGCTGCAAGGTCTCGAGATTACCCCTGCGCGCGCCATTGACCATGGCCGCGATTCCGGGTGCGGCCATGCTGCCACTGATTTCCTTGTTCGGATCGGGCAGGGTGGCGGGATTTTGCAGACCCCGCAGGATGGAGTCGACAATCACCGCATCTTCTTCATCAAGTGCCTTGAGCAGGGCAGGATCGCGCGAACCGGCGAGGATTTTGCGGATAGCGGCGACTAACCGGTGCCAGTCATTCTGCTCCGCCTGTTTCAGGATCTCCTCGAGGTCCGGAACCAGTTCGCGATTCCGGCAGCCGATCACGACACGATGAATCAGCCCGCTATGGGCGTCGATGATTTGCTGATCCTTCTCCGGAAGCGTTGCCATAATCTGATCCTTCCCCGTGGAAATTACTGTCAGTTGACTTCGCTGATCATAATGCGCCAGGCGTTAAATGAACACCCGCGCTGCTGTTGCACAGCGTGTGAAATCAGGCGCTGCTGAGCGTATCCCAACGATTCACGATCAGGCAGAACAGCTCCGCAGTGCGCTCGGCATCGTACTTCGCCGAATGCGCCTGGCTCTGGTCCCATTCCATGCCGGCAACCATCGCAGCGCGCGCCAGAACTGTCTGACCGTAGGCCAGACCTGCCAGCGTGGCGGTGTCGAAACTGCTGAAAGGATGGAAGGGGTTGCGCTTTATTTTACAGCGCTCGGCCGCGGCGTTGACAAAAGTCAGGTCGAAAGTCGGGTTATGGCCGACCAGGATGGCGCGCGTGCAGGCGCTTTCCTTGACCGCTTTGCGTATCGGTTGAAATATGAGCCGCAGCGCCTCGGCTTCGGCTTTGGCAAAGCGGAACGGGTGGTAAGGGTCGATGCCGGTAAACTCGAGTGATTTTTCGTCCAGGTTCGCACCCGGAAAGGGTTCGACATGACAGGCGAAGGTCTCCACCGGCTGCAGTTTTCCGCTTTCATCATAGTCGAGCAGCACTGCTGCGATTTCCAGCAGGGCGTCGCGCTTGCAGTTGAATCCGCCGGTTTCCACGTCGACCACCACGGGCAAAAAGCCACGGAACCGGTCGGCAAGTTTGCTGATTTGATTTTCTTCTGACATCTTTACAGCTTACAGCATGCGCGCTGCGAAAGTGAGCATGCAGGCTGGGGATGAATTCAGTCCAGTAGTTTCCAGCTGACCGTTTCGCCGGCGCGCATCGGCACCAGGCTGGTATCACCCAACGGGTAACTGGCCGGAACCTCCCAACTGGATTTTTGCAGGGTAATAAAGTCTTCGTTACGCGGTAATGCGTAGAAGTCCGCACCGTGAAAGCTGGCAAAGGCTTCCAGCCGGTCCAGCGAACTGGCCTGTTCGAAAGCCTCGGCATAAAGCTCGATGGCTGCGTGCGCGGTATACAGACCGGCGCAGCCGCAGGCGCTTTCCTTGGCGCCACGCGGGTGCGGCGCACTGTCGGTGCCAAGAAACAGGCGTGGATGGCCGCTGACGGCGGCTTCCAGCAACGCCTCGCGGTGTTGCTCGCGCTTGAGGATCGGAAGGCAGTAATGATGCGGTCGCATGCCGCCGGCGAACATTGCATTACGGTTCATCAACAGGTGATGGGCGGTGAGGGTGCCGGCGAGGGTGTCGGGGCCGTTCAGTACGAATGCAGCACCCTGGCGGGTGGTGATATGTTCGAGTACGACTTTCAGGGTCGGAAAACGCTCCAGCAGCGGTGCCAGAATGCGTTCGATAAATACGGCTTCACGATCGAATATATCGACATCAGTGTCTGTCACTTCGCCGTGCAGCAGCAATGGCATGCCGGTCGCCTGAAGCGCTTCCAGCGCCGGCCAGGTCTTCTCGATCGCAGTAACGCCGGAATCGGAATTGGTGGTCGCACCGGCCGGATAATATTTCACCGCGTGTATCAGACCGCTGTGTTTGGCGCGCTCGATGTCAGCGGCGCTGGTGTTGTCGGTGAGGTACAGGGTCATGAGCGGTTCGAAACCGCTGTCAGCCGGCAGTGCCGCGAGAATGCGTTCGCGATAGGCCAGAGCCTCGCTGGTGCCGGTGACCGGTGGCTTGAGATTGGGCATGATAATGGCGCGTCCGAAACGGCGCGCGCTGTGTGGCAGCACGGAACCCAGCGAGGCGCCGTCCCGCACATGCAAATGCCAGTCGTCGGGACGCCGGATAGTTAGCTGCATGTCACTAGTTTCCTGTGGTTTTCCGTTGATTTTCGATGCCTTAGGTGCACGCGTCTGAGTAATTTGCCTTGACCTTGTGATGTAAAACACAGATCATATCGCGCTCTCTTTTGACGGGATATCGCGCGTGCAGGATGTGTGCTGCGCCCGCCAGCATCGGCATGGTATCGCTGACGCTGCCAGAGCATGCTGATCATTCAGCAGATTTTCAACAGATTCAACTCATTTACGGGGCTCTCCGGGCCTCTGGGACTGCAAGGAGCCTCATGAACGTCGCCGACAAAAAACGGCTGCTGCGCGAAATGCTATTTGCGCGGCGCTTTGAGGAGCGCTGCTATGAAGCGTACGTAGAAAGAAAAATCGGGGGCTTTCTGCACCTGTACTCAGGCGAAGAAGCCTGTGCACACGGCGTGCTGGAAGCAGCCAGGCCTGGCCAGGACTGGGTCATCACCGGGTATCGCGATCACATTCACGCGATCAAGTGCGGAGCCGATCCCAAGAAAGTCATGGCCGAACTGTATGGCAAGGAAACCGGCTCTTCAAAAGGTCGCGGCGGTTCCATGCACATCTTCGATGTCGAACACCGCTTCATGGGCGGTTACGCGCTGGTCGGTGGACCTTTCCCGCTGGCGGCCGGTATGGCCAAGGCCATCAAGATGCAGGGCGGCGACGAGATCGCCATCTGCTTCCTTGGCGATGCCGCGAACAATCAGGGCACCTTCCACGAGTCGCTGAACATGGCGAAGGTATGGAATCTGCCGGTGCTGTATGTATGCGAAAACAACCTGTATGGCATCGGTACCCGCATCGATCGATCGACTGCGGTAGTCGACCAGTACAAGCGGGTAGCCGGCTATGACATTCCGTCGGCCCAGGAAGACGGTCAGGACGTGGAGAAGGTCATCAAGGCGGCGAAAAAAGCCGTGGATCATGTACGCTCGGGCAAGGGACCCTATTTCCTGGAGCTCATGACCTATCGTTATCGTGGTCACTCCATGTCCGACTCCAATGCCTACCGTTCCAAGGACGAAGAACGCGAATGGTCGGGGCGCGATCCGATCATCATGCTGCGCGATCGCCTGATCAAGGCCGGCGAACTCACCAAGCAGGGTTACAAGGCGCTCGACACCGAGATACTCGATGAAATCGAAAACGAGATCATTGCCTTTGCCGAGGCATCACCGGAACCGCGCGTGGATGAGCTGAAAAAATACACCTTCGCTGAAAACGATCCCTGGGTGTATGGAGGTGGCCGCTGATGGCTGAATTAATGTACTGGGAAGCGATCCGTCGCGCCCATGATGAAGAAATGGCCCATGACCCGATGGTAATCTGCATGGGTGAAGATATCGGAGTCGCCGGGGGTACCTACAAGGCCACCCAGGGCCTGTATGCCAAGTACGGAGCGGAGCGCGTCGTCGATACGCCGATCTCGGAAAATGGTTACACCGGCCTGGGCATTGGCGCATCCTTTCTTGGCGTGCGCCCGGTCATCGAAATCATGTCGGTCAACTTTGCCTGGCTGGCGATGGACCAGATATTCAACTCTGCGGCCAAGGTGCGTTACATGTCCGGCGGCCAGCTTACCGCCCCGGTTGTCATACGTTCCGCCGGCGGTACTGCGCATCAGCTCGGCGCACAGCATTCCGCACGCATGGAAAAAGTCTTCATGGGCATTGCCGGTCTGCGCGTCGTGACGCCGAGCAATCCGCGTCAGGCATACGGACTGCTGAAGTCCGCCGTGCGCTGCGATGATCCGGTGTACATCAATGAGCATGAGCTGATGTACAACATGAAAGGCGAAGTGCCGGACGATGAATACTTCATGCCGCTGGAAGGTTCGGAAGTGGCGCGCGAAGGTCGTGATGTGACCCTGTTCGGGTATAACATCTCCGTGCACTGGTGCCTGCAGGCGGCCGCCACGCTGGCGAAGGACTTTGGTATCGAGGCGGAAATCATCGACCTCTACACGCTCAGTCCGCTGGACCGCGCGGGTATCGTCGCTTCGGTGCGCAAGACGCATCGCGCAGTGATCGTCGAGGAAGCCGAAGCGGCGGTTGGTGTAGGCGCTGAAGTCATGGCGATTATCAATGAAGAATGCTTCTTCGAACTGGATGCCGCGCCGGTACGCGTGTCGGCGGTCAACGTGCCTATCCCCTACAATCACAAGCTGGAAAAAGCCGCGATTCCCAATGTCGGCGATATTGTAGCGGCGGTGCGGAAAATGGTCGGCAAATGACCGGGACTGTTTTAACTGGAAATATGCATGGCTGAATCCTACGTAATAAAAATGCCGCAGCTTTCGGACACCATGACCGAAGGCGTGGTGGTGAGCTGGGAAAAGAAAATTGGCGACCCGGTCGAGCGGGGCGATATTGTCGCCACGGTCGAAACCGACAAGGCCATCATGGACGTCGAGGTGTTTCGCGACGGCTATCTGTCCGGTCCGCTGGCCGCTATCGACGCAACCGTGCCGGTAGGCGAGGCGATGGGATACCTGGTTGCCAGTGCCGATGAAGTCCAGCAGCAGGGCGATGCGCCGGCACCGGCCGCCAGCGCCACTGCCGATGAAGCACCCGCTGCCACAACCGCCACCGACGCACCGGAAGAAGCCGCAGAGCCTGCGGAAGCTGCTGCGGAGCCTGCCGCGGCAAGCGCCGCCCCCGAAGGTGCCACCTACACCATCACCATGCCGCAACTGTCCGACACCATGACCGAGGGTGTGCTGGTCAGCTGGGATAAAAATGTCGGTGACCGGATCGAGCGTGGCACCGTAGTTGCGCAGGTCGAGACTGACAAGGCCATCATGGATGTCGAGGTGTTCCGGGATGGCTATCTGTCCGGTCCGTTGGCGCCTGTCGACAGCACTGTGGAAGTGGGTGGCGCGCTGGGCTACCTGGTCGAAAGCAAGGACCAGGCTGTGGATGAGCAGGCGGCACCGGCAGTTGCCAGTGCGCGCAAGGCCGAAACCGCAGCGGCGGCACCGGCGATGAAGCCGGCAGCAGCAGCTTCGGTTCCCGTTGCTGCCGGCGGCAAGCCGGCAGCGCGGCCCGAGGGACGTGGTGCGACACCCTACGCACGCGTCATTGCGGGTTCGCGTGGTGTCGATCTGAACGGGCTGCGCGGCAGCGGGCCGGGCGGCGTTATCGTCGCCGCCGACGTGCAGGCGGCCCGGGCCGCGCCGGCGCCGGTCGCGGCAGGTTTTCCGCAGGTCGATGTTCCGGGCGACGGTCGTTCTATGAACAAGCTGGAAAAAGCTATCAGCGATGCCATGATGTCATCGCTGTCGATGCCGACTTTCCATGTCACGACCCATATCAAACTGGGCGCGCTGATCAAAGCCTCCAAAGCGCAGGGTTCTTCGGTCACGGTTACTATCGCCAAAGCCTGTGCCCTGGCCATGCAGCAGTTCCCGAAAATGAACTGGTGCTATCAGCCGCAGGACAAACTGGTCGAGCGTTCTAACGTCGATGTCGGCATGGCCGTGTCCGCCGACGGCGGCGGACTGGTGGTGCCGGTGCTGCGTGGCTGTGAATCGCGCGACCTCGCGGAACTCAACGAAGACTGGAAAGACCTGGTGGAGCGCGCCCGCAAGCGCCGTCTGAAACCGGATGAATACACCGGTTCAACGTTCCAGATCTCCAACATGGGTATGTTCGGCGTCAGTCATTTCGACGCCATTGCGACACCGGGTATCGCCGCGATTCTGGCG
Source organism: Thiogranum sp. (assembly GCA_024636585.1). Lineage (GTDB taxonomy): Bacteria > Pseudomonadota > Gammaproteobacteria > DSM-19610 > DSM-19610 > Thiogranum. The sequence continues at coordinate 22,895 of JAGXGS010000044.1, read as the reverse complement.
ATATCAGCCAATACCGAGCTGGGCAGTCCCTTTACCATTACCGCCGATCATCGCGTGGTCAACGGCGCTGAAGTGGCGATGTACCTGAAAGCGCTGCAGGAGCTGATCGAGCAACCGGATGCCTGGATGGGTCCGAGCGGCCCGGCCATACCCGAGGGCGACTGGGACTATGACGTCGTGGTAGTCGGCGGTGGTCCGGGCGGCGAAGATTGCGCGCGGGATCTGGCCGCGCACGGCATCAAGGTCGCGCTTATCAACGATGCGCCCCTGCCGGGCGGCGAATGCCTGTGGCGCGGTTGTATACCGTCCAAGGCCTGGCGTGCCGCTGCCGATCGCATCCGCGACCGTCTGGAAGATGAACATCTCGGTGTGAAATCCGCTACTCCGACACTGGACTGGAACAGCCTCGAAAAGACCCGTCGCAAGGTGCTGGAAACGCGCGGCGACATGGCGCTGAAAACCGACAAGGGCGTGAAGATCAACTATATCCACGGCTTTGGCCGTTTCATTGACGATCACAATCTTCTTGTCGATACCTCCGGCAATAACGATGATCCGCATACGCGCGCCGAACCCGGAGCCAAACCGGACGGCAAAACCCTGAGCTTCGGTTGTGCAGTGATTGCGACCGGTGCGCCGCCCTTCGTGCCGCCGATTCCCGGCGCCAGAGAGGGACTGGCCAAAGGCGGCGGTGTGCTGACTTCCGATACCGTCTGGATGCTCGATCAGCAGCCGAAGAAGCTGGTGGTGATCGGTGGCGGCGCCATCGGTCTGGAAATGGCGCAGATCTTCCAGGACTTCGGTTCCGAGGTCACTGTGCTCGAAGCGCGTGATCGCATTCTTGCCGAAGTCGAACCGGAAATTGCCAAACACCTGACTGCAGTGCTGAACGATGACCCGCGTCTGACTGTGCATACGTCAGTGCAGATCGAGAAAATATCCGGCAAGGCCGGCGCCATGACCGTGAAGTACAAGGATGTCGACGGCAAGGCGCATACCGCCAAAGTCGATTACGTCATCATGGGCACTGGCAAGCGACCGGTGCTGGACGGACTCGAACCCGGCAAGGCCGGCGTCGCCGTGGACAACAGCATCATCAAGGCCGATGCACGCTGCCGCACCAGTGTCCCTCACATCTTCGCGATCGGTGATGTGATCGGCGGCCTGATGCTGGCGCATACCGCTGCGCAACAAGGTCGTGTCGCGGCCGCGACCATCCTCGGCGAAGACATGCAGTATGACCAGGACAAGGACTGTGGCGTTATCTTCACGCGCCCCGAAGCCGCCTTCGTTGGTCTCTCGGTGGAACAGGCAAAAGCAAAAGGCATCGATGCGGTGGAAGTCAAAGTCCCGATGAACATCGACGCCAAAGCCATGATCAACAACGAGCAGCATGGCATGATCAAAATCGTTGCCGACAAACGCAATCAGCGCATCGTCGGCGTGCACCTGCTGGCGGATCATGCGGACACACTGATCGGCGAAGCCGTGATGATGGTGTCCGCTAATCTGACCCTGGAACAGGTGGGTCATGCGATTCACCCGCATCCTACGCAGACTGAGCTGTTCGGGGATCTGGCGCGGAGATTGTTGTCGCGGTTGCGGCGTAGTGCGAAGGTGAAGGCGAAGTAGGATTTTGTTGTCACTAAGGTTGGGTTGCCACTAACGTGGGGTTGTTACTTTCTCTTGCGTGCCCAAGAGAAAGTAACCAAAGAGAAGGGCACCCGACGACCTCGCCCGCTGCGCGGGTTCCCTGCGTTTCTCGCCGGCCCGGGCGCGCGCTAAACTCGGCTTGCGCATACTGCACAAGCCTCAGACAGACGCGCGCTCTAGTCCCGGTCCCGCTGCGATACTCGGCGCGGTCAACGGGCATCGGGCTATCCACCAGACATTGCTGTACGGTTGGAGCTTCGCCCCGGTCCCATAGGCGCAGCCGAGCATCGCAGCGGTTTTACGATCAAGCGAGCGTCTGTTTGAGCGGGCTTGCCCGCGAGTTAAGCGAGCGCGTAAAACCGCGAGGAGCGCAGGGAACCCGCGCAGCGGGCAAGCCTCCGGGTCGCCTTTCTTTTGGTTACTTTTCTTTGGCGACGCAAAGAAAAGTAACAACCCCACGTTAGTGGCTACTGGCCAATAAAACGACCACATTAGTCGAACCAAAAAAATACAAGTAAAATACCCACCCATCGCCAGCTTCAACCAAACGCACAAGGTGCCCGATCCATGTCCAACATAAAGAAAGTCGTCCTCGCCTATTCCGGCGGACTCGATACTTCCATCATTCTGAAATGGCTGGAACAGACCTACGGCTGCGAAGTCGTGACGTTCACCGCCGACATCGGTCAGGGTGAGGAAGTGGAGCCGGCGCGCGCCAAGGCGCAGAGCATGGGCGTGAAGGAAATTTATATCGAGGACCTGCGCGAGGAATTCGCGCGCGACTACGTGTTCCCGATGTTCCGTGCCAATACAGTGTATGAAGGCGAGTACCTGCTGGGTACTTCGATAGCCCGCCCGCTGATCGCTAAAAGGCTGGTGGAAATCGCCAACGAGACCGGTGCCGATGCGATTTCGCATGGTGCTACCGGCAAGGGCAATGATCAGGTGCGGTTCGAACTGGGCGCCTATGCGCTCAAACCTGACGTCCAGGTGATTGCGCCCTGGCGTGAGTGGGATCTGACATCACGCGAAACACTGATGGCTTATGCGGAGCAGCACGGGATTCCGGTGGATTTCAACAAGGGCAAGAAGTCGCCGTATTCCATGGATGCCAATTCGCTGCACATTTCCTATGAAGGCGGCATTCTGGAGGATCCCTGGTCGGAACCGGAAGACGACATGTGGCGTTGGTCGGTGGCGCCGGAACAGGCACCTGATGCGCCGGCTTATGTCGAATTGACCTATAAAAAAGGTGACATCGTCGCCATCGATGGCAAGACGGTTACCCCGGCGCAGGTTATGGAACAGCTCAATACGCTGGGCGGCGCCCATGGTATCGGTCGTGATGATATCGTCGAGAACCGCTATGTCGGCATGAAATCGCGTGGCTGCTATGAGACGCCGGCCGGTACCATCATGCTGAAAGCGCATCGCGCCATGGAATCGCTGACGCTGGACCGCGAAGTGGCGCACCTGAAAGATGACCTGATGCCGCGCTATGCCAGCCTGATCTATAACGGTTACTGGTGGAGTCCGGAGCGCAGCATGCTCCAGAAAATGATCGACGCCTCGCAGGAGACCGTCAACGGGATCGTGCGTATGAAACTCTACAAGGGCAATGTCATAGTTGCCGGGCGCAAATCGGATACCGATTCACTGTTCGATGAGCGTATCGCAACCTTTGAAGAAGACGAGGGCGCCTACAACCAGAAGGATGCCGAAGGTTTCATCAAGCTGAATGCCTTGCGGCTGCGCATCGCGGCACGCAGGAAGCAATAGGCGCGAATTCAAGGGAGCAAAGTCATGCGTATTCTCCACACCATGCTACGGGTCGGAAATCTGGACCGTTCCATCCAGTTCTACACCGAGATGCTGGGAATGAAGTTGCTGCGCCGGAAAGATTATCCCGAAGGCCAGTTCACTCTTGCCTTTGTCGGCTATGGCGATGAGTCGGAAAACACGGTGCTCGAACTCACTCATAACTGGGACACGGATAGCTACGACCTGGGCAGCGGTTACGGCCATGTCGCGCTTGAAGTGGACGACGTCTACCAGGCTGCCGATGAGATCAGCCGGCGCGGCGGGAAAATCCTGCGTGCAGCCGGCCCCATGAATGCCGGCACTACGATCATTGCTTTTGTTGAAGATCCGGATGGTTATCCGATTGAGTTGATCGGGAAAAAATAACCATCTGGCGGCACCTGCCGCGTCGCCGTCGTTTCCCGCGATTAACGTCTATCCTTAAACGGGTGGCCGGCGGGATCAATCGATGGCAATAACGACTCGAATACTTGTGCTCTGTGCGCTGCTGCTGGCGATCGCCTCTCCTGTCAGCGCAGCGAACAATGCCACCGGCGTGATCCTTGAGTTGAGTGTCGACGGACCCATCGGGCCCGCGACCGAGGATTATCTGCAGCGGTCGCTGCAAACTGCTGCCGAACGGAACGCTGCTTTGGTTGTCATCCGTATGGATACGCCGGGCGGCCTGGATTCGGCGATGCGCGGTATTATTAAAAACATTACCAGCTCGACAATACCGGTGGCCACCTATGTCGCGCCGACCGGCGCGCGTGCCGCCAGCGCCGGTACCTACATCCTGTACGCAAGCCAGATCGCTGCGATGGCGCCTGGCACCAATCTCGGTGCTGCAACGCCGGTCCGGATCGGCGGCCTCTCGCCACCGGATCGATCGGGCAAGAAGGAGGAATCCGGGGAATCGGATGCGGCATCCGGTGGCGATGCCATGCAGCGCAAGATTGTCAACGACGCAGTGGCCTACATCCGTGGACTGGCAAGATTGCATGGCCGCAATCAGGACTGGGCGGAACAGGCAGTCAGGGAGGCGGCAAGCCTGCAGGCCAGCGAGGCCCTGAAGCTGAATGTGATCGATATCGTCGCCACTGACATGAACGACCTCATCGAGCAGGTCGACGGCCGGGAAGTGATGCTGCGGGGTGAGCAGGTCACGCTTGAAACAGCCGGTCGGGCGATCGAGGAGCTGGCGCCGGACTGGCGGAACCGCTTCCTCAGTATCATCACTAATCCTAACGTCGCCTATATCCTGATGATGGTCGGTATCTATGGATTGATCCTGGAATTCGCCAATCCGGGCGCCGTGGTCCCCGGAACCGTCGGCGCAATCGCATTGTTGCTGGCGCTCTACGCGCTGCAGCTGTTGCCGATCAGCTATGCAGGCGTGGCGCTGATCCTGCTCGGCGTGGCCCTGATGGTGGCGGAGGCATTCCAGCCAAGTTTCGGTGTGCTCGGATTTGGCGGTCTCGTCGCCTTCGTGATCGGGTCGGTTATTCTCATGGACACCGAAGTGCCCGGGTACGGAATCGATCCGGCGATTATTGCGGTACTTTCGATCACCAGCGCCCTGATGTTCGTGGTTGTCGTCGGGCTGGCATTCAAGGCGCGGGGACGGCCGGTTGTGAGCGGCCGGGAAGAGTTGCTTGGCGCCGAGGCGATGGTGGTCAGTGGCGGCGCGGACGGCGGCCGGGTCGCGATTCACAGCGAAACCTGGCGGGCTCGCAGCGACAGGCCCCTGAGCATAGGGCAACGGGTGAAAGTAACCGGTGTAAAGGGTTTGACTCTGCAGGTGGAGCCCCTGAACGCTTCTGAACAGGAGAAAGAATCATGACGCTATATGCTCTATATCTGGCGATTGCACTGGTTGTTATTTTCCTTTTTTACGCGATCCGCATCCTGCGCGAATACGAGCGCGGGGTTATTTTCATGCTGGGCCGTTTCTGGAAGGTAAAGGGGCCGGGATTTATCATTCTCATCCCTTTTGTACAGCAGATGGTGCGGGTCGATCTGCGTACCATTGTCATGGATGTACCGACCCAGGATGTGATTTCGCGCGACAATGTGTCGGTAAAAGTGAATGCCGTGGTGTATTTCCGGGTCATCGCGCCGGACAATGCCATCATCCAGGTGGAAGACTTCTACATGGCCACCAGCCAGCTGGCACAGACGACACTGCGTTCGGTGCTCGGTCAGCATGAGCTGGATGAGATCCTGGCCGAGCGCGAACGGCTCAATGCAGACATCCAGAATATCCTTGATCAACAAACTGAGGCCTGGGGTATCAAAGTGAGCAACGTCGAGATCAAGCATGTCGATCTGGATGACAGTATGATACGTGCGATTGCCAAGCAGGCCGAGGCCGAGCGCGTCCGACGCGCCAAAGTGATTCATGCCGAGGGAGAAATGCAGGCATCGGAAAAACTGCTCGGGGCGGCACGCATGCTGGCCAAACAGCCGCAGGCAATCCAGCTGCGCTACATGCAGACCCTGACGGAAATTGCCGGGGAGCGCACCAATACCATCGTGTTCCCGATGCCCATGGACCTGTTGGAAGCGGCTATGAAAGTGATGAAGCCTGAATAAGAATCGAGGAATGACTATGCGTTTCTGGCAACGCTTACTGATCACCGTACTTGCGATGATGGCGGCAAGCTTTGTCGCCAGCCTGTTATGGGCCGGGATCTTCAATGTCAGTATTCCGGGTTACCTCGCCGGCGTGATAGGTGGCCTCGCGGCGCTACCGGTATGGGAATGGCTGAGGCGGGAAAAACTGCGGCACTGATGCTGCAGTTGCACCAACTGTCGCGCTTTGCGTTAGACTGCCGTTCTTGTGTGGAACTTTTGCGGCAGGGTTGAATGAGCGGGGATGATTTGGAAACTGCGCCGGAAGCAGGCGGCGGCGAAGCAGAAAAGACCCGCAGGACACCGCGTAATTTCGCTGAATGGGTGGAGGTGCTGAGCGACAAGGGCATGCCCGTGTTTGCGCGCACGGTCCAGGAAATTTCCGGCGTGGCGGGCGATCGCGAGAGTTCGGCGGCCGAGCTGGCGCGGGTGATCCTTCAGGATGCCTCCATGACGGCGCGTATGTTGCGGGTGGCCAACAGTCCAATCTACAGCGCCGGAGTGCGCGGCATCAGTACTGTGTCGCGTGCCGTGGTGCTGCTCGGCTTCGATACCGTTCGCAGCCTGTGTCTGTCGATAGCGGTCATAGATTCATTGCAGACCGGTGCCCAGAAGACGCGCATGGCCGAACAGATGGCGCGTTCGTTTCATGCTGCCATCCAGGCCCGCTCGTTTGCTGAAAAGCGCGGCGACCGGTCACCTGAAGAAGTCTTCATTGCCACCTTGTTGTGCGGCATCGGTGACCTGGCTTTCTGGAGTATCAAGAGCGAACAGGCGCAGCAGCTGAATGAAGCTTTGCAGGTGCCGGGTGTTGATCCTGCGCGCGCCGAAAAGAAGGTGCTGGGTTTCGAACTCGCTGAACTGAGTCTGGGCCTGTCACGCCAGTGGCACCTCGGCGAATTGCTGGAAAATGCCCTGGAGAAAAAGGGTGGAAAAAATCCCCGCGTCAGCAATATCGAATACGCCCGTGAGCTGGCGGCCAAGGCAGAGAACGGCTGGGATGCGCCCGAAGTGAAAAAGCTGCTGGGGCGGGTGGCCGAAGCGCTGTACCTGCCGGTCGAGGCGGTCAGTGACCTCGTGCATCATAATGCCGCCGAGGCCGCCAAGGCGACGCGGAATTTTGGTGGAGGCGAGGCGGCCAGACTGATTCCCCTGCCGGCTTCCGCCCGTCAGGACGATACGCCGTCACCCGCCAGCGAGCAGCAGCAGCCGGAATTCCTTGAGCCCGATCCAATGCTGCAACTGAGTATCCTGCGTGACCTGTCGAGCATGATGGGCGGCAAGCACGATATCAATCTGTTCCTCGAAATGGTGCTGGAAGGCGTATTTCGCGGTGTCGGCATGGACCGCACGCTATTCGCCATGCTCAATCCCGAGCGCACGCATCTGCGTGCGCGGTATGCGCTCGGCTGGGACAGGAATGACATGCGGGAGAAATTCGCCTTCGATGTGGTATCGCGTCCGGCCAACATCTTCGGACATGTGCTGACGAGCCGCGAACCGCTGTGGGCCAGAGTCGATGACGATCCGCGACTAGCGCCGTTGATAAGCGCTGAGGTCACGGCACTGACCGGCGATGCGCAGTTTTTCATGATGCCAGTAGAGGTGAATGCCAAACCTATCGGGCTTTTCTATGCGGATCGCAAGCTCAGCGGGCGGCCTTTGGATGAAGATTCATTCACGGCCTTCAAACATTTCTGCCAGCAAGCCAATCTCGCCCTGGCCTACTCGCGACGCGACCGCTAAGCCGCAGCCGGTCATGCATTGGCCGGGCGCCGTGCCTCCCAGCCGTAGTCGACATATTGCCAGTCCACGTGATTGTCCTGCAGCGTAATGATATTGAAACCTTCCGGCGTGCCATGCCAGGCGCCGCGCCACCAGCGCCCGCACACGGCCCCGCCGGTGATGAAGGTGGTATCTCGCCATTGCAGCTGCTCCCGGACATGCAGGTGCCCCTGTAACACCAGGATCAGGTTGTGGCTGGCGAACAGCTCCAGCACTGCGACATTGTTGGTTACCACCCGGTTGGGTGGCGCGGCAGTCGTTGCGCCCCCGGTGGCAGCGTAAAATGCAGTGAGCAGCGGCACGTGTGATACCACCACCAGCGGCTGGTCGCGAGCGGTATGCGCGAGCTGTTCCTGCAGCCAGTCGATCTGGGGCAGTGATATATAACCGTGATATTTGAAGGCATCGTCGCTGACGCGGATGGAATCCAGGATAAAAAAGCGATAGCCAGCCGCGTCAAATGTATACCAGGTGTTGTCCAGGCCGAGCCGCTCACGATAGATGGCGCGCGGGTCGGATGCCGGTGTCGAGCCGTCTTCGGGGCGCGCGGCTACCAGGTCATGATTGCCGAGCGTTGAATAAACATCACCCTGTAGCGCCCGGTGCATCGCCATATAAGCATCCCAGCGTGGTGCGACCGTGGCGGCGCTGCTCTGGAAACCATCAGTAATGAGATCGCCGCCACCGATAATGAAATCCGCCTGCTGCGCATTGATGGCCTGTGCGGCGCGCGCCATCGCCAGCGGCGTATCCCACTCGGTGCGTGCATGCACATCGGTAAAGAACACAAATCGGGCACGTCTGCCGACTGAACGCGGCGGCGAGCGCAGACAACCGCCGGTCAGCGCCAGACTGCTGGTCGCCAGCAAGCTGGCCCCCGCGCGACGCAGAAAGCCGCGCCGCGTGAACAGCCGGCGCGCAGTCATGAGCGGCATGCCTTGCTGAACCGGCGTTCCGCGGCGATCAGCGCGACCGCCAGCAACAGCGTCGCCCACAGCACCTGCCGCTCGCTGATTCGCGTCAACAGGGCTTTGCTGACCGGACTCTCATAACCAGCGTCGAGCATGGCATTCTCCCTGATGGCGGCAACAGTGGGTTCCGCGAGCTGGAATCCTGACCGGGCCAGGCTTTCGGTGAAATAGTCTTCCATGATTCTATTTTCAAAATGCGCGATTGTCATGCGCCTGCGGAATTCGTCCCTGTCGTCATGCTGGTATCCGGCCGCAGTTTGCAGGTAATAGTCGCGGCGATTAAGGTGAACACGTGCCTCGTGCAGGAACGGATCGGTGAACGGCGTGTAGAGCCGCAGGAACGCCTTGTAGTCGGTGAGCGCCGGCAGGCTGTCCAGCTTTTCGGCAGCCTCGGAAGCCCGCGTCCGATCGCTGTGCCGCAGATCATCCGGTGCCAGGCGGGAGCGAAATACCAGGGCTTGCTGATTAGAATAGCGGTAGCCGTATTCCGCCATGACGCTGGAATGGTCCACAATGAAGTCGAGTGTCGGGAATGCCTCGACATAGCGGCTGATGCGCTGCGGTGTGTTCAGCAGGCTGAGACCGAGCAGTACCACGACTACCAGTGCCGCGCGGCACAGGATGCGCAGGGTCGAACGCCGCGGTGGCCCGGAAATTCCCGTTGGCCTGATGCCGAGGGCGATACCGAGCAGCATCAGAAGCGCGGCAAAACTGTTCAGCCAGATGTCCGAAAGACCCCACACCCGTCCAGGTGTCAGCCATTGCAGGGCTTCGTCGACGATGCCGATTGCGGCGGTGATCAGGGCGGCGGTGACATAGATCCCGGTGTCAGTGATATGGTGCGTCAGTGCCCGATACACCAGCAGCGCCAGGACGCCGTACTGGATGAAGTGCATGGCCTCCTCGGGATTGCGGCGCAAGTGATATGTATAGGCGACGAATACCAGAGTCACGCCAGCCAGCCAGAGATAATTCGCCGGCGCGGGACGGGGATACCTGAACCTGAGCCAGGAGGCAGCGCCAAGCGATGACAACAGGATCACGGCCATTACCCCGTACAAAAAGGCCTCGCGGCCCCAGTGCGCGCGGATGACGGATTGTAGAGTGCGCGCTACTGGTATGCTGGCGAACACGAAAAGTGACCAGACGCTGACATACAGCCAGTCGGTTGTTGCACGCTCGGGTGGACGGCGCTTCAGCCGCACAGGTCAGCCGCCCGATACTGTGGATGCCGATTTTGCACGCCAGGTCCTTCGATGATCCGGGTAAACTGCAATATTTGCAGTATAACGCCACTGCCGCGCCCAACCGACTCCGTCAATAATACGACGAACTACGCCTTTTCCGGCCTCGGGACTTTGATGCATACTGCAATGGAATTTTTCAGACGTTACCGCCTGCATGAATGACCTGGAACCAGTACAGCGCCCGGAGCGCTATCTTGCCTGCCGCGAGTGCGACGGATTGCAGCGCCTGCCGCAGCTTGCGCCTGGACAGCGTGCCCGCTGTCCACGCTGCGGCGCACGGTTGGCGCGCAATCCCGTTGGCGGCCTCGACCGGCTGTTCGCCCTGAACGTAACTGCGTTGCTTCTGCTGGTGCTTGCCAACGCCTTTCCGTTCATGATGATGGAGATGCAGGGACGCTTGCAAAGCACCACACTGATTGGTGCTTCGGCTGCCCTGTACCAGGCCGGTATGGGCGAATTGGCGGTCGCGGTGCTGATTGCGACTGTGGTGGGGCCGGCACTCATTGTAGTCAGCATGCTATATGTGTTGACCGGCCTGCGCTTTGGATGGCGGGCGCCGCTGCTGCGAACGGTGCTGACCTGGATCAGCCATCTGGTGCCCTGGAGCATGCTGGATGTCTTCATGCTCGGCGTGCTGGTGGCTTTCGTGAAACTGGAAGGTATGGCGGAAGTTGTGATCGGTCCGGCGCTGTACGCATTTCTCGCGTTGATTCTGGTGTCGGCGGCGTCATTGTCGGCATTTGAACCGCGCCTGCTATGGGAAAAGCTGGCGCGGGAAAAACTGTGATGCAGCGGGCGCGCGATTTCGGTATGACCAGTTGCCACACCTGCGAACTGTTACTGCGGGTGCCATCGCATCGGCACACGCATTGCCCACGTTGCGGAGCAAAGGTCCACGTGCGCAAGCGCAACAGCATTGGCGCGACCTGGGCGTTTCTGCTTGCCGCCATGCTTATGTACCTGCCGGCCAATCTGCTGCCGGTCATGACCACCGTCTATCTTGGCAGCGGACAGCCCGACACCATCATGAGCGGGGTGATCTACCTGTTTATCAATGGTGAATGGCCGTTGGCTCTGATTGTGTTCGTGGCCAGCATACTGATACCGCTGCTGAAGATGATTGCGTTGACTTATCTGCTGATATCCGTGCAGCGCCGTTCATCATTTCAACATCGCCAGCGTGCGCGTCTGTATCGTATCACCGAGTTGGTGGGGCGCTGGTCAATGGTCGATATCTTTGTGGTGGCGCTGCTGGTGGCACTGGTGCAGGTCGGATCCATAGCTTCTGTCTATCCCGGTGCGGGGGCGCGGGCATTTGCCGCAGTGGTTATACTGACGATGCTGGCTGTGATGAGTTTCGACCCGCGCCTGATATGGGATGAGAAAAAAGAAACAGGGGACAGGAATGGTTGAGCAGGACCGGTCGGACAGCATGGGCGAACAAATTCCGGATGCTGTCGTGGAGCCAGATAACAAGGGTTTGCAGGTGGTCTGGCTGCTGCCGCTGATTGCTGCATTGATCGGCGGCTGGTTGCTGTTCAAGACGGTTTCGGAACAGGGGCCGGAGTTCGTCATTCGCTTCCAGACCGCGGAGGGGATCGAAGAGGGACAGACCGCCATCAAGTATCGCGAGGTCACCATCGGACAGGTCAACCGGGTGCGTTTTGCCAGTGACCTGTCGCACGTGCTGGTCACCGCCGAACTGGTGCCGGGAATGGAACGGCACCTGACCGAAACTGCCAAGTTCTGGGTGGTGCGGCCACGCATCGGTGGCGGTGAAGTTACCGGCCTTGGCACCTTGATCAGCGGTGGCTATATTGCCATGGACCCGGGTGAGCGCGGCGATCCGACGCGCACCTTTACGGGCTATGAAAAACCGCCGGTCGTGACCTCCGATGTCGACGGCACCACCTATCGCCTGCGTGCCGACACGCTCGGTTCGCTCACCGTGGCCTCACCGGTTTATTTCCGCCAGTTCGTGGTGGGCGAAGTGACAGAGTATGCACTGGCAGAAAACCATGAATATGTGGATATCGGTATATTCATTCGCGCGCCGCATGATCGCTTTGTATGGCCGGAGACCGATTTCTGGAATGTTGGCGGCGTCGATGTGTCGGTGGATACCTCGGGATTGAGCGTCGACGTCGAATCGATGGTGGCGCTGATCAGTGGCGGTATTGCTTTCGGTACGCCTGAAGGCGCCGGGAATCAGGAGCTGGCACCTGAAGACAGCGTGTTTTATCTGTATGAGAACTATGCGGACAGCCAGGAGGATCCGATTACCACCGGCTATCCGTACCTGCTGAGTTTCAGCGACAGCTTGCGTGGACTGGAGGTCGGCGCCCCGGTTGAATTTCGCGGTGTGCGGCTCGGCACGGTAAAAATGATTGAATCACGGCTGGTGAAACAGCAGGGTGAATTCTCCGTTCCCGTGCACATCGTTCTGGAGCCCCAGCGCACCATCGATGATAAAGAACTCGAGGGACTGAGCGGCGAGGCGCTGGATCAGCGTTTGAAAGAACAGGTAGAGCAGCTGGTCGACCAGGGACTGCGCGCACGACTGCAATCGGGCAACCTGCTTACCGGGCGCCTGTTCGTTGAGCTGGATCTGTTTCCGGAGGCGCCACCCGCGGAGGTTAATTATGATGGCGTGCATCCGGAACTTCCGACCATGCCCGGCGCGCTCAGCGGCATAACCAGCAGTGCGGCACGCATCCTCGAACGGCTGGAGAATGTGCCACTGGAAGCGACGGTCACTAACATGAATGAGCTGTTGATCAGCACCCGACAACTGGTGGAAGCGCTTGACCGTGACGCACCCGGTCTGGCTCAGGACGCGCGCGCTACCCTGGAGGCTGCCACTGCTACGCTCGAGTCGCTGGAAAATCTCGGTTCGATGGAGGGCGAAGTCGGCCAGCAGCTATATCGGGCACTGGAGGAGATTCGTGGCGCTGCGCGTTCCGCCCGGGGATTGGCGGAATACCTGGAGCGGCATCCGGAAGCGCTGATCAGGGGTAAGGGAAACTAACCTAAGGGAGTCATGCGATGAGACACACAGGGAGAGTCGCCAGTATTGTGGTGCTATTGCTGGCGCTGGTGAGCTGCGTCGGAAGTCCCAGCCCGCCCGCCAGTTTCTATGCGCTGAGCATGGAGCCTGGAACGCCGGTTGCGATGCCCGAGGCGCTGCTGCTGGGCGTCGGCCCGGTCAGCCTCCCCGATGTGCTCGAGCGACCGCAGATCGTCACACAAGCTGCGCCAAACCGACTGGATTTCTCGGACTATCATCGCTGGGGCGGCGATCTGCACAAGAATCTCAGTCGGGTGCTGGCACAGAACCTGATGCAGCGACTGGCGACTGACCAGGTGGTGCAGTATCCCTGGCCGGTCAGAGTGCGGCCGTCGCTGGAGGTGGCAATTGATTTTTTCCGCTTTGACGGAGTGCCGGGTCAGTCGGCGCGGCTGCAGGGCGTCTGGCGGTTGTTTGACGATGAACAGGACTGCCAGCTGGGCCAGTACCGGTTTGAGATCGAGGAACCACTGCAGGGTGGCAGCTATCAGGATCTGGTCAGCGGCCTCAGTCGCGGGGCGGGGCAGCTGAGCGATCAGATCGCCCGCGAACTGAGCAATGCGCGTGATACCTGCCGTCGCTGAACCTGCGCCTCAGGCCGGCAGGACGGGCTGAAGCAGAATGGGGCGCTGGATTATGCTTGCGGGCGCTGCGCTGATCCTGTTGGGTGCGATACTGCATTTCGCGCCGGGCCTGTTCAGCTGGTTCGGCAAGTTGCCCGGCGATATCAACATCGAAACCGAAAATGGACGCGTGTTCATCCCGGTAACTTCAATGATTTTGATCAGCGTGGTGATCAGTCTGGTTCTGACGGTGCTGGTGAATGTCCTGAAACGTTGAGGAGCCTCTTAACGGAAGTGTCCACGTCATTGCGAGCGAAGCGTGGCAATCTCATGAGGCACCCGTGCACTTCTGCGGCCGGGTACCGGCTGGCAAACGGCGTATTTTTGCGCCCAGCTGAGCCAGCTTTTCCTCGATACACTCGTAACCGCGATCCAGGTGATAGATGCGATCGATCTCGGTTTCGCCCTGCGCGGCCAGACCTGCAATAACCAGACAGGCCGATGCGCGCAGGTCGGTGGCCATCACCGGTGCACCATGCAGGACCTCGACGCCGCGAACAATGGCCGTATTGCCCTGCAGTTCGATATCGGCGCCCATGCGCTGCAGTTCCTGCACATGCATAAAGCGATTTTCGAAAATCGTTTCCTTGACCGTTGCAGTGCCCTGGGCGAAGGCATTCAGGGCCACGAATTGCGCCTGCATGTCGGTCGGAAATGCCGGATACGGCGCGGTTGTGACATTCACCGACTTTGGGCGTTTGCCGCGCATATCGATTTCAATCACGTCGCCTTCGCTGTGGATGATAGCGCCGGTTTCGCGCAGCTTCTCGATCACGGCATCGAGATAGCTCGGCTCGGTTCTGCGCAGGCGTATATGGCCGCCGGTAGCGGCTGCCGCCACCAGGAAGGTACCGGTTTCAATCCGGTCGGAGGTAATGGTGTGGCTGCCGCCGTGCAGTTTTTCGACGCCTTCGATGGTGATAGTGTCGGTGCCCGCGCCCTTGATGCGTGCGCCCATGGCGGTCAGGCAACGCGCCAGGTCTGTGATTTCCGGTTCGCGCGCAGCGTTTTCGAGTACTGTGACGCCGTCAGCCAGCGTCGCCGCCATCATCAGATTTTCAGTGCCGGTGACAGAGATTACATCAAACAGGAAGCGCGCGCCCTTGAGGCGTTTGGCATGTGCCTTGATGTAACCGTCCTCGATCTCGATGTGCGCGCCCATCGCTTTCAACCCCTGTATATGCAGGTTGACCGGGCGCGAACCGATGGCGCAGCCTCCCGGCAGCGAAACCTCGGCTTCGCCGAAGCGCGTCAACAGCGGACCCAGCACCAGGATCGATGCGCGCATGGTGCGCACCAGTTCGTAAGGTGCCTGCAGGGTGGTAAGGCTGGCGCTGTCGGCAACCAGTGTCATGTTTTCATCGAGTTCGATGCGAGTGCCGAAGCGGCCGAGCAGTTCCAGAGTGGTGGTGATGTCGCGCAGGTGCGGCACATTGCTCACCGTGAACGGCTCGGGGCACAACAGGGTGGCGGCCAGAATCGGCAGCGCGGCGTTCTTGGCGCCGGAGATGCTGATCTCGCCGCGTAACGGGCCATTGCCCACGATATTCAGTTTGTCCATGAAAGCTATCCGGTGTTGGCGGCAGGCAGGGCGGCGAAAGCGGCAATGATGCGGTCGATCTGCTCGGTACTGTGTGCGGCGCTGACGCTGCAACGCAGCAGGCTGTCGTTGGTCGGCGATGCCGGCGGCATCACCAGGTTTACATAGGCGCCGTGGTGCAGCAAATGAGTCCAGGCGGCGATGGCCTGGTTGCGATCTTTGATAGTCACGGCAACTACCGGGCTGACCTGCGGACTCACCTGCAGGCCGAGGTCTTTCAGGCCATCGTACAGCCGTTGCGCATTGTCCCACAGGCGCTGGCGCAACTCCGGACGTTCCTGCATCAGGCGCAGCGCCACGCGTGTCGAGGCAATCGTCGAGGGCGAGGGCGAGGCGGTGAAAATATACGAGCGGATGGCGAAGCGAATCGCTTCCAGTTGCGGATGGTCGCTGACACAGTAACCACCAATGGCGCCCAGGCTCTTGCTGAAGGTGCCGACAATAAAATCCACATCCTTCTCGACGCCGGCCGCTTCCGCGACACCGCGGCCATGCGCGCCGAGCATGCCGAGTGAATGCGCCTCGTCGACCAGCAGCATGCCGCCGTATTTGCGTTTGACTTCGGCAATCTCTGCCAGCCGTGCCTGGTCGCCGACCATGCTGTAGATGCCTTCGACGATAATCAGGGTTTTGTCGATGCGATCGCCGAGCCGGCGCAGGCGCTTTTCCAGGTCGGTCGGGTCGTTGTGACGAAAACGAATCACCTCAGCCCCGCCCAGTCGCACACCGTCATAGATGCTGGCATGACTGTCGGCGTCCAGCACGATGATGTCGCCGCGTCCGGCCAGTGTCGAACCCATGCCCATGGTGGCTGCATAACCGGTCGAAAACACGATGGCATGCTGGCGGGCGAAAAATTCCGCCAGTTCCTGCTCCAGTTGCACGTGACCGATGAAGGTGCCGTTGGCCATGCGCGAACCGGTGGTGCCGGTGCCCATTTCATCCAGCGCCTGTTTGGCCGCAGCGATGCATTCGGGATCGAAAGTCAGTCCCAGGTAATTATTGGTGCCGGCCAGGATCACCTTGTGTCCATCCACCACCGCTTCGGTGGGCGAGAGGATTTTTTCCGTGACCGCGCCGAACGGCATCACGCCGAGCGCGGCGAGGTCGGCCCGGATGTCGATAATGGGCTGAAATTTATCGAACAGGCTCATGCGTCGGGGGACAGGTTTTCCAGTTGCTGCGCGAGGTCCTGGATGGTACGGATGTCCGGCAGAATATTGAGGGGCACGGAAATATCGAAGTGATCCTCGATGTGTTCGATCAGCTCCATGACCTGCAATGAAGTCAATCCCAGCTCGGTCACCAGCTCGCAATCCTCATTGAGGATCAGGCCGTGCTTGGCAAAGGGTTTGAGCACTTCATAAATCTGTGCCAGAAAAGTGTTGTAGTCAGCCATGAGAAAATCGTCACCGGGTATTGAGTGCAGGCGAACAGTTCCGACTTGCGTCAGACTGTCCGAGCCGCTAGATTCGCAAGCCCGGAATTGTACTTGGAGTTGAGCGGCGGTGCCATGGTGCCGTCAGCATCGTGCCCTGCCAGATGAACCCGCCTGTGGCCACCCCATCTCCCGGCACGCCTGATGCTGTCACTCCCCGTGTCTGGCTGGTTACCGGCTATCGCGCCGGCGAACGCAGCCAGATTCTGGCCCTGGCTGAAGCGCTGGGCTGGCCGTATGAACTCAAGGAACTCAGTTACCGTCGCAGTGAATTCCGCACCAGCCTGTTGCGCGGCAGCGATTTGCGCGGTATCCGCCTCGACCGTTCGAGTACGCTGGAGCCGCCCTGGCCGGACCTGGTGATTTCCGCCGGCATGCGCAACGAGCCGGTGTGCCGCTGGATCCGCGATCAGAACGCCGGTCGCACCCGTATCGTGCACCTCGGCAGGCCCTGGGCGCGCCCGGATAATTTCGATCTGATCGTGACCACGCCCCAGTATCGCCTGGCCGCGCACCCGAAGGTGCTGCATAACGTCGTCACGCTGCACCGTCTGACACCGCAGCGCCTGGCCGCGGCCGGCGAACACTGGGCGGAGCGTTTCGCACATCTGCCGAAGCCCTGGCTGGCAGTGATTCTCGGTGGTAACAGCGGACCCTATACGCTGGGGCCGAAAAATGCGGCGTCGATTGCGCGGCGGGTGAACCGCCTGGCCGAAGCGCAGGGATATTCACTGCTCGTTTCTACCAGCGCGCGGACCTCGCCAGCTGCCGCGCGCGCTTTCGAAGACCAGCTGTCGGTGCCGTATTACATACATCACTGGCGAGCGCAGGACCTGGATAATCCGTATTTTGGAATTCTGGCGCTATGCGATGCGGCGGTGGTGACAGCCGACAGTATTTCGATGCTGAGTGAAGCCTGCGCAACCGGCAAACCGGTTTATATCGCCGATCTCGGTGGCTATGGGTATGCGATGCGACCCGGTCATGCAGTGCCCCGTGATTTTCGTTTCAGCGCCATGACCTACAGCTTCATGATGGCGTGCGGACCGCAGCGGCTCAGCCGCGATCTGCGCCTGGTCCACCGGGAGCTGGTGAACAGTGGTCGGGCCGTGTGGCTGGATGAAACCTTTAACCGGCCGCCGGTTGCCGATTGCAGTGATCTGGAGCGCGCCGTGCAGCGGGTGCGCGCGCTATTCCCCGGGATGCTCTGACAGGCGCTGGTCTTCCACGCTCCTGACGGTGCCGGCCTCCAGTCGATAGACGCGATCCGCGGCCTCGACCAGACCGGTCTGATGGGAGATGGCAAGGATGGTGAGTTTGCCCCGCAGTTGCTGCAGGGTATCGCGAATGGCGGCTTCACTGGCCGGGTCCAGGGCACTGGTAGCCTCGTCGAGGATCAGCAGTTTCGGTTTGTGCGCCAGCGCCCGTGCGATCATGATGCGCTGGCGCTGCCCACCCGATAAGCGGGTGCCGCGCTCGCCGACCGTGTCATGCATGCCCAGCGGCAACGCCGCAACGAAGTCCCAGGCGCCGGCGGCGCGCAATGCATTTTCGACGTCCTGCTCACTGAGCGCTTCATCGCCCAGCGATACATTGTGATGAATGCTGTCGTGCAGCAGGATAGTCTCCTGCGGCACATAGCCGATCATGCGACGCCATGCGGTGCTGTCGAGGGTATGCAGCGGTACCCCGTCGATCAATACTTCGCCGGACTGTGGCTGCAACAGCCCGATGATCAGATCGATGATCGTAGTTTTTCCCGATCCTGATGGGCCGACCAGCGTTGTCAGACCGCCGCCCGGGATCTCCATCGAAAGATTCTGCACCACTGGCGCATCGGTATAGGAAAAACTTACGTCGCGCAGCTCGATACTGCTGTTGAGCGGCGGCGGTGCGATGCTGCCGTCCAGTCGTTCTTCCGCGCGTCGGGCTTCATCGATGGTGCGCCGCATCGACCAGAAGGCGCTTTCGCCGATCACCATCTTCTGATATTGCTTCTGCACCTTGCCAAAATGCGCCAGCATGCGGCCCAGCGCTACCGCAAGGATCATCACTGTAGCCACCGGCATCTCGAACTGTACCAGTGCCACGAACATGCCCAGCGCGATCACAATGGTGGACATTTCTTCCTGCGCCACGTTCAGCAGAGCGCTGCTGAATACCTGGCGCTTCACGGCCTTGTTGAGTTTTCTGGTCTCCATGGCGAGCACCGCGTCGGCCAGATGCGCCTGCCCCATGGCTTTCAAAGGCTTCACTGACAGCAGGGTGTCGGTCAACTGCGTGAGCAGGGAAATCAGCAGGCCGGTCTGGCGCTTGCCGGCGCGTTTGGCCATGCGCACCAGGAAGTGCGAAATGCCGATAATGATGATGCCCGCCCCCAGACCGATCAGGGTCGCTTTCCAGGATACCGCGACCGCCACCGCGCCGTAGATGATCGCCTGCACCAGGAAGGTGATTACGGTGGCGCCATTGACGAACGATTCGGAAGACCGCTGTGCTTCCGTGGCCAGACTGTTGGTGAGTTTGCCGATCGGCTGGTGAATGAAATACTCCCACTTGCTGCGCAGGATCGCGCGCAGCATGTCCAGACGCAGGTCCAGCGCCACGCGCGCGGCTGTGTAGCCGACCTGCTTGTTGGCTACCAGCAACAGCAGGCTTTTAACCGTCACGCCCAGAACGATGATAATCAGCAGGGTGCCGATGGTCGGCTGAATGCCGACGCTGAGCAGGAAATCGGTGATGGCGCGCTCGAATTCATTGCGCTCGGCACTCTCATCCTTGATGGCGATGTTGATGAGCGGTAACAACGCCGACAGGCCGACGCCCTCCGCGATTCCGGCGAACAGCAGGGCCAGGAGCATGACGGCGGACTGCCACGGATAGGCTCTGAAAAAGGTCAACATTAACCGCATGATTGTTACCCGGATTGTTTAGGACGAGAGGGCTGTAGGGCCGGACTGGCTGCGGATTATGCCTTCTGGCCAGCAGTGCGACAAATCTAGCGCATGCGGTAAAACAATCCGCTCGCCGCAGCCAGCACCAGCGCCACCGGAATAAATGCCACCACCGGCGGAGGGATGCCGAGCATCGGGCCGCCGGTATTTATGATCTGCGTGGCGAGATAGAACAGAATGCCGATGCCGGCGCCGCGGGCCAGATTGCGGCCGAACACGGCGCTGCGCTGGGTGCCGAGCCCGGCACCGATCGGCGTCGCCAGCAGCACCATGGCCCCGGCCGTGAGCGGCAAGGCCATCTTCTGCCAGAACAGCTGTTCCACACGCTCCATTTGCTGATTGGTCGCCTGCAGGTGTTTGTTATAACTGTACAGGCCGGTCAGGGTCATCCCGGTAATGGAAAGCGGGATGATCGGAAGCTCCTCGCTGGACCAGAACGGGCCCATGTCCAGTTGTTCCTTGTGCTCGGTCCGCAGTTCCCCGTTCCTGAGGGTCTTGTGCTGCACATCGATCAGACGCCATTCGCGGTCCGGCGCCGGGACTGCCGTGTCCGCTGCGATGAAGTCCAGCAGTCTGCCATCGGGGGCAAACTGGTACAGATAGATCTCAGTCGGGACCGAGCCATGCTGCAGCGTGCGCACGTTGAAATAGCGGTAATCGCTGGCAGACCAGAGTCCCTTGCCCTTGAACAGATTGGCCTTGCCCTGCCGCGTCATTGTTTTCTGCGTTTCCGCCTGCTGGTACAGGGGCGCCGCGACATATTCGTAAGTGGCATACAGACCGATTACCAGCAGCACTGCGGGCACAGCCACTGAACGTAACAAGCGCCACAGCGACATGCCGGCCGCACGCATGGCGATAATTTCGCTGTTCTTGTTCAGTCCGGCCAGCGCCACCAGAGTGCCCAGCAGTACAATCACAGGAACCAGATCCATCGAACGTTGCGGCAAGGTGTAGAGAATAAACAGCGCCGCATCGCTGACCCGGTAGAGTTCACTGGTGCGTTCCAGTTCATCGACGAACGTCAGCAGGCTGAAGATCGCTGACATGATCAGCCATACCAGAATCCAGCCGCTCAGCAGATAACCGCCGATATACCGGTCGAGGCGGCTCATGTGCGTTTTCTCCGTGTCCAGTAGGGTGTCGCAACGAGTATCGCGAACAGCAGCGCCGGCAGCAGATACACCCACCACAGCCCTGGAAAGCGGGCGACGACGCCGTCTTCAACCCAGTTGCGTGCCACGCTGATGGCGTTGAACAGTCCGACATAGATCAGGATAGCGACGAAGAAGCCGGCATGTCGGCCCTGGCGGGGAGCCGTGCGGCTCAGGGGTACCGCCAGCAATGCCAGCAGCATGGTTGCCAACGGCGTCGATACCCGCCACTGGAATTCCGCAATGTCCTTGGGTGCATCCGATTTGAACAGATTGATGGTCGGCTCGGCCTTGCGCCGGTAGCTCTTGTCCGGTTCCTCGATCGGAATATGCAGGATCAATTTTTTGTAACGCAAAGTTGAATCTTTTCCGCCGGTCCGGTCGAGCAGATAGCCATAGCCTCTGAACATTTCAAAGGTGCGCGGTTCACCGAACCGCACTGGCGGCAGGTAGGCTTCTTCGGCAAACACCACCTGCAGTTTTTCTCCCACCTCGGTCTGCATGAAGACCTCCTGCAGGCGACCGGTGGACTGATCGACAGCACCCGCGTGCAGGACATACTTGTTGTCCTGCAATTCGATGAACTGTCCCGGTGCTATCTTGCGGATATCGAATTCCGCTTTCGCCTGGGCTTCGATGTGATAACTTTCGCGGTAGGCCCAGGGACGGCCATACATGGAGATGGCCCCCACTAATGCAGCTATCAGCAGCGACAGCAGCATGATTGCGCGGATGATCTGCCATTCGCCGACGCCTGCGGCGTTCATGGCAGCCATCTCTGAATCCCGGTAGAAACGGGTCAACGCGGCGATGATCGACAGGTACAGTGCGGTGGGCAGCAGCACTTCCAGTGCGACGATGGTATTCAGGCCGATCAGACGGGCGATGACGCGCATGTCGATCATACCCTGCGCAGCCTCGGCCAGCTTTACCGCGGAACTGTAGCCGGTGAAAATGATAATCAGCAGCGTAACACCCAGGAACAGCGGTTTAACTATCTCTGCGGTGATATAGCGGGTCAGGACCAAAAAACCGGCCTCCTTGGTGCGCGGGTCTGGGGCGTTATGGTAAACGATTTGCGCTGCAGATACCTTGCGATTGCGGTAAGCTCGCGCATTTGCAGAAAGCATTCGATCTATCAGTGACTACCACCGCAACCGATTTGTCACGGCCTCCGCGCGTATGGGTTTTGACCGGTCACAAGGCCGGGGATAACACCCAGGTGCTGGCACTTGCCGAAGCGCTGGGCTGGCCTTTCGAAGTGCGGCGGATGGCCTATCACCGTTATGAATTACTGACCAACCGGTTGTTCGGGACGACTCTCGCAGGACTCGACAAGTCCGCTTCCAGCGAGCTTGCGCCACCCTGGCCGGATCTGCTGATCACCGCCGGGCGCCGGAATGAACCGGTGGCGCGCTGGGTGCGCGAGCAGTCCGGCGGCATGACCCGGCTGGTACACCTGGGGCGCCCCTGGTCGCGTCCGGATGTCTTTGATCTCATCGTGGTGACACCGCAGTATTCAGTTCCCCGGTGCTCCAATGTGCTGTATGTGAATCTGCCCCTGCATTCGCTGACGCGCGCGCGACTGGACGCGGCGGCGGCCGGATGGGCAGCGCAGCTGGACGACTTGCAGCGTCCGTACTGGACGGTATTGCTCGGTGGCGACAGCGGTCCGTTCGTGCTGACCGGGGAAAAGCTGCGGCAGCTGGCCGGATGGCTCAATCGTGAGGTCGGTAGCGCGGGTGGTTCGCTGCTGGTGTCGAACAGCGCCCGCACCCCGGACCCGTTATATCGCAAGTTTCTGGGCCGGCTGACAGTGCCGGTGCACGCCTGGCACTGGGGCGACCGCACTACCGAAAATCCCTACCAGGCGTTTCTCGGTCTGGCCGACCACCTGGTGGTCAGCGGCGAAAGCATGTCGATGCTGGCAGAAGCAGGTGCAACCGGTAAGCCACTGCACATTTTTGAT
>JAGXGS010000043.1 GCA_024636585.1 Thiogranum sp. | reverse complement strand
GCCTGGGGCCTGTTTCGTGATCGTCGGCCGGATCTGTACGCTGTGCTCGGCAGCTTCGATGGAGTCGTCAGGAAATAGCGGGTGCTCCAGGTCTAGAGCAGATCGCGCAAGCGGTACCAGGTCATGGCCAGCATCAGCGCCGGCGTTCTGAACACTGGTCCGCCAGGAAAGCTTAGATGCGGGATGCGTGTGAAAACGTCGAATTTCTCCGCCGTGCCGGCTATCGCGTCCGCCATCAGTCTGCCGGCCATGCCGGTCAACGCAATGCCGTGTCCGGAGAAGCCCTGGGCAAAATACACGTTGTCGCGCAAACGTCCGAAGTGTGGCGCCCGGTTGGCGGTGATGGAAACAAAACCACCCCAGCTGTAGTCGATTTTTACGTCATCCAGCTGCGGGAATATTTTCAGCATGCGTGGTCGCATGGCGCGGGCGAGATTCGATGGTGCGAGTGTTGAATAACTTACCCGGCCGCCGAACAGCAGCCGGTGATCAGCAGACAGACGAAAATAGTCGAGCACGAAATTCATGTCGGCCACCGCCATCTCATTCGCGATCAAGGCATGGGCGCGCTGCTCGCCCAGTGATTCAGTGGCAATGATATAGGTGCCGACTGGCATGGTTTTTCTGCGCAGCGATTTTTCCACGCCACCGAGATAGGCATTTCCGCAGAACACCAGGTATTTGCAGCGGACCCGGCCGTTGGCGGTGGTGACTGTCGGGCTCGCGCCGTATTCAATGCGTTCCGCGGCGGAGTTTTCATAAATGACGGCGCCGGCTGATTCTGCGGCGGCGGCCAGACCCAGGGTGTAGTTCAGCGGATGCAGGTGTGCTGAATTGGGGTCCAGCAGGCCGCCTTCATAGGCATCCGTCTGCAACAAGGGGCCTAGCGTCTGGCGATCCAGCAGCTGCAGGCCGGTGTAACCATACTGTGTCTGCAATTCCTGTTGCCAGCATTCAAGCGCGCGCTGGTGGCGCGGTTTGACCGCCGCGTGCAGATGGCCGGATTTCAGGTCGCACTGGATTTTGAAACGTTCTATCAGGGATCTGGAATAATTCAGCGCCTCGATGGAAACATCCCATAGCAGCCGGGAGTCCTGCGGGCCCACCAGGTTCTCCAGTTTCTCCATGTCGCACGCATAGCCGAAAATCATCTGTCCGCCGCTGCGTCCGGAAGCGCCCCAACCCACGCGATTCGCTTCCAGAACCGCAACACTGTAGCCCTTTTCGATCAGGTTCAATGCAGTGGAACAGCCGGTAAGCCCGGCGCCGATGATGCACACATCGACATCGATCGCAGCATTTAATGCCGACCGGTCGGGAGCCGGATTGGCGGTGGCGGTGTAGTAGGAAGCCGGGTGAGGTTGACCGCTCATGAAACTAGACGAGGCGCAGGTACCACTGGTGCTCCAGGGGCGATACCTGTCTCTCGAAAAGGCGGTGCTCCTCGGTTTTGCAGGCGAGATAAACTTTGCAGAATTCAGGCGTCAGGTACTGGCTGAGGACTTTACTGTTGGCGAAAATATCCAGCGCCACCGACCATTCGGCCGGCAGCGATGGCAGGTCGAGTTCATAGGCGTTCCCGGTAACCGCCGGACCCGGGTCCAGGCGTCCGGTAATGCCGTGGTGAATGCCGGAAAGCAAGGCAGCAATCAGCAGATAAGGATTGGCATCAGCGCCGGAAATCCGGTGCTCCAGGCGCTGGGCTTCGGCCGAGCCGGTTGGAATGCGTATCGCAACGGTGCGATTGTTCCAGCCCCAGGTGCGCGACATCGGGACGAAAGAACTGTGCTGAAAGCGGCGGAACGAGTTGGTGTTGGGCGCACAGATAGCCATGCTTTCTTCCATGGTGGCGAACAGGCCGCCGATGGCGTGGCGCAGAACTTCACTGCCGAGTTCATCTTCACCGGTGAAAACATTGACCCCGTGTTCGTCCAGCATGCTGATATGAATGTGCGTGCCGCTGCCGGTTGCCTCGCTGTAGGGCTTGGCCATGAAAGTCGCTTCCATGTCATGACGGCGAGCAATAGCCTTGATGATGCGCTTCAGAAGTATTGCATGATGGCAGGCCAGCAGCGCATCCGGAACATAATGCAGATTGACTTCATACTGACCTGGCGCATATTCCGCAACGAAGGCTTCTGCCGGGATATTCTGCAGCGCAGCAGCATCGGAAATCTCTTCGAACATCTCCCGATAGTCGTCGAGCTCATTCATGCCGTAGACCTGCGTCGTATGCTCGCGCTCACCAGTGACCGGCGACAGCGGCGGTTGTGGTGCGCCCTGCGGCGTGCGCTGCTGATCGATCAGGTAAAACTCCAGCTCCACGGCTACCTGGGGTCGCAGCTTCAGAACATCGAACTTCTGCAGTACTTTTGCCAGTACCTGCTGCGGGTCGGCAAAAAACGGCTTCCCGTCCAGTTCCACCATGGTCATCAGCAGCTGGGCCATCGGGCGCTTCTGCCATGGAACGGTGCACAGGGTGCCGGCTACCGGCCAGCACAACTGGTCGGTGTCGCCGATAGAAAAACCGAGACCCGTGGCTTCCACTGTCTCGCCGGTGATGTCGGCGCCGAACAAGGAGCCTGGCAGACAGATCCCGTCCGTGTATACCTTCAACAGGGCATCCCGCTCGATGCGCTTGCCGCGTAATACTCCATTGAGATCCGGGATAAGTAATTCAACGGTGCTGACGTGCGGATGCTCGTCAAGAAACTGCTCGGCTTCGGCCGGGGTGGCACGTACAGACATGGATGCAGACCAATTGTTTAATATTCGCATAGTGGAGCTTAAAGCCGTAGCTGGTGTCAAGCGAGCGCCACGGAATGCGGTACGCCCCGTTTACATTGGTATGTGCAGTATTTCAGCCTGTTGAAAGGAGCCTGTTGCGGCGGTAAAAACCGGTGCCGGTTCCTCGCTTGTGAGCGACGCGGCGCGCATGCTATTGTCTAAGAAAATGAACACTCCCAGTGCAATACCGGTTATCGGGATCATCGCCGATCGCAAGATGCTCGATGACCAGCCCTTTCATGCGGTCGGTGAGAAATACATTACGGCGGTAATGGATGGCGCCGGTGGCGAAGCGCTGCTCATTCCCGGTCTGGCTGATCGCATCGATCAGGCGCGGCTGATCGCCCGGATCGACGGTTTGCTTTTGCCGGGCAGTCATTCAAACGTTGAGCCCTGCCGCTATGGTGGGCCTGATAGTGAGACTGGAACCCTGCATGACACCCAACGTGATGCCCTGGCGTTGCCGTTGATTCGTGCGGCGGTTGCGGCAGCGGTTCCGGTGCTGGGCATTTGCCGGGGCTTTCAGGAGATGAACGTCGCTTTTGGCGGCAGCCTGCATCAGCAGGTTCACCGGATCGCGGGGATGCACGATCATCGCGAACTGGGTCAGGTGCCGGAGGCGCAGCGTTACGGGCCGGCGCATACTGTGGATTTTGCGCCTGAGGGTCAGCTTGCAGCGATCGCAGCGAGCCCTCGCGCAGAGGTCAATTCATTGCACTCCCAGGGTATAGACCGGCTTGGTGAGGGATTGACTGTCGAGGCGCGCGCGCCGGACGGTCTGATAGAGGCTTTCAGCGTGACAGATGCGCAGACTTTTGCCCTGGCGGTACAGTGGCATCCGGAATGGCACCTGCATGAAAATTCGTTGTCTACAGCATTGTTCCGGACGTTCGGCGAAGCTTGCCGGCAACACCTCAACAAGCGCAGGTATATATGACTGTAATTGAAGAATGGATGAAGAGTCGCGGTGTTACCGAAGTGGAATGCCTGGTGCCTGATATGGCCGGGACGCCGCGCGGGAAGATCATGCCGGCGCACCGTTTCGGACGTGATGAAGGTGTGCGTCTGCCTGAATCGCTGTTTCTGCAGACCGTCACCGGCGAGTATCCGAATGACACCAGTACTATTCACCCGGCCGAGATCGATATGCAGCTGGTACCGGATGTGGATACGATCCGGCTGGTTCCCTGGGCTACCGACGTCACCGCGCAGGTAATCCACGATTGCGAACACCACAATGGAAAACCGGTGAAAATCTCACCGCGTTACGTGTTGCGCAGGGTGCTGAAGCTTTATGAAGACAAGGGCTGGAAACCCATTGTCGCGCCGGAGCTGGAATTTTTTCTGGTAGCAAAAAATGTGGATCCCGATTACCCGTTGGTGCCGCCGGTCGGCCGTTCGGGCCGTCAGGAAACGGTGCGGCAGTCGTATAGCATCGATGCGGTCAATGAGTTCGATCCCTTGTTTGATGACATCTATGATTACTGCGAAATACAGGAAATCGAAATCGATACGCTGATCCACGAATCGGGCGCAGCGCAGATGGAAATCAACTTTATGCATGGCGAGGCGTTAAGCCGCGCTGATCAGGCTTTTCTGTTCAAGCGGACGGTGCGCGAGACTGCCTTGCGCCACGATATGTATGCTACTTTCATGGCCAAACCCATGAGCGGCGAACCCGGCAGTGCCATGCACATCCACCAGAGTGTGCAGAGCATCGAAACCGGCAGAAACGTCTTCAGTAATGCTGCTGGCAGGGCCAGCGATCTTTTCCTTTCCCATATTGCCGGACTGCAAAAGTATGTGCCAGGCGCGATGGTTTTCTTTGCGCCCAATGTAAATTCCTATCGGCGCATTGCGCGGCATGATTCGGCACCGATCAACTTGAAGTGGGGTTACGACAACCGCACGGTGGGGTTTCGTGCACCTATCGCCGCGCCCCAGGCGCGCCGTATTGAAAACCGCGTGTCAGGTTCCGATACCAATCCTTACCTGGCCCTGGCGGCTTCACTGGCCTGCGGATATCTCGGCATGATCGAAGGCTTGAAGCCGGAAAAACCCTTTAAGGGAAATGCCTATGATCTGGATTATGCGCTGCCGCGCAATCTGGATCAGTCGATGGACCTGTTGTCCGAATGCGAGCCATTGATCGAGGTTCTCGGCGAAGAGTTTATCGATGCCTACCGTGCCATCAAGGAACGCGAGTACGAGACATTCTTCGAAGTGATCAGCTCCTGGGAACGCGAATTTTTGTTATTGAATGTTTAGTGTGCTGCTGTTCGATCCCCCGGCATTAGCCTGCCGCCATTTTTTACGAGTCACACCATGAAGCATCTCGCCGAGACCGTCAGACTCCAGGAGTCAGATCGCTGTCATCATCTGCATCCTTTCACCGATTACAAGCAGCTTGCGCAGAAGGGCACGCGCGTCATCACCCGTGCCGAAGGTATCTATCTGTGGGACTCCGATGGTCGCCGACTGCTCGATGCTATGGCCGGATTGTGGTGCGTGAATGTCGGTTACGGGCGCAAGGAACTGGCCGAGGCAGCTTACCAGCAGATGCTGGAACTTCCCTACTACAACACATTTTTCCAGACATCTACACCGCCGGCCACGGATCTCGCGGAACTGCTTGCAGAGGTGACACCGGCACATCTCAACCGGGTATTTTTTACCAGTTCCGGTTCC
Source organism: Thiogranum sp. (assembly GCA_024636585.1). GTDB lineage: Bacteria > Pseudomonadota > Gammaproteobacteria > DSM-19610 > DSM-19610 > Thiogranum. The sequence goes on along the minus strand of JAGXGS010000043.1, from coordinate 12,849 downwards.
GAGGCTAATGACACAGTGTTGCGCATGGTGCGTCGCTATTGGGACCTGAAGGAGCAGCCGTCTAAAAAAAACCTGATCAGCCGCATCAATGCTTACCACGGCAGTACTGTAGCGGGCGCAAGTCTGGGTGGCATGCAGCCCATGCACGGGCAAGGTGACTTGCCAGTGCCAGGAATCGTGCATATCGAGCAACCTTACTGGTATGCCGATGGCGGTGAACTGTCGCCCGACGAATTCGGGGTGCGCGTGGCCCGGCGTCTGGAAGAGAAAATCAATGAGCTGGGCGTGGACCAGGTCGCGGCTTTTATCGCGGAACCAATTCAGGGTGCCGGCGGAGTCATTATCCCACCGGATAGTTACTGGCCCGAAATTAAACGCATCTGCAGTGAATACGACATCTTGCTGGTAATCGACGAAGTCATTTGCGGCTTTGGACGAACCGGCGAGTGGTTCGGCTCCGATTACTACGGATTGCAGCCTGACCTGATGCCGATCGCCAAGGGACTGTCATCCGGTTATCTGCCTATCGGCGGCGTAATGGTAAGTGATCGGGTAGCCGAGACGCTGATCGAAGAGGGTGGTGAGTTTTTTCACGGGTTTACTTATTCCGGCCATCCCGCTTCCTGCGCCGTGGCGGCGGCAAATATCCGCATCATCCGGGACGAAAAGCTGATTGAAAATGTTGCTCAGAATACTGCGCCTTATTTGCAGCAGCGCTGGAAAGAACTACAAGACCATCCGCTGGTAGGTGAGGCACGCGGCCTGGGATTTCTGGGGGCGCTGGAACTTGTCCGCGACAAGACCTCGCGCAGCTTTTTCGAGGAACGTGGCAAGGCCGGTGGCGTGTGCCGGGACTTTTGCTTTGAAAACGGACTGGTCATGCGTGCGGTCAGAGATACCATGATCATTTCGCCGCCGCTGATCATGACTCGGGAACAGATTGACGAACTGATGGAGCTTGCTGTGAAATGCCTGGACCTTACTGCCAGGGAACTGGGCGTTGCCTGAGCGGTGGTGTCCGGACCCCGTTCGTTACTGTATTCAGGATTCTGTTGTTCCCTGTAATGCGGTGCTTACTGCGCGGTCCATCAATGGCGCCGTATCGATTATCCGGGCCAGCCTGGCATTCAACATGGTAACCAGTTCGTCCGTCGTATAGTTACCGGCTTTCAGGCCCTGCCGGTCAGTAAACAGGAAGGTGCCGGTTATAGGGCTTATCCAGCTCAATTTCACCCGACTTTTTTGGCCATGGCTGCCTACGAACTCGAGCCAGACTCCGGGCTTCATTTTTTTTACCTGCTGCAGGTAATAGGCCTCGCCGGGTTCCGCCAAAGTTCGCGCTTCCGGGACTTCCCGGGGCGTCGGATTTATCGGCTTTGGAGCCGGTGTTTCTGCCGGGTTTTCCGGTTGCTTTGGTGCCGCGGCGACTGGTTTTCCAGTTTCTGATGCTGCGGTGAGTGCATGTGCACGCACCAGTCTGGCAATGAAATTATCGCGTTCAGTTGACGGAATCGCCAGACGTTCCATGCCGCTGCGCAGGTTCCCGAGCAAAACCGGCTGCATTGCCGCCAGTCGTTTCCGGTCCTGTGGTGTATGTTTCGGTTTGACACTCCAGATCAGCTCATCCATGGTGGTAACTGCCTGTTTCCATGCCTCGCTGTCCTTGCCATTACGGGCGCAGCATATGAATAGCAGGTTCTTCCAGTGGGTGGTAACAAACTCGCGCACGAATTCGATATTGTCATCATCATTGATGCGTGGCTTTATTTCATCCAGGGTTATGTCCCTGGCTACTTCGAGCCGTTCCTGACCTTCCATTACTTTTGCTGTACGCGCAGCCCGCGACTGCGCCTGCGCTTCTTCCTGTTGCAGAAAGGCATCGAACTCGTTCAACAGCTTGTCGAACAGATCCACATTATCTTCAAACTGTTCGAGAACTGATTGCACAGTTGATTCTATCTTCTGGTAAACGGGGTCATGCTTTCCCTGTTGCTCGTCCCATCCAAGGGCGGTTACGGCCAGACGATTAAGTAACCGTCGTGCAGGATGCGATTTGTGAGACAGGAAGTCCGGGTCCAGAAGTGCGACCTTGAGAACAGGTATTTGCAGATTCCCGATCAATGCGCGCATGGGATCGGGAATATTTCTGTCATTCAGGATGTAATCGAAAATCATGGCGACGACGCCGATAGTCGTCGCGCCGTTGTCTCCCAGATTACGTGCCAGATTTGACGTTCTGATGTCGTGCAGAATATTAGCACAGCCGGACGTGGTTTTCGGCTGCGTGGCGAACGACGTCTTATCCCCGTGCTGCATCAGGGTAAGAATATTGATCGCGGGGTTTGCGTGACGGAAATCATAGTGGCCGGGAAGGATGCCGGGCGCTGTCGGCAGCGACGACAGGTCACGGCGCGAATACTCGCTATGGGGAAATTTGCTTCTGGGTTCAGTTTCGGAGCTGCCTGCGGCGTCAGTCTCCAAAGTTTTATCATTGCTTTTGGCGAAAGGCACTTTGATCTGTGGCAGTACGCCGAGACCGACCAGACTCCCGTTGATCTGTGTGTATATATCTTCCAGATATGCAGCAACGTACTGGTCGAATAATTTATAGGAGATCATGCGGATATCCGAACCGGACTCGATGTGTCTGACAGCGGCTTTGAACGCTTCACAAATCAGTTCGGGTGCTAACGGATTGGTCCAGCGCTCCAGATCCGGATCGCTCATCAGGAAACCGATGCGCTTGTCCAGCGGGACGAGCTGAGAACTACAGGCGTTGCGAATCTTGTGCACGAGGTTGGCGATTGCGATATCTTCTTCAAGATCGCATTTATCTCCCGAATCCAGCCTGTCTATATCAGTTTCCCAGCTGAGATTGATATTGCCAGTCATCCCGCTTTCGCGGGGTATACCGTTAATAAAGTTCGCATTCAACAGCGTGATGAAATCTTCTTCAATGTTCTTCCTGGCAACCCGAAGTTCTCGCATCGCGTCGAAGTAGTGGGTCTGCACTGCGTTGCATTCGGCCTTTTCTGCGCGATCGAAAAGTGCATCATCGACCTTGCTCATCATTACCGAGATATGTCCCTGCAGATTTTCAGTGGCGATGCGATATGCTTCGCGCATGGCTTGAGCACCAGGACCCTTTCCAAAGGCGCGTCGGTGTTCATAGTCTTCAAGACTGACGATATTTTCTTGTGCTGTCTCGGCCATAATTGCGCCCTGCTAGGAGGTTCCTGGTGTGAGGTTAACGACTGAGGTTTATGAGACCACAACCGGATTACTGATTGTGTGATGTGCTCTGCAAAAAGGCTGTGGTCTGCTTATCCAGTTTGGTTTGGCGTCGTCGTTAAACTGGGTAACCCAATATGAGCGGTGACGGCATGATCCTGAACACAAGTTTCGCCCCCCAGCAACGCCAGGAATCCATCGTTGATTTACTCGATGATGTAGAAGGGCTGGTATCGGCCCCGGACATTTGCATGCAAATTTTCGAAACCATCCATTCGCCGGCTTCGGGGGCCAAAGACATCGCTGCACTGATCAGTGTGGATCCGAATCTAACCGTTCGTCTTCTGCGTATTGCCAACAGCGCCTTCTACAGTTTTAGCCGCAAAATCGAAACCATCAGTCGCGCGATCACAATCATAGGAAATGCCGAGCTATATCAGCTGGTGCTGTCTATCTCGGCGGTAAAATCTTTCAGCAACATTCCTAACGACCTCATTAAAATGGAGACGTTCTGGCGACACAGCGTCTATACGGCGCTGTTGGCGCGCGCGCTGGCGATGCGTCTCCACGTCCTGCATCCGGAACGCCTGTTCGTGGCAGGCCTGGTGCACGACATCGGCAGTCTGATTCTCTACCACCAGCGTCCGGAGGCGATGCGTGACCTGTTGCTCATTGCCGATGGAAATGAGGAAGTGTTGTACCAGGCTGAGGTCGAGCAGTTCGGCTTCAGCCATGCGGGCATTGCTGCGCACCTGATGGAGCAGTGGCAATTCCCAGAATCTTTGCGTGAGGCCGTAAAGTGGCACCATGACCCGGTGCAGGCGGACAGCGGACGAACCGAGGCGCATATTCTTGCTCTCGCCAATCATTTGGTGAACGAGTCCGAGCAGGGAAATTTCATGGGTTCGAACAAGGCTGAATTGCATATCTCCCAATCGCTTCTGGACGAGCTGGGAGTGCAGGAAGATGAGGTGTTCTTCGCATTCGAGGAAGCAGCCGAGCAATTCCCGTCCACATTGCTGGCGCTGTTATAGGAAAAAATAGAAAAAACAAATAGATCCACCGGAAATCCTCTTCCGGTCCGCGCTGATGACAGTTTTGGTCGTACGCGTCGACAATCCGGTAATTTGTTGATCGTTGGCCAGAAAATGGCTCTAGACCGGCTCGCCCGTGCCGTTACCGTGACTGCAATTTGCTCAACCCCGTATTTCAGGATGTTCAATCGTCAGCTTATGGAAGAGACTGTTTTCACAGACGCAGTTCGGCCCTCTGATTTGCCGGCGCCCCCCAAAGACGCCATTCGCATCGTCCGTGCCTGCTCCATTGCAGCGATTGACAGTCGCGATCTGGCCGGTCTGGTTGCCAATGATCCGGTGTTGACGGCAGAACTCCTGCGGGTGACGAACTCCGCATATTTCGGCTTCGTAAGCCAGGTCAAATCCGTGGCGCGAGCGGTGACGGTACTCGGCAATCGCGCATTGCGGAACCTCGTGCTGTGCATAGCTATGCGCGATGCTCTGCGCAAGGATGCAATTCCAGGCTTCGACATTGATGCATATTGGGAGGATGCGCTGCGGCGGGCGGTCAGCGCACGCAGCCTCGCGGGACTTGCCGGACTCGATGGTGATGAGTGTTTCACCGTTGGCCTGCTGCAGGATTTTGGATTGCTGGTGCTGCTGCATCTGATGCCGGAACAAGTCGAACACTGGGGCGCCCTCGCGACGGCAACACCAGAGCAACGACGTGAACTGGAAATCGAACTCTTCCATACGACACATGATGAGGTGGGACTGACGCTCGCACGGAGCTGGGATCTGCCGGCCGATCTCGCTATGGCCATGGGTTACCACCATGACGGTCCGCCAGAAGATGTGGAGCCCCAGGCAGAGGTTCTGTGCCGCGTCGCCATCTGCGCGGACTGGATGGCTGCTGTCTATCGGTGCAGCGATAAGCGCTTTGCGATCCAGCATGCGCGTACTCTGCTAGCGGAAAATTTTAATGCCAGCGGCGAGCAAACTGATTATTTGCTTCAGCAGGTCTCGGAATCTGTCGCGGACGCAGCGACAGCGATGGGCCTGAGGGTTGGGGAGCAGATCAGCTTTGATGCGGTGCTACGCGAGGCAAATCTCCGCCTTGCAGAAGAAAATCTTAGCTACCAGGAACTCAACTGGCGTCTCGAGAAGGCGTTGGCAGAACGTGATCACATTGCCGCTGAATTGCGTTACGAACTGGAGCTTGCTCGCGAGGTGCAAAAAAGTCTGTTGCCTGGAAGCGACAACAGCATGCCTGGGATTGCCGGCCTGAACTTGTCAGCAAAGGCGGTATCAGGCGATTTTTATGACTATTTCGCGGTTAGCGAGGGACGCATCGCCTTTTGTCTCGCCGACGTGTCGGGCAAGGGTATGCATGCAGCGTTGTTGATGGCGAAAGCGGCCAGCCTGTTTCGCTGTCTTGGGAAAGGTGTGCATGATCCCGGGAAACTGCTCGGAATGCTTAACCGTGAAATTGCCGAGACTGCGATCCGGGGCATGTTCGTTACCATGCTGGCCGGCGTCATTGATCAGGTGAGCGGTCGCGTGACCTTGGCCAACGCCGGGCATTTGCCCGCCGTGCATATGGGCTGTGCCGCGGTAATTGCCGAGTATCCCGCCAACGGCCCACCGCTCGGCATTACTGCGGACTGCAAGTACAGCAATGAGACCTTCGAGTTGCTGGGCGGTTGTCTATACCTCTTCACTGATGGGCTACTGGAAGCGCGGGTTGGTGATCATCGTCTGGAGCAGGCTGGATTGGTGAGACTGGTGAAAGAAAATGCACATTTACAGATCGCTGAACGGGCGCGCGCCATAGCGGGTGCAGTCCGCACTGCAGATGGTGTTGTCGAGGATGATCTGACACTGCTTATTATCGAGGACACAGGTGCGTATGGAAAACGCTGATCAGCTGGTCTGCCTGTCATTTGCTTCCAGGCCTAACCGCCTCAAGCTGCTGCGGTGTGTGATTCGCGATGCGGCGGATCTGGCCGGTCTGGACAGCGACGCAACGGATGCGGTGGTCCTGGCAGTCAATGAAGCTTGTATGAATATCATCCAGCATTCGTACAAGATGAAGCCCGATGGAAGAATAGAAATCGAGGTCGTGCAGGAGCCCGATGCTCTGGTATTTCGTCTGCGCGATTATGCCGGCAGCGTCGACATTGAAATGCTGCGCTCACGTAATCTGGATGATATCCGTCCGGGCGGGCTGGGCGTGCACCTGATCGATTGCCTGATGGATGAGTATGGTTTCCTGGAGTCGCCACAGGGCGGCGGCAATATATTTGAAATGAAGAAATTTATCAGATGAGGGAGTAGTACATGACCTTTCCAATTGAGAACAAGCAGGGATTCTCTATCGTTTCGCTGAAAGGCGAGGTTGATCTGAATAATTCACCGGAGGCACGAAAGGTCATCCTGAACTGTTTGAAGAAGGATAAGCACGTGATGGTTGAAATGTCGGCTGTGGACTATATCGACAGTTCCGGTGTGGCGAGCCTTGTGGAAGGTTTTCAGTATGCGCGTTCCAATGATCTCGATTTCGGACTGATCGGCGTCAGTGACGCTGCGATGAATGTTCTGCGTCTGGCAAGGCTGGATCAGGTATTCCATATCTATGCCTCACTGGAGGATTGCGTTAATCGTGCCAGCTAGCCTGCATCAGAGCCAGTTTCGCCGGTTTGCGGAAAACATTGGTAGCAGATTTGCTGGTGGTGTGGAGGCATTCGGCTACGGCTCGGTGTTGCTTGTAGAAAGCGTGTTCTGGATATTTGCCGGTTGCTGGTTTCAGCAGTGCGTTCGCGTGCGGTCAGTGGTCGAAGAAATGATGAATATTGGCGTCAGGGCAGTTCCGGTTCTCGCGATTCTCGCGTTGGCCAATGGCGCCATGATGGCAATGCAGGGAATTGCGACACTGCGCGACTTCGGCGCGGAATCCCAGGTAATTGCGGGTATCGCCCTGTCCGTCACGCGTGAGTTTGGTGTTCTGATCACAGGTATTGTGGTGGCTGGAAGATCGGGATCTGCAATTGCAGCCCGTATAGGCACCATGCAGATGGCTCAGGAGATAGACGCACTACGTGTTATCGGCGTGGCGCCGGTACGATATCTGGTTTCTCCGATCCTGATTGCGATGCTGGTCATGATGCCACTGCTTACCATTCTTGCGAATGCAATGGCCATAGTCGGCGGCGGTATATTCGTTATTGCCGATCTGCAGGTCAACTTCTCTGTTTATCTGGAGCGGGTATTTGCCGCGCTGACGCCGGGTGATCTTGTGCAGGGCCTCGTTAAAAGCCTGGTATTCGGTGTGCTGATTACACTCGTTGCCAGCAGTAATGGCTTCTCGGCTACAGGTGGCGCAGAAGGTCTCGGACGTGCGACCACACGTTCCGTTGTGCTGTGCATCGGGGCCATCGTCATCGCCGACATGATCTTCACTTTCTTTCTGAGTCGCTGAATGTCTGCCCTGCCCAAACATATCAATCGCTCCGCCGTTATGGAGGTTGAAAATGTCTCTACCTCTTATGGAGAACGCAGAATTCTTGAGGATGTTTCGCTGTCGGTCAGCGAAGGCGAGATCATGGTCATCATGGGGGGCAGCGGATCAGGAAAATCGACATTACTGCGTTGTTTGCTGGGATTGCATCATCCGGATACCGGCACTATCCGCCTGTTTGGTAGAGACATCGCCGAACTGAGTGGCAGAGAATGGCACAAATTACGCACAAAAATCGGTGTATCGTTCCAGGGCGGTGCGTTGTTCAATTCCATGAGTGTCGGTGACAATGTTTGCATGCCGCTGCGTGAACATACCCGGCTGGACGAACGGACGATTCGCATTATAAGCCGGATGAAACTGGAACTGGTGGATATGGCTGCATTCGCTCACCTGATGCCGGCGCAGCTTTCCGGTGGCATGACCAAACGAACAGCGCTGGCCCGCGCGATTGTCATGGACCCTAATATTCTCTTCTTCGACGAGCCCTCGGCCGGGCTCGATCCGATAGTTGCCGCAGATCTGGATAAACTTATCCTGCAGATACGTGATGCAATGGGCGTCACGATTGTCGTTGTGACGCACGAACTACAGAGTGCTTTTGCTATCGCCGACCGGATCACGATTCTGGATCATGGCCATATATTGATGACTGGTACGATCGATGAAGTCCGCAGCTCTGACAATCAACGAATCCGCAATTTGCTGCAGCGCTCATCGGAACAGGAAGTCATCGACGCGGATGAGTACCTGCGACGCCTGACCGAGGGAGAGGATTGATATGAAGCGTGAAGCAGTCAATTACTTCTATGTAGGACTGTTCGTGCTCGGAGGTGCCGTATTGTTGTTGTACATTCTGTTTCGCATCGGTAACGGTTCTGCAGACACCGAACCATATTATACGCACTACCCGAACGTTTCAGGGATTTCCAGCGGCACTACCGTGACGTATGAAGGCTATCCTATGGGGTATATCGGCGGGATTGAGCCACAGCGCAGCGAGCAGGGTGTTCGCTACCGTATCGAACTGCGTCTCGACAGCGGCTGGAAGATCCCGGCCGACAGTGTTGCGCACATCCACGCAGAAGGCCTGCTTTCAAACACAGTAATCAATATCAGCGACGGCAAATCGGTTGAGTTTCTCCAGCCAGGAGACTCGCTGGAAGGGGAGCAGGCGGGGAATCTGTTTGTCGCTTTGGCCGATATGGCGGCGGGCTTTGGCGACTTGAACGAAAATGGTATCCGACCACTTCTGACCTCACTAAACAAAACGGCGCGGGAGCTCGACGGCGAACTGGGTACGCGGCTGCCGGTCATCCTGGATAATGTGCAGGGTTTAATAGCCAGGGTCGATGTCAGCGCGACCTATCTGGGAGACATTCTGAATGCGGAAACCGCGGAAACTTCGCAGCGGATAATCGGGAATGTCGATCATGCTTCTGCCGATTTCCGCGCCCTGACGACGAGCCTGATTGAGGTAAAAACTGCCACCAGTGATTTGGTGGACAGGCTGGATGGGATCGTCTCGAACGTCGAGCCGGACCTGCAGGAAACCCTTTCCGAATTGCGCCGGGTGATGGAGCGTGCATCGCGGTACAGCGATGGAATACTTCATAACCTCGATAGCACCAGCCGCAATATGAATGAATTCAGTCGGCAGATACGCGAGAATCCTGGCCGCCTCATCGGTGGTGCAGCGCCGCGCGATCCGGCGGTGGTAAAATGAGAGCACATTTCTGGCTGCTTTCGGCATTGCTGTTGCTGCACGGTTGTAGCACGTCTGTCCAGGTGCCGGAGGACCGGTTTTACCAGCTACGGGCTATCGCCCCCAGTGCGATTTATCCGGCCCCCGTGTTATCCGGCGGCGTGATAATCGACCGCGTCAGCGCAGACCCAATGAGAAGTGGCCGCGCAATCTTGTACAGCGGTGCAAAAAAACCACTCGAAATGAAGCGTTATCATTACGAGTTCTGGATCGATCAGCCGCCGGAATTGATACAGCGAGCCCTGCTTGCCTACTTCAGGGACAGTCGGCTGGCCGATCGCGTGCTCGATGACACGGAACGGACTGATGCTGATTATCGGCTCGCTGTACGCTTGCAACACTTTGAACAATTGCGGGATTCGGCGAGCCAGAGAGCTGATGTTGACGTCGAACTCGAGGTCAGATTGCTTGCCAACGCATCTCGAACCACGATCTGGAGCCACAGCTATCGGCAGCGTCGGCAGGTTGCAGGGACGGATATGCATGCGACTGCTGCGGCAATGGAGGCAGCTCTGGGCACGATTCTGGAACAGTTGGCCAACGATCTTGCCCTGCTTGAGCAAAGCCGCTGATGGATGCGGAATCAGTCTGCGGCTACACTAACATTTATGGTAGCAAGAGCAGACACCACAACTCCTCCTCACGGTGAGGCGCCGGATCTGACTGACTGGCTGAATGCAGTCGGGCAGGGGCGCAGCGAGAGCGAGCGCGCATTTATCGGAAAAGCTATGGATTGCGCACAGAGCGCACACCGGCAGCAGCGGCGCGCATCGGGCGAACCCTATTTTTTGCATTGCCTTGCAGTCGCAGAGATTGTGCACCACCTGAAGCTTGACCATGAAGCAGTTGCCGCGGCGATCCTGCATGATGTGGTTGAAGATACCGATGTCACTCTGGACTGGGTGCGGAAAGAATTCGGCGAGAATGTCGCGCGCCTGGTAGACGGTGTTACCAAGATGGGGCGCATTGGCGAGATGCGGGAAAACAGCGATGGCAAGCATCGATCGAGGCCGTCGGATTCAGAAAGCATTCGCAAACTGCTTCTGGCAATGGCGGAAGATGTCCGAGTCGTGCTGATCAAGCTGGCTGACCGCTTACATAATATGCGCACCTTGCGTTATCTCAGCGAGCAGCGCCAGCAACGGATTGCACGCGATACGCTGGAGATCTATGCGCCGCTGGCAAATCGTCTGGGCATCTGGCAGGTTAAATGGGAGCTGGAGGATCTGGCGCTGCGTTATCTCGATCCGGAATCCTACCACCGGATCGCATCCCTGCTGGACGGACGGCGCATCGACCGGGAACGTCATATTGAACTGGTAAAGTCGCGCCTTGGAGCAGCTTTTCAGGCGGCCGGTATAAAAGCGGAAATCACCGGGCGTCCAAAGCATATCTATAGTATCTGGCGCAAGATGCAGCGGAAGAGTATCGACTTCCACGAAATATTCGATGTACAGGCGGTGCGGGTGCTGGTGGATAGTCCTGGTGATTGTTACGCCGTGCTGGGTATCGTTCATGGGCTTTGGCAGTACGTGCCTAATGAGTTCGACGATTACGTCGCCAATCCGAAATCGAACAATTATCGGTCATTGCACACAGCTGTTATCGGTCCGGAAGGCAAGGCGGTGGAAGTGCAGATTCGCAGTCACGAAATGCACGATCACGCCGAACTGGGCATTGCCGCACACTGGTTGTACAAGGAAGGCGCGCACTTCGACTCGGGTTTTGAACGCAAGGTCGTGTGGTTGCGCCAACTTCTGGAGTGGAAAGAAGAGGAGCCTTCGGCAGACGAATTCGTTGACCGGTTCAAGTCAGAGTCGGTGGAGGAGCGGGTTTATGTGCTCACGCCTCAGGGACGCGTTATCGATATGCCGGCAGGCGCAACCGCGCTGGATTTTGCTTACCATATTCACACTGACGTGGGCCACCGCTGTCGCGGAGTCAAGGTAAACGGGCGTATCGTGCCGCTCACTTATGAGCTGCGGACCGGCGAACAGGTGGAAGTGCTGACCGGGCGTCAGGCCAAGCCCAGCCGCGACTGGATCAATCCACATCTGGGTTACCTCAAGACTTCCCGTGCGCGGGCCAAGGTAAGGCATTGGATAAAGCTCCAGGACCGAGACATCAACATTGCGGCAGGACGTTCCGCTCTCGAGCGTGAGCTGCACCGTCTCGGATTGTCCAACAGCCATCTCGACGAAGTCGCTGTGCGTCTGAATTTCTCGGACGTGGATAGCTTGATGGCTGCACTGGGGCGCGGTGAGACGCAAACCGGACAAGTGGTTAGCGTGCTCATGCATATTTTGGAACCGGAGCCGGAAACGGCGGCACCATTGCTGGTGCCAAACCGGCGTGCGGCTCGCAAAAGATCCCCGGACGACTTCAGGGTGCTCGGCGTCGGCAACCTGCTGACTAATCCGGCACGTTGTTGCCGTCCTGTACCGGATGACCCGATCGTTGGCTATATCACCCGCGGGCGCGGTGTCACGATCCATCGCAAGGACTGTTCGAGCGTATTACGTCTCAAGGAGGAAGATCGGGACCGGCTTATTGATGTCGAGTGGGGCGATTCACCGGACAAGGTGTTTCCGGTCCACATCTGCATTACTGCATTCGATCGGCCGGGATTGTTACGGGATGTTTCGACCATCCTCGCCAACGACCGGATCAGCATGCTTGGTGTGAGCACGCGTACCAACACAAAAGATATGATCGCCAACATGGACCTGCAGGCCGAGGTGACGGATATAGCGCAATTGAGCCGCATCCTGGACCGGATCGCCCAGCTCTCGAACGTGATCGAGGTGCGACGCAAAGTCTAGGCGGCGCCGTGGGCGCGGCCTTTGCTGACCTGCTGCGGCCGTGAAATGGTGTCCCGGAGAGGAGTCGAACCTCCGACCTAGCGCTTAGGAGGCGCTTGCTCTATCCAGCTGAGCTACCGGGACAAATTGACCGGGACATACTAGCAAAGCCGGGTACCGGCAGCCACTTTTAACCACCGGTTAACCGGGGGATTATCCACTGCTTTTGGCCCTTTTATGATTGAAGTCCATTTCTGTTTTTTCGGCCCTATGCAGCCGCGTGTCGATTAAGCTATATTGCTTTTTGTGAACGCGCCGCGTCTGACACTGTCGATCGTAGAAGCTTCCGAACCGCTCAGGAAACGGGCTCCGGTGGTGGATGAGAATGGCAAGGCGCTATCTGATTTCATGGTGATTTTCCCTGGCCTGCGCAAGAAGCCGGCACAGAGAATTCAGACGACCACGCGCGAAATCCACAATATATTGAGCAGGTTCGAAGATGCAGTGGTGTTTGCCGAG
>JAGXGS010000042.1 GCA_024636585.1 Thiogranum sp. | reverse complement strand
TCTCCTGGGCGGCGGTTTTTTCCGCTATGTCACAGATCCTTCATGGCAAACGCCCCATTATGAAAAGATGCTCTACGACAATGCCTGGCTGGCGCTGCTCTACCTGCAGGCGGCAGACCAGTTTCAGTCGGACCGATACCGCCGGATCGGCTTGAGCACGGTTGATTTTCTGGTGCGCGAGATGCGCACGCGCGGCGGCTGGTTCATCAGCAGCTTTTCTGCTGTCGACGCTCAGGGACGGGAAGGCTGCTACTACTTGTGGGAGCAGGGAGATCTGCAGAAGCTGTTGAATCCGGAGCAGTTGAAAGCGGTCACGGCAGCCTGGTTCGATCCACAGGACCCGGGCGCGGATTGCGGCAAGCTGCCGCGCCTGCAGCGGCCGCTGGTGGACCTGGCGGAACAGCTGAAATGGCAGCCCAAAAAGTTGCATCGGGTGCTCGAGTCTGCGCGGAGCCGATTATTGCAGGCCCGGGACCGGCGCGGCCTGCCCGCCGATCGTAAAGGCATCGCCGCCTGGAATGGGCTGGCGCTGAGCGCGCTGGCAGCCGCACATACCAGCAGTGGTGATGCTATATATGCGGATGCGGCCAGTGCGCTGGTCGCTCACATCATGAGTCACTGGTGGGACGGCAGGCGTCTGGTACGAGCCACAAAGGGTGGAAAGGTAGTGGCGGCGGCGACGCCTGACGACTATGCGCTGGTGGCGCGTGGTTTGTGGGACTGGAAACAGACGGAACCTGGCGACGTCGATGAGAAGGTTATAGCGCAAATGTTAGGCCGGGCCTGGCAACAGTTTTACCGGAAGGATCGTTGGGTACTGGACCAGGAGCCGTTGATCCCGATGCTCGGGGGGCGTATCGCTCTGGAGGACGGTTCGCTGCCGTCAGCCAGCGCTGTCATTACCGAACTGAGTATGCAGGTGCAGAGTACGCGCGCTGATGCCGCCGTTAAAAGCAATGTCACTGCGCATCTGGAGCAGGTGCAAAACCGGCTGGGCAGCGCGGCCTTCTGGTATCCCGGCTATCTAAAGCTGCTGGCTAAGAATCAACTCTTGCGATAACGCAACCGCGTTCCATGCGTGAGAGACAGCGTGATTTCATCGGCATCCAGCTCGACGGGAAAGTAGGCGCCGGAGATTTTTGCTGCATTAATGCTGGCGCCCTGCAGGTTCGTCTGCGACAGATCCACGCCGCGCAGATCCGTCTGCCGCAAATAGCAGTCGCTCAGATCGAGCCCATGGGCGTCGAGCTGGCGCAGATCCACATTGCGGAAATCACAACCCGACAGGTCACAGCCTTCCCCGGCTGCGCGCCGGGTGTTAAATGCCTCGACTTCACCTTCGCGCAACAGTCGATACAGCGGGTCATCTTTAATCCGTGGAGTCGTATTGTTCATGGCCGGGGTCCTTTCGCGTTTTCGGAGTATTAAAGGATAGCGGCATTTTGCCCCCGGCATTGACGCATGCCGGCCGCTGCTCACTCCAGAGCGTCGTCGAGCAACTCTATCCAGTGCCGAACCGGGATATCGGTCCCGCTCGCCAGCTGCAATTGACAGCCGACATTGGCGGTTGCGATGACCCCCGGCCCCCCGTGTTGAAGTGCCTGAATCTTGTTATCCAGGAGGCGCCGGGAAAGTGCCGCCTGCAATATCGAATAGGTTCCCGCCGAGCCGCAACACAGGTGCGCATCGGCAACCGTGGTCAATTGGAAGCCGACCCGTCCGAGTATCGATTCGACCACGCCATTGAGCTGCTGACCATGCTGCAGGGTACAGGGGCTGTGAAAAGCGACAGCGCCCGGCAGACGGGCGGCGTTCAGTCGTGGCAGTGGTTCGTTGATCAGCACCTCCGCGGGGTCTTTGCTCAGCTCACTCACGCGTTTCGCTTTTGTCGCGTATGCCGGATCGTGTTTCAGTAGCTCGCCATAATCTTTCACCATGACGCCGCAACCACTGGCGGTGACGAGAATCGCTTCTATCCCCTGGTCGATATAAGGCCACCAGGCGTCTATGTTGCGGCGCATATAGGCGTGAGCTTCCTGCTGGGCTGACAGGTGATGGCTCAGGGCGCCGCAGCACCCGTCGGCACTCGCTTCCAGTAACTGGATGCCGAGCCGGTCGAGCACCCGTGCTGTGGCTGCGTTGGTGTTCGGGGTGGCGACGCGTTGTGCGCAGCCACGTAATACCAGCATGCGGCGGGCATGGCCCCTGGTTGGCCAGCGGCCGGCCTGCTGCGAGGCGGGAACCTTGCGCTTCAGTGCGGCCGGCAACAGCGGCGCCAGCCATTGACCGAGGCGCAACAGCGGCGCGAAGCGGCGTGGATAAGGTATGGATTTGCGTAGCAGGTAGCGCTGCGCGGATTCCAGCCGGCCACGTGGCACCTCGCGCTCGACAATGTCGCGACCAATGTCCACCAGCCGCCCGTAACGCACCCCGGACGGGCAGGTGGTTTCGCAGGCGCGGCAGGTCAGGCAGCGATCCAGGTGCAGGCGTGTCAGCTCAGTAGGGGCCTCGCCTTCCAGCACCTGTTTGATGAGATAGATGCGCCCGCGCGGACCGTCCAGTTCATCGCCCAGCAGTTGGTAGGTCGGACAGGTGGCGGTGCAGAATCCGCAATGCACGCAGCTGCGCAGAATAGCGTCGGCCTCCTGTCCTTCTGGTGTGTTGCGGTACCTGTCTGACAGTTGGGTCTGCATGATAGCGTTCGACGTATGCGCTACTGGACTGCCGTTGCCGCATGCGCCGCAACTTTTCTCAGTGGCTCCGGCACACCGGCCAGGCGTGCCCAGGCACATGCCAGCGCCAGCTCATCGCCGACATTGCCAGGGAAAATCACCACCGGCATGCCGGGATAACGCGGATGGTCATCGGGACAGCGAACCACGGAACAACCCGGCAGTATCTGCCCGAGAACGCGTGCAGCGGGGAGCGCCAGGCCGCTGCTTAGTACGTCGTTGGACGTGATGCCGCCTTTGCTGATGAGAAAGCCGAGGCGCTCGGGCAGATGCCGCACCACTTCCATGAGCAGCGCGGAAACCCGTTCTCCAAAAGCCAGTCGTGTCGACTGATCGGCAAAAACTTTTTCCGTGCGACTGGTGTAGATAACGCTGGTAAGGCCGGACTGGTGGGCCCACTGGGCGCGTCCGATGATTTCGTCCAGCAGTTTCCCGGGGTCGGTATCGATTCGATCCACATCGACTTCGATAGCCTCGACCCCTGGCATTGCCAGCAGTTCGCCCAGCTGTTCGGTGGTCTTCCTCACATGCGAGCCGACGATAACCGCGCCGGGGTCGCCATTGCGCACAACCTTGTGCATTGCATCGGCCGCCACCGGCTGCGGCGGAAGCTGCGCCAGTGCGGTCAACAGGCTCGCCGCACTGCGGAACAGATAGCGCTTGCCAGCTGCCGCGCACTGCATCAGCTGACTGCAGAAGTGATCAAGGTCGGCCTGGCATTCGGCATCCACGACACAGCAACGATTGCCGCTCAGCGCCATCAGCCGCTCGCTCACGTCGGCGCGTATCTCATCAAGCAGGAAACGCTCAACCTGAGCGGCACGAATGCGTCCGCCGGTTTTCTCTTCAACATAATCGGGCAGATAGCTGTGGGTGTAGCTGAACACCGAGTCGCGGGCGAATTCGGTTTCATGCACCGGTACCGGCTTGCCATCAACAATCAGGTAATGCGTACTGTCGCGGGTAACACGTCCGCCTTCAAAAAACGCCGGCACCAGAAAATGCGCATCGAAGGGGCCAAGTTGTTCGGCAATGACATCAGTCTCCACCGGGTAATGGCCGCGCAGCGTTGAATCAGAACGACTCACCAGAACCGGGTTAACCGGCGTACCGGCCTGCGCCAGACTATCCAGTGCCTGACGCAGATTGCTGCAGACTTCACCGGTGACCGCCGCCGCTTTATCCGCACTCATGCCACGCGTGTTGGTGAGCACGAAAAACAGGGGCGCCGCATCCTGCAGCCCCTGTTTGAGCGTGTCCACATCCCAGCGTGTCAGCAACAGACAGCTGTGCACAGTCTGGGACCCGGTCGGGTCGTCATCGAGGACAACGATTTTTGTTTGCGTCATCACTGATCCCTTCACGGTGCAAGCGCATTGGCGCGCGCCACCATAGCGTCTGCGGTGATGCCGTTGAACGCCATGATTTCCGTTGGCGACGCAGTAGTTTCACCGCGTTTCCAGCACAGGGTATCGCGTCGCGGTGCACGGCTGCGCAGCAGCACCGGTTCCAGCGGCGCACTCGGGCCGCCACTCACTGCCAGCAGCACATCGCCATCGAACAGGGCGTTAAAACGATCATCATCCATGAACCGGCCATCCGGCTCGGAAACCGTATCCCAGGCGATGTCGCTGGACCGGTACAGGCGGCGCGGATTCACCACCGCCACGATGCGCACGCGATAACCGTCTGCTTCCAGAATGTCCCGCGCTTCAAACACCGGCAGCAGAACCATATCACCGGTCACAGCGAACACCAGCGTGCCCTTGTCCCCGCTCGTGGATTCATACAATGTAATCGCACCTTCTTCCACGGCTTCGCGTGCTTCATCGAGGCTCAGGTACACGGGCAGCGGACTCTTGGACGCCATGATCACCATGCCCTTGTTGTAACTGTCAGTGGCATATTCATAGGCGACCTGAATGCAATTGGCGTCGCAGGGGAACAGCGGGTAAACATTGCCGTTGCGCATCATGGCGGCGAAGTAATTTTCGATTTCCGGGCGCTGATGTGTCCAGCCGTTGCGCCCCTGCTCCAGCGCACCGGCCGTGAACATGGTAACAATGGAGGGTGTCTTGCGGCGCAGTTCCGCCATCGCCTGAGTTACGGTCTGCACAATCGGCCAGCCGTTGATGGCGAAGGATTCATATGACAGCCACAGCGCCCGCGATCCGAACAGTGCCAGAGCAGCGGCAAAGCCGGCGCAGGCATCTTCATTGAGCGGCTCGTAGACCTGGCCGTCCGGCGACTGGTTGTAGAGCGGGTCCTGCGTCGGGTGACGAATCTTCAACGCATCGTTGATGTTTTTCATGGCCGAGGCTTCATTGCCATCCGCATTGCTGACCACGAAACGCCGGTCCGCCTTGCCCACCTGTGCCACCAATGCACCCATAGCGGTCGACGGCACCGCCTTTTCGCCTTTGGCAAACGCCTGCATGTCCAGCTGTGGCAGCGGCAGCAGTTCCAGTTCGCGTTCGGTCACCACGGTCTTCGCCGCAGGTCCGCCGCCGGCACGGCTGAAGTTGTCGCGCACGATCTGCCAGCCTTCGGGTGGCAGGGCGCGGCGTTGCAGCCCTTCGATTATGTGGGCAGCGTCCAGCGTGTCAGCCGGATACAGGTTGTGGGACTTGGCGCCCACGGTATGCACACCGGCACCCTTGAGCTGTTTGATGATAAAGGCAGTCAGCTTGCCGGACATGGCCGAACGCGCCGCCCGGTCGACGCCGGTCAGAACCGCCTGCGCGAACACCAGTCGCTGCGCGAAGGAGAAACGGGTGCTGTCGACAAAGGCACCGGTCTGCTGGCTGTCGTCGTACTCCGCAGCGTCTACCAGCACCACTTCATCAAAGCCGTGACCTTTCCAGTAGTTGATCATGTCCGCGTTGCTGTGCAGTGACACCATTGAATGGTGCTCCTGCGAATACCCATTCCAGATCAGCGTCGGCAGAAAGTTGGTGACATCCGGGTAAGCCGTATGGAAGTGCATCATCGCATTCAACACGTAAGGTTCGCCCATGCCGCCGTCGCCGATGGTGACCGGAAACAGGATGTCGCGGTGTAGCCAGGCACCGGCCATGGCGAAATGCTGGCCCTGGCCGAGCGGACCGGCCGGCGACAGCAACCCGGGTATCGCACCCGACAGGTGACCGAGCAGACCGTGCGTTTCGCGGAACCGCTGCATCATGTCGCTCATGGTGAAAATGTTCATCGCTTCAAGCGAGGAGTCGAGGAACATCGACGAATAGAACCCCGGCGCGTGGTGCCCGACTTCGGTAACGATATTGGTGTGGCCCAGCATCATCAGGGCAGCATGCACGTCGGCACTGGAAGCAAAGCCACCCGGGTGGCCGGAGCTCTTGGAACCGCACACCTGCAGGGTGACATAACGCAGCGCATCGGCGCCCAGCATGGTCTGGTAGGCGGCCTTTGGATCATTGGCATCCGCGATCGCCGCTGCATCGGCAGCAATGACCGGGCTGTCAGCAAACTGGCTGAAATTCGGCCAGGCTTCGCCGAAGTGCTGGATCCCTTCGCAGAATGACGGCAGGGCTGTGAGTTGTTCCGCGCTGGTGCTCATGATTCTATCCTCTTCACCACGTCCTGAGATTTCATCAGGAAGAATGGTTTTCACGATGTGAAAAATCGGTTACCATAAAAACGGCGTATAAATACCGCTGAACAGGAACCCGTTGAGCAGACAATAGCTCGGGCGTGGGGATTTCGCAATACATAATCGTTTTCATAATGTGAAATATGAGCAAACCAACACCAGGTATTCAGGTAATTGATCGATCGTCTCAGTTGCTGGACAGCATTGCTGCCTGCGATGAGCCGGTCAGCCTCAAGATTCTCGCCGCAGACACCGGGCTGCATCCGTCGACCGCATTCCGGATTCTGGCCGCGCTGGGCGGCGTCGGGCTGGTCGAGCGGGATTCAGGAGGCCACTACATGCTCGGTCGCAAAATCCTCCAGTTGGCGGGCCGCGTGCAACGTGGCGTCGATATCCGCCAGGAGGCCATCGAGGTCATGCGG
>JAGXGS010000041.1 GCA_024636585.1 Thiogranum sp. | reverse complement strand
CCAACCTGCGCGATGATGCCTGGTTGTATGGCGGAAATCCTGAGGCTATCCGCACTTCGATACTGGACGGTCGCAAAGGCGTTATGCCCGCCTGGGAACAGATTCTGCAGCCGCAGGGGATCACGGAAGTGACCGCCTACGCTCAGAGCCTGAGCGGTCGCGACGTTGACAGCAAGCTGGCTGCAGCAGGCGAAACGCATTTTCAGACCTACTGCGCCGCCTGCCATGGTGCCGATGGAACCGGTAATACTGCGATGGGCGCACCGAATCTGACTGACGATGCATGGTTGTATGGCGGGTCACCCGGCGTTATAAAGCAGAGTATCGCGGCTGGACGCAATGGCGAGATGCCATCCCACCGGGACTTTCTCGGTGAAGAGAAAGTGCATGTGCTGACAGCCTATATCTACAGCCTTTCCAGCAAGTAGTGGTATTCAATGTCCAAAAGCCGGACGGAATCATCATCAGACACGTCGTCCGCGGACTCCTCTTCGGGAGCCGCGGTCGAAGAAATCTACGCCCGGCACGAGAAGATCTATCCACGTCAGGTGCATGGCATTTTCGCCCGTCTGCGCACCCTGGGCGTCATTTCATTGCTCGGATTGTATTACGGCATTGCCTGGCTGCCCTGGGACGGGCGCCAGGCGGTACTGTTTGATCTACCGGCACGCAAATTCTATATTTTCAATCTGACGTTCTGGCCCCAGGATTTTTTCTTTTTTGCCTGGCTGCTGGTCATCGCAGCCCTGGCGCTGTTTTTCTTTACCGCCCTGGCCGGGCGCCTCTGGTGCGGCTATGCCTGCCCGCAAACAGTGTGGACCGAGGCGTTTTTATGGATAGAACGCAAGGTCGAAGGCAGTCGTAATCAGCAAATCAAACGCGATCAGGGCCCGCTGACTGCCGAGAAGATTCGCGCCAAGACCATCAAACATACCATTTGGATCGTCTTCTCCCTCTACACCGGATTTACTTTCGTCGGCTATTTCACCCCGATTCGCGAACTCGCTGCCGCCACGGCGAATTTTTCGCTAGGCCCCTGGGAAACATTCTGGATTCTTTTCTATGGTTTAGCCACTTACGGCAACGCCGCCTGGATGCGCGAACAAGTCTGCATCTACATGTGTCCCTATGCGCGCTTTCAGAGTGCCATGTTCGACAACGACACACTGGTTATCTCCTATGACACTGGCCGCGGCGAACCGCGCGGCTCGCGCAAGCGCAGCATCGACCCCCACCAGGCGGGATTGGGCGATTGCGTGGCTTGCACGTTGTGCGTACAGGTGTGTCCAACCGGCATCGATATTCGTGAGGGCCTGCAGTATGAGTGCATTGGCTGCGCCGCCTGCATAGACGCCTGTGATCAGGTCATGGAAAAAATGGACTATCCGAAAGGCCTGATTCGCTATACCACCGAAAATGCGATGGCCGGAAAAAAGACGCGGCTGTTGCGGCCGCGTATCCTGATGTACATCGTGTTGCTCAGCGCCCTGAGTCTGGGACTTGTATATTCCATCACTCAACGGGTGCCACTGCAGCTGGACATAATACGTGACCGCAACAGCCTGTATCGCGAAACTCCGGAAGGCATGGTGGAAAATGTCTATAACGTGAAAATCATCAACATGACCGATGAAGCGCACCGCTACGAGCTGGAGGTCAGTGGCGTCGAGGGTCTTCAGCTGAATATGCCAACGCCGTTGATCGAGGTACTGCCGGGCGAGGTGCGCAGCCTGCCGGTCTCGGTAAGTGTCGATCCGGTGATGCTGGAGCAGACTGCCAGCGAGATCGAATTCACAGTGTCGGCACAGACCGATCCACAGTTGACACTTACGCAAACCGCCCGGTTTCTGGGCCCCGTTGGAATGAGGTAAAAGAATGCAAGAGCAGGCGCTGGACCGCGACACTCAACCCTGGTACCGGCAGGGCTGGCCATGGGCGCTCATGGCGCTGCCGGCCAGCGCCGTGGTTGCCGGCATCATCACACTGATACTGGCTATACAGAGCCCCAATGCACTGGTGGTGGACGATTACTACAAGGAGGGCCTGGCAATCAATCAACAGAAACAGCGACTGGCTGCTGCCGACGCCGTGGGACTGCGTGCTCTGCTGCGCTACGACGGCAGACAGGTGCAGCTGACAATCGACAGTTCCTCAGCCGTTGCAAGCGATACTGTGGAACTGCAGATCATTCACGCCACCCGCGCCGAACTCGATCAGTCGCTGACGCTGCAGCGTAGCGGCGATGTTTACCGGGGCGAGATAGAAGAACTGCAGGCTGGCAGCTGGTACCTGCGACTGCAGCCCTCGGATCTGGCGTGGGAAGTACGCGGCGCTCTCAGGGTCGAGGGTTCTTTTCAGACGCTACTGACAGCTCAAGACTATTAGTGAAAATCAAATAACAAACGACGGGAGGCTCCACGATGGCAGATATTTCCCTAACCCAGCGCCTGATCAGCGTGCTCTGGCCGTCTTTCATCACCTCCGGCGTTGCCACCGGGTTGTTTTTTACCGCCTTTGATCCACAGGAACTGATGATATTTTCAGGCCAGCTGGAGGTCAGCCGTATCGGCGCCTACAGCATCGGCTTCTTTCTGTTCTGGCTGCTGACATCCACTACCTGTGCGCTGACATGTTATTTCCAGCGGCCTTGCCAGGGTACCGGGCCTGAACACACTAACTCTGCAGCCAGAAGGTCACAGGACCGTCATTGACCAGGGCTATCTGCATGTCGGCGCCGAACCTGCCACTGGCGACCTGATGATGTCGCCGTTGCGCAGCTTCCACCATAAACTCAAACCAGTGTCGGCCCGTTGCCGGCTCTGCGGCCGTTGAGAAGCCCGGCCGGGTGCCGGTGCTGGTATCGGCGACGAGGGTAAACTGGGGCACCAGCAGCAGGCCGCCCCTGATGTCCGAAACGCTGAGATTCATGCGTCCTTGCGCATCGGCAAAAACACGATATCCCAGCAAACGCTCCAGCAGTCGATCAACCCGGGCCGCTGTATCGTCTCTTTCGACGCCAATGAGCACCAGCAGACCGTTCGCGATTTCGGCCGTACGTTGTGCATTGATCTGCACGGATGCCTCGCTCACCCTCTGCAGCAGCGCTATCACGACAACTGATCCGCAAATCCGTCTGTGGCGCGTATCAATGCGTCCACGGTCCCGGGTTCACCTGCCGAATGCCCGGCGTCGGCAATCACTTCGAGGCGCGCGCTCGGCCAGGCCTGATGCAGTGCCCAGGCCTGATCAATGGGGCAGACCGCATCATAGCGCCCGTGTACGATGACGCCGGGGATACCCTTGAGCCTGTCGATTCCTGACAGGACCGCTCCAGGCTCCAAAAAGCAGTTGTTCACGAAATAGTGACACTCAATACGTGCCATGCTCAGCGCCACATGTGCATCGCTGAAATGTCTGACCAGCCCGGGCCGGGGGCGCAACGTTGAAGCGCGTGCCTCCCACATCGACCAGGCGCGCGCTGCGGTGAGACGCGCCACTTCATCGGCGCCAGTCAAAAGACGGTGGTAGGCCTGTACCAGATCGCCACGCTGTGCATCCGGAACCGGCTCAATGAACTCCTGCCAGTATTCGGGAAACAGACGCGATGCGCCATCCTGGTAGAACCAGCTGATGTCATGCGCGCGACACAGGAAGATTCCGCGCAATACCAGACCCAGAACAGACTCCGGAAACTTTTCTGCATAAACCAGACTCAGAGTCGAACCCCAGGAACCGCCGAACAGCAACCAGCGATCCACACCAAGGTGGGCGCGGATCATTTCCATGTCATCGAGTAAGGCATGGGTGGTGTTGGCGTGCAGTTCTGCGTGCGGGGTCGAACGGCCGCAACCGCGCTGATCGAAAAGGATGATCCGGTAACGCTGCGGGTCGAAGTACTGGCGGTGATAAGGCGCACAGCCGCCGCCGGGCCCGCCATGCACGAACAGCACGGGTATACCGCTCGGGTTGCCGCATTCTTCCACATAGATGTGATGCGGTGCTTCGGCCTCGAGGGTGTGCCGTACGTAAGGCTCGATGCTGGGATAAAAGCTGCGCATAAAGGCCATTCTGGCATAAAAAAAGGCGTGCCGGGCACGCCTTTTTCAGTTCCGGAACGACTGTTCTAGATGAACAGACAGATATCGGAATCCTTGGCTACGGGCAGGAAGTAAGTCGCTCCCACGTAATCAGTGACCTCGGGGATAAACTCACTCTGGTCGAAACCGAACACATCGACGGTCATCTGGCAGGCAACCATCTTTACCTCTGCCTCGACACACAGATCGCGCAATTCCTCGACAGTCGCAACGCCCTTGCTCTTGAAAGTCTTCTTCATCAGGCCGGTAGCCACTTTTTCAAAACCGGGGACACCCGCCATCAGAAGATTCGGCATCGGCCAGTTGAAGTCCTGGAACCATTTCGGGCCAAAGGGCATTTTCATCGGCATGGCCGGGTTACCCAGCGGGCTCACTTCCGATGGAATCTCTTTCTTCAGCAGCAACAGGCCATAGAAGGTGAAGAAAATCGAGGTATCCCAACCGAGGGCCGCCGAGGTGGAAGCAAGAATAAAAGGAGGATATGCCCAGTCCAGTGTCCCCTTGGTCGCGATGATGGACATTGAGGGGGTGCGGGCCTCGTCGATCTTCTGCAGTTTCGACGGCAGTAATTCGTCGAGTTTGGTGTTCAGCCATTCGTCCAGCTGTGCCTGGTTCATGCTTTCGGCGGTCGTTGACATATTTTTCTCCTCCTAGCCGTTTTATCACGGTTAGTATCTATATACATGATGATGTGTCGGTTCAGGGACACGCCCGTAATACCCCAAGGTTTAACCACTGTACCTGTAATCGGTACTCAGCTCACGGGAATCCTGACCTGAACAGATTGGCAAAGGGGGTGGCACCCAGCATTTGATTATATGAATGGTTGTTTTTGCGGTCAAACAGTTGGCTACAGATCTACAGCAATTGCTGCCAGTTTCAGCACTGCTCCCAGGGTAAACCATGGAAACGCCAGCCCCCGGTGCTGCCCCGATGATGATGTTCGTCGAGTTCGCCCTCGAAGCCTTCGTCGACATTGAAAACGTCACAGAAACCGTTTTCAATCAGCAGATTACCAGCCTCCATCGAGCGCTTTCCACTACGGCATATCAACACCACCGGAGCCCCGGCACTGGGGTTGTCGTGACAGACACCGCCGAGCATCAGTTTCCGCACTTCGGTTACAAAACCGGGATTCAGTTTCCAGTCCGGATAGTCGATCCAGGGGATGTGGATGGCACCGGTCGGGTGCCCTACGAACAGGAATTCCATATCGGAACGCACATCCACCAGCACCGCTCGCGGGTCATCCTGCACAATCTGCCACGCTTCCCGTGGTGAAATTGTCTTCACTT
>JAGXGS010000040.1 GCA_024636585.1 Thiogranum sp. | reverse complement strand
CGTGGAGCGCCAGTTCGTGGAAGTCATTATCGCGCCGGACCTCGATCCCGAGGCGCTGGCGGTGCTGGCAACCAAAAAGAATCTGCGGGTGCTGACCTGCGGCGCCTGGCCCGCGATGCCGGCGCCGCGCCTCGACTTCAAACGTATCAACGGTGGCCTGCTGGTGCAGGACGCCGATCTGGCGCTATTCAGCGAAACCCGAGTGGTGACGCAGGTGGCGCCCAGCGAAGCGCAGATGCGCGACCTGCTGTTTGCCTGGCAGGTCAGCAAATTCGTAAAATCCAACGCCATCGTCTATGCCCGTGACAGCATGACCATCGGAGTCGGCGCCGGCCAGATGAGTCGCGTCAACAGTGCCCGGATCGCCGGCATCAAAGCCGGGCACGCCGGTCTCGAGGTCAAAGGCTCGGTAATGGCGTCGGATGCATTCTTTCCGTTCCGGGACGGCATCGACCAGGCCGCGCAGGCCGGTATCAGCGCGGTAATTCAGCCGGGTGGTTCCATGCGCGACGACGAAACCATCGCCGCCGCGGACGAACATAAAATCGCCATGGTGTTCACCGGCATGCGGCATTTCCGGCATTGAACATACTGATCATAGGCGGCGGCGGACGCGAGCACGCACTGGCGTGGAAAGCCGCGCAGTCGCCGCGCGTGCAACGGGTGTTCGTGGCGCCCGGCAATGCCGGCAGCGCCGCTGAGCCGAAAGTGGAAAACGTTGCGATCGCTGTCGAGGACCTCGATGCGCTGGTCGACTTCGCACAACGCCAGGCCATCGCGCTCACCATCGTCGGGCCTGAAGTGCCGCTGGTGGCCGGTGTGGTCGATCGTTTCCAGGCCGCCGGCCTGCGCATCTTCGGGCCCAGCGCCGCGGCTGCCGAGCTGGAGGGTTCCAAGGCCTTCACCAAGGATTTCCTGGCGCGCCACCGGATTCCCACCGCCGCTTACGGCAACTTCACCGACCTCGACGCCGCCATCGCCTATATCCGCCAGCAGGGCGCGCCGATCGTCGTCAAGGCCGACGGACTGGCGGCCGGCAAGGGCGTGATTCTGGCCGAAACCGAAGACCAGGCGATTGCCGCCTGCCGCGACATGCTGGCCGGCAATGCCTTCGGGGACGCCGGTCACCGGGTGGTGATCGAAGAGTTTCTGCGCGGCGAGGAAGCCAGTTTCATCGTCATGGTCGATGGCGAACACGTCTTGCCGCTGGCGACCTCGCAGGATCATAAGGCCCGCGACGACGGCGACAGCGGCCCCAACACCGGCGGCATGGGCGCTTACTCACCGGCCCCGGTCGTCGATGCGGCGATGCACCAGCGCATCATGGACGAGGTGATCTGGCCGACGGTGCGCGGCATGACTGCCGATGGCCGGCCTTATTGCGGCTTCCTCTACGCCGGCATCATGATCGGCGCCGATGGCACGCCCAAAGTGCTCGAATACAACGTGCGCTTCGGTGATCCCGAAACCCAGCCCATCATGTTACGTCTCAAATCCGACCTGGTGGACCTGTGCGAGGCGGCGCTGGATAAACGCCTGGATCGCGTGCAGGCGGACTGGGACGAGCGCAGCAGTCTCGGTGTGGTGATGGCCGCCGGTGGCTATCCGGACAGCTACCGGAAAGGCGATCTGATCGCTGGCCTGGATGCCGTGCAGGAGGAGGGCGTCAAGGTCTTCCATGCCGGCACCCGTCAGCGTGACGGTGGCGTGGAAACCAGCGGCGGACGGGTGCTGTGTGTGTGCGCACTTGGTGCGGATATCGCGGACGCTCAGCGACGCGCCTATGCGGCGCTAGAAAAGATCAGCTGGCAGGATGTCTACTACCGGCGAGATATCGGCCACCGCGCGATTGCGCGCCTGCGTTAGCCGATGGCGTCAGTCCGGCGCCGAAGCCAGGCAACGCTCCAGCAACACCACCGGATGCATTACCTCCACCGCCAGGCCGCGCCGTTTAAGGCCGGCCTGCAGTTGCAGTGCGCAACCGATATTGCTGGTGACCAGCAGCCGCGCACCGCTGGCGGCAATGCGTTCGACCGCCTGTTCCTGTAACTGGTCCGACAGTTCCGGCTGATCCAGCATGTAGCTGCCCGCGGCGCCGCAACAGCCCGCGCCGCGCGCCAGCGGCAGCAGTTCGATATCAGGAATCCACTTCAACACATCGAAAATATCCTGCTCCTGCCGGAGCGCATTGCGATGACTGCAGGGAACGTGCACGGCTACCGGTTCACCCGGAGCCTGAAACGCCAGCGCGCCCGGGTCCTGCGCGGCAAGGAAATGCAGAATATCCCCGACGCGCGCACTGAACGATTCGGCATGCGGATACAGCGCCCCGTACTGACGCAGTTGTGCGCTGCAGGCGCTCGCCGTCGCCAGCACCGGCGGCGACCGGTCATCGGCAAAGGCCGACACATTGGCGCTGGCCAGACGCGCGGCGCCGGCGGGGTCGCCATTGTGTTGATGCAGGGCGCCGCAACAGCGCTGCCCTTCGACACTGTCCACTCGATAGCCCAGCCGTTCCAGCAGCCGTTCTGCGGCCTTCAGGGTCTGCGGGTCCAGCGCGCTGCTCATGCAGCCTTTGAATAGCTGTACGGAACCGCGCACGGCAGTGGTGTGTCCCGTCGCAGGTTTCGCGGCGGCCGGTGGCGCAGCAGGCAACAGGCGGTCGGCGCGCTGCAATCGGGCGGGCAGGACCGGCAGCCTGCCGACCAGCCAGTGCATTCCCGAATAGCGGTAGCCGGCGACCAGCGCGGCAAAACCGCGACTCCAGTGCGGTGAGGCGACCAGCCGCAGCGCCGCGCGACGCAGCAACTTCGCATTGCGGCTGCGCCGCGGTTCCAGTCGTGCCCGCGCGCTGTCCATCAGTTGTCCGAACGGGACTTTTGACGGACACATGGCCTCGCAGGCCTGACATTGCAGGCAGCGGTCGAGATGCTGGAAGAGTCCGGGTGACCATTCGGTGTGGTTCTGGTCGAGCACCTGCATCAGGCTGAGGCGCCCGCGTGGCGAGTCGGCTTCATTGCCGGTCAGCGTGAAGGTCGGACAGTGCGGCAGGCACAGCCCGCATTTCACGCAACGATCGGTGGCGGAGAGATCATTCATAGACTGGAGATACCGATTCTGTGGGGCGTGAGGTGCGCTGGTGTTAATGTCCGGGACGATACGGTATCTTGCCTGCATGGCTTTTTACAAATATCACGTTTTCTTTTGCACCAATCAGCGCGAGGACGGCTCGGCCTGCTGCCAGCGTTTCGATGCCCTGGCAATGCGCGATTATGCCAAACAGCGCAGCAAGGAACTGGGTCTGGCCGGACCGGGCAAGGTGCGCATCAATACCGCGGGCTGCATGGATCGCTGTCAGGAGGGGCCGGTGCTGGTCGTATACCCGGAAGCCACCTGGTATAGCTACATCGATAAGGAAGATATCGAGGAAATTATTCAGGAGCATCTGCTGAACGGGCGTGTGGTTGAGCGCCTTCAGATACCTTGACCCGAAGGGTGAGGTACCCGTAATGAAGCCCGAAGGGGTTCTACGGGCGAAGCGCGGCAATCTCATGAATATAATCAATCGGTTAAAGATTGCCGCGTCGCTACGCTCCTCGCAATGACGGGGTTCCGCTTTCTGTCATTGCGGGCGAAGCGCGGCAATCTCATACAGCCGCCAAAAAAAATTCTGTCCCAGAGTTGACTTCACTAAAGAATATTATAAAATACTTATGTACTGATCGGGCAGCCCCCCTCAATAACTGCCCGGTCGGTCTCCTCCAATCCTCCTTTGGTGGTTATTAAGCGCGGCTCCTCCAGCCGCGCTTTTTTTTTGCCCCGGGCGTGGAGTGGCGGCTAAATGTCTGATGTTGTACATCCGGTTGCCGCTGCGGTTGAATCCTTCGAGGCGTTTCTGTACTATTCCCGCTCTTTTGAAGCTGGACCCGGATTTCGGAGCAAATTCCAATGAAAACCTTCAGTGCCAAGGCGCATGAGGTCAGGCGCGACTGGTTCCTCGTCGACGCCGCTGACAAAACACTCGGACGCCTCGCAAGCGAAATCGCTTTGCGTCTGCGCGGCAAACACAAACCGGAATATACGCCGCACGTGGACACGGGCGACTATATTGTGGTCGTGAATGTCGACAAGATTCGCGTCACCGGTCGAAAGGCCAGCGACAAAATGTATTACCATCACACCGGCTACATCGGCAACATGAAGTCCATCAGCTTTGAAAAGCTGCAGAAGAAGGCGCCCGGCCGGGTGCTCGAACTGGCCGTCAAGGGCATGCTTCCGAAAAACCCGCTGGGCCGTTCCATGTATCGCAAGCTGAAGATGTTCGCGGGTCCTGAGCATCAGCACAGTGCACAGCAGCCGAAGGCGCTGGACTTCTAGAATTTTGAGGCATCATAGATAATGAGTGAAACCTACTACGCTACTGGCCGCCGCAAGAGTTCAACCGCGCGCGTCTTCCTCAAGAAAGGCAGCGGTGAAGTTACCGTCAACGCCCGCCCGCTGGACCAGTACTTCGGACGTCCTACGGCCCGCATGATTGTTCGCCAGGCGCTGGAAGCCGTCGAGCTGGGCAACCAGTTCGATGTCAACTGCACGGTCAAGGGCGGTGGCACCACCGGCCAGGCCGGCGCCATCCGCCACGGTATTACACGCGCCATCATCAAACACAGCGAAGAGCTGCGCAGTCCGCTGCGTCGCGCCGGGTTCGTGACACGTGATGCTCGTGAAGTGGAGCGTAAGAAGGTCGGTCTGCGCAAGGCCCGCCGCGCCACCCAGTTCAGCAAGCGCTGATCCTTTCCGCCCTGCGGGGCGGGAAAGCATTTGCTTGTCGGGGCCGAGGCGCTATTCTTGTGATCCGCATTTGGGGGATCGTCTAGCGGCAGGACTGCGGACTCTGACTCCGCCAACCTAGGTTCGAATCCTAGTCCCCCAGCCATAAAACAGAAACCCGCCTCAGGCGGGTTTTTGTTTTAGGGGGACTGGGATGAGAACCTCGGGTTCGACAAACGCGCCTTGCGCGTTTGAACGGCGCAGCCGGCCCCGCAGGGGTGAGCCGCGCAGCGGCGAATAATCCTGGTCCCCCAGCCATAAAACAGAAACCCGCCTCAGGCGGGTTTTTGTTTGCGTCAAAAAAACAACAACGACTTGATTACCCGTTAAATCCATTTTTGATTCTGCGATTCGCCCTCCAGATGCGTATCCTATGCATATGGATTACAACATTCTCTTAACCAGCTGAAAATGATCTAAAGATCCAGAGCCCCCGGTCGCAGCATTCAAAGCTTGTTTAGTACACTGTTGCAAAAAAGACACGATAAAGAACATTTGTGGTTTTTTTGAAAATAATTGTTGCACTACCGATAATTCATGTACTAAGCTAAGTGTTCTTAACCGCTTAGCAAAATTACTTAACACCCTAAGTAAGGCAAAACAAAGGAGTCTCCCTCACATGAACAAAAAACTGATTGCGACAGCAATGGGTATGGTACTGGCCGGCGGAATGGGCATGGCCAATGCCGACGTTAAACTTTACGGTCAGATCGACGTATCCATCGATGCCATCGATGTAGATGGCGGCGGCGATGACATCAACATGGGTTCCAACACTTCCGCAATCGGCGTGAAAGGTTCAGAAGATCTGGGCAATGGCATGCAGGCCATTTTCAAACTGGAATGGCAGACAGACGTCTCCGAGTCCAGCAGCTTCACCGGTCGTGACCAGTGGATCGGTTTGAAAGGCGACAGCTGGGGTCAGCTGCTTTTCGGCACCATGTCGACCTCCTACAAGTCAGCTGCTGCTGCGCTTGATCCTTTCTATCGCACCCGCAACCAGGCGCGTAATGTTGGCCTGCAGTCCATCCTGCACCGGGGCAAGGGTGAAGAAGGCCAGGGTCGTGCCACCAACACAGTGCGTTATGACTCCCCGTCCTTCGGTGGCATTAATTTCAATGGTACCTATACGCTCGACAACGACGAGACTGACGGTGAAGATGACGATCCCTACAGCGTTGGTCTGACCTACGCCGGCGGTCCGGTTTATGCTTTCGCCTCCTACATTACCACCGATAGCGGCGGTGATGACGATGCATGGCAGATCGGTGCCAAGGGCACTTTCGGCGGCGCTGCACTTTGGGCGATGTATGAAGCTGACGGTGGCCTGATCACCACGCGATCGGGTGGTGCCGTGGATGACGGTGATGGCCTCGACATCTGGAACATCGGCGCTTCCTACACCATGGGTAATAATCTGATCAGCCTGGATTATGGCGTAGGCGATGAGTCAGATAGTCTGACCGCGGCTGATGATTACACCACCTGGCGTATCGGTGCCAAGCACAGCTTCAGCAAGCGCACCATGGCGTACATCACGCATGCACAGCAGGACTTTGAAGACGCTGGTGAAGTCGACCTGACCTCCATCGGCATGCGTCACAACTTCTAATCGGATTTTTTCGAACAGAAGTCTGAACGGGGCCTTCGGGCCCCGTTTTTTTTTGCGCGTGTGTAAGTTACCCGTAATGACAGATGGGTAAGCTCGCAATGACGGGCTTGACGATGATGTTAGAATAGCGCTTTGCACTCAGAGCACCTTCAGCATGCCGCACCGCATTCGCGAAATCCCCTATAACTACACGTCTTTTTCCGACCGGGAAATCGTATTGCGTTTTCTCGGCGAAGAAACCTGGCAGGTGATAGAGCGGCTGCGTTCGGAACGGCGCACCGGGCGTTCCGCGCGCATGCTGTTCGAAGTGCTTGGTGATTTGTGGGTGGTGACGCGCAACCCTTACATCCAGGAAGATCTGCTGGAGAACCGCAAGCGTTTTGAATCACTGACTCATGCGCTGCATCACCGGCTCGACCAGGTGGTGGCGCGCGCCAACGGCAATGCCGATGCGCTGCAACTGATCGAGCGCACGCGTGAATCGGTCAATCGGTTCGAAGCCTGGTTCCCGCATGCCCGCGACCTGCGTGCCCGGGTGCGCAGGCGTCTGACGCGCGTGACCCGCAAGGATAATGTGGATTTCGGCGGACTGGCGCGGGTGTCGCATGCCACCGATGCCACTGACTGGCGTGTCGAACTGCCGTTCGTGGTGATCAGTCCGGATACCGAGCAGGAAGTGCTGGAAGTGGTGCAGGCGTGCCGGGATCTCGGCCTGATTATTATTCCGCGCGGCGGTGGCACCGGTTACACCGGTGGCGCAGTGCCGCTGCATGGTGACACTGCCGTCATCAATACGGAAAAACTCGAAGGTCTGGGTCCGGTTCGCAACAGCCGCATCGACGGTGTCGATCATGAGGTGCCGACCATCCGCGCCGAAGCCGGCGTGGTGACGCGGCGGGTATCGGAAAGCGCCGAGGCCGCGGGTTTTGTGTTCGCCGTCGACCCGACTTCGCAGGATGCCTCCACCATCGGCGGCAACGTCGCCATGAACGCCGGCGGCAAGAAAGCCGTGCTCTGGGGCACCACGCTCGACAACCTGCTGTCGTGGCGGCTGGTGACACCGGACGGCCACTGGATGGAAGTGGAACGCCTCGATCACAACCTCGGCAAGATCCATGAGCAGGAAACCGTGCGCTTCCGCATCAGCCGTTTCGAAACGGATGGCAGCACGCCGCGCGGCGCGCCGGAATTTCTGGAAATGCCCGGTCGCTCGCTGCGCAAGGAAGGACTCGGCAAGGACGTTACCGACAAATTCCTCGGCGGCCTGCCCGGCATTCAGAAAGAAGGCTGTGACGGACTCATTACCTCGGCGGTATTCGTGCTGCACCGGATGCCGCAGTTCATGCGCACGGTGTGCCTGGAATTCTTCGGTCACGATGTGTCGCAGGCGGTGCCGGCGATCGTCGAGACCAAGGATTATCTCGACCGGCACAGCGGGGTGGTGATGTCGGGTCTGGAGCATATGGATGAACGCTATGTGCGGGCGGTGAAGTACAGCACCAAGGCGCCGCGTCGCGAACTGCCGAAAATGGTGCTGGTGCTGGACATCGCCAGTGACCGCGAAGACGAAGTGGCCGAAGCCGCCTCGGCAGTGGTGCAGCTTGCCAACAAGCGCGGCGGCGAAGGCTTTATCGCCACCAGTCCGGAAGCGCGCCGCCAGTTCTGGCTGGACCGCGCCCGCACTGCCGCTATCGCCGCGCACACCAACGCGTTCAAGATCAACGAAGACGTGGTGATCCCGCTGGATCGACTTTCGGACTACAACGAAGGTATCGAGCGCATCAATATCGAATACTCGATCCGCAACAAGCTGGGCATGATCGAGGCGGTGCGTGATTACCTGGGCGGCAGCCTGCCGGAATTGAAACCGCACGAAGATTATTTGAGCAGCAGCGAGAACCGCGACATCCTGGCCGGTAAACAACAGGCCGCGCTCGAACACGTACAACAGGTAGCCGAACGCTGGCGCGGTCTGCTGGAACACTTCGAGGCCCCGGCTGCGGAATGCGAACATCTGTTTGACGACCGTGCGCGCGCCGCACTCAGACCGGACGACAAGGTGATCAACCTGCTGCTGCGTCGAGATCTGCGCATCTCCTATCGTCGCGAGGTCGAACGTCCGCTGAAAGAAATCTTCGGTGGCCGCGAGCTGGAACCGGTGTGCACCAATCTGGACGGGATTCACGCAAAGATCCGTTCCGGCCGGCTGTTTGTGGCAACTCACATGCACGCCGGGGATGGTAATGTGCACACCAATATTCCAGTCAACTCCAATGACTACATCATGTTGCATGAAGCCGAGCGTATCGTCGATCGGGTGATGGTGCTGGCGAAAGCGCTGAACGGCGTGATCTCCGGTGAACACGGCATCGGTCTGACCAAGATCCGTTACCTGGAGCCGGAGGCCGTCGAGGCGTTCAGAATCTACAAGGACAAAATCGATCCGCAGGGCC
The DNA here is from genome assembly GCA_024636585.1 of Thiogranum sp. Taxonomy (GTDB): domain Bacteria; phylum Pseudomonadota; class Gammaproteobacteria; order DSM-19610; family DSM-19610; genus Thiogranum. Next base: position 15,604 of record JAGXGS010000040.1, on the reverse strand, counting down.
TGTTCAACCGCGGCAAGCTGCTGGCAGGTTCGGGACTCGACAACGCCTATACGCCATCACTGCGCCTGGTGCAGCAGGAAGCGCTGTTGCTGGAAGCCAGTGAACTTGGGTCACTCAATGACGATATCCGCAATTGCCTGCGCTGCGGCAAGTGCAAGCCGGTGTGCAACACGCACATCCCGCGCGCCAACCTTCTGTATTCGCCGCGCAACAAGATTCTGGCCACCGGCGTGGTCATCGAAGCGTTCCTGTACGAAGAGCAGACCCGGCGCGGAATCTCGACCCGGCATTTCGCGGAGATGAATGACGTGGCCGATCACTGCACCATCTGCCACAAGTGCCTGAGTCCCTGTCCGGTGAACATCGATTTCGGCGATGTCTCGATCAAGATGCGCAGCATCCTGCGCCAGCAGGGCAAGAAGCGCTTCAACCCTGCCAGCTGGATGGCGATGACGTTCCTCAATATCACCGATCCGACCAGCATCAAGCTGATGCGCAAGGCGATGATCGAATGGGGCTACATGGGACAGCGCCTGGCGCACCGTATGGTCGGGAAGCTCGCCAACCGCAGCAGCAAACGCCTGCCTGCTGCGACCACCGGTAGCACGCCGCTGACCGAGCAGGTCGTGCACTTCATGAAAAAGCCGATGCCCGGCGGCCTGCCGACCCAGACCATGCGCGCCATGCTCGGTGCCGAGGATGACAAGGTGGTGCCGATCCTGCGCGATCCCGCCAAAGTCAACGACGACTCGGACGCGGTGTTCTATTTTCCCGGCTGCGGTTCTGAACGCCTGTTCAGCGAAGTCGGTCTGGCGACCCTGGCGATGCTTTATGACGTCGGCGCCCGGACGGTGCTGCCGCCGGGCTACCTGTGCTGCGGCTATCCACAAACCGCTGCCGGTCAGGAAGAGAAGGGCAAGCGCATCAGTACCGACAATCGCGTGCTGTTCCATCGCGTGGCCAATACCCTCAATTACATGGACATCAAAACGGTGATCGTGTCCTGCGGGACCTGCATGGACCAGTTGCAGCAATACCGCTTCGAGGAAATCTTCCCCGGTTGCCGGCTGCTGGACATTCATGAATACCTGATGGAAAAAGGCGTGAAACTCGAAGGTGTCGAGGGCAAACAATATCTGTATCACGACCCCTGCCATACGCCGATGAAAACCTATGCGCCGATGCAGGTCGCGAACAGCCTGATGGGCGGTTCCGAGGTGCGCCTGTCGGATCGTTGCTGTGGCGAGGCCGGTACCATGGCGGTATCGCGTCCGGATATCTCGACCCAGATCCGCTTCCGCAAACAGGAAGAGTTGCAGAAAGGCGTGCAGGACTTCATCGCTGCCGACGAAGCCAGGAATGACGAGGTGAAGATACTGACGTCCTGCCCGGCCTGCCAGCAGGGGCTGTCGCGCTATGAAGAAGATACCGGCCTGAAGACCGACTATATCGTCGTGGAACTGGCCAACGGCCTGCTCGGCGAGCGCTGGCAACAGCGCTTTATCGACACCGCCAAAGCCGGTGGCATCGAGCGGGTTTTATTGTAATCTGCGGATCATCATAAGAGGGTCGTAAACGTGTTTCGTTCAGCTACATCACAAGACATTGATAACCTGTATGACCTGCTGATCGACGATCCCCGCTTCGCTGCGGAGCCGGCACGTTCGACGCTGCGCAAGAATCTGAACAGCATGCGCAAGAAGGGCCGGCGCCTGGATCAGGATGTTGCCGCGCAACTGCTGGTGTGGGAGAAGGACGGCAAGCTGGCAGGCTGCCTGATCAACAGCGCGATTGCGCGCAATGCCGGCAATGAAATCTGGCAGATCGCCCTGTTGCCCGAGTTCAGGGGGCAGGGTGAAGGCAGTCGCATGCACAATGCGCTGCTGGCGCACCTGCATCCGCGCGTGGATATTTTCGCGCGTTGCAACCCGCAAGCGCAGGTCGCCCTGCAGATGTTTCTGCGGCGCGGCTTCCTGCCGCTGGACAGCACCGATGCCGGCGTGCAGATTCTCAAGCTGCCGAAAATGGGCGCCCCTGTGACCGGGCAGCTACAGGCCCGTCAGGATCTGGAAGCTTTTGTCGAGGTGCCGGTATAGGGGCGTTGGCGGCGGATTAACCGGCAGTCCGGGTCTCAACACCGCGCGCGGTGCCCAGCAGCAACACATCAGCCGGCCGATTGGCAAACAAGCCCACCGTTACCACGCCCGGAATGTTGTTCAGTTCCGATTCGACCTTGCACGGTTCCATGATTTCCAGCGCCTTGACGTCGAGGATGATGTTGCCGTTGTCGGTGGTGAAGCCCTGACGCAATTCCGGCTGAGCACCCATTTTCACCAGTTCACGCGCCACGAAACTGCGTGCCATGGGAATGACTTCGATGGGTAGCGGAAAGGCGCCCAGCACTTTGACCAGCTTGCTTTCATCGCAGATACAGATGAATTTGCGGCTGGCGCCGGCGACGATTTTCTCGCGGGTGAGCGCGCCGCCGCCGCCCTTGATCAGCTGCAGATAGTCATTGGTTTCGTCGGCGCCGTCGACATACACCGAAAGTTCACCGGCCTCGTTGAGGTCGAGCACGCGAATGCCGTGGCTCTTCAGCCGTTCGGCGCTGGCTACTGAACTGGCCACGGTGCCATCGATCCTGCTCTTGACGCCGGCCAGTGCATCGATGAAATAGTTGGCAGTCGAGCCAGTACCGACACCGACGATGGTGCCGGTTTCTATATAGTCGATGGCAGCCTGTGCGACCTGTTTTTTAAGCTCGTCCGGATTCATCCGTTGTTCTCCCCTGGGTTGATAAGTGAATAATACGTTCGATGCGGGGCGGAGTCACTGCCGTTGCATGCTCTGTCCGGCTGTGCATTGACGGATACCCTGACAAAACAGGTATGATGCCGCATGCCTGTTGATTATCTGAAAATGATTCTGACCTCGCGCGTGTATGACGTGGCGGTGAAAACGCCGCTGGACGCGGCACCCAATCTGTCCCGGCGCATCGGTAACACGGTGTGGCTGAAACGCGAAGACCTGCAGTCAGTGTTTTCTTTCAAGCTGCGCGGCGCCTACAACAAGATCGCCAGCCTCGATGACGCCGCTTGCGCGAAAGGCGTCATTGCGGCCTCGGCGGGCAATCATGCGCAGGGTGTGGCGCTGGCCGCGAAACACCGCAATATCAAGGCGCTGATCGTGATGCCACTCACCACCCCGGCCATCAAGATCAAGGCCGTGCAGGCGCTGGGCGGCAAAACCATATTGCATGGCGATACCTATGACGAGGCTTATGCGCATGCGCTCGGGCTGGCCGAACAGCGTGGACTGGTCTTTATTCATCCCTATGACGATCCGCTGGTGATCGCCGGTCAGGGCACCATCGCCATGGAGTTGCTGCAGCAGCACCGTGAGGATCTGCACGCGGTATTCGTGCCGGTCGGCGGGGGCGGGCTGATAGCCGGCATTGCCGCTTATATCAAGGCGCTCCGGCCGGACGTGCGGGTGATCGGCGTGGAGCCGGAGGATGCTCCCAGCATGTATGAAGCGCTGCGCCTGAAACGCCGGGTGCTGCTGGATCAGGTCGGTATATTCGCCGACGGCGTGGCGGTGCGTCAGGCTGGCCGGGAACCTTACCGCCTGGCGCGCAAGTATGTCGATGAAGTGGTGCTGGTCAGCACCGATGAGATCTGTGCCGCGACCAAGGATATATTCGATGATACCCGCGCCATGGTGGAGCCGGCTGGCGCTCTGGCGGTGGCGGGAATCAAGAAATATGTCGAGCAGCGCGGTATCTCCGGCATGCATATGATCGCCATCAACAGCGGCGCCAATATTAACTTTGATCGTCTGCGTCATGTTGCTGAGCGTGCCGAAATCGGTGAACGCCGCGAGGCCCTGCTGGCAGTGACTATCCCGGAGCGCCCGGGCAGCTTCCTGAAATTCTGTCGCGCCCTCGGCAAGCGCGGCATCACCGAATTCAACTACCGCTATGCCGATACCGGCGCCGCGCATGTGTTTGCCGGCGTGCAGCTCTGCGATGGCGAACAGGAGCGACTCGATCTGCTGGAAAGCCTGCGCGGCGACAATTATCCGGTCGTGGATATGACCGACAACGAAATGGCCAAGACGCACATCCGCTTCATGGTCGGTGGCCGTGCGCGTGACGTGGACGATGAAATACTCTACCGGTTTGAATTTCCGGAACGGCCGGGCGCGCTGCTGAAATTTTTGTCCAGCATGGGCAAGCGCTGGAATATCAGCCTGTTCCACTACCGCAACCACGGCGCCGCTTATGGCCGGGTACTGGTTGGTATTCAGGTGGCGCCCGGCGACCGGAAACGCTTCCAGGCATTCCTCGATGAACTGGGCTACACGTACTTCGAGGAAATCAGCAATCCCGCCTATTCGCTGTTTCTCGGTAACGGCTGAGCATCCGGCGCCGCGTGACGGCGCGAGCGTTCCTTAATCCGTATTTTCCAGGTCCAGAATGAAATCCCACTGCTGTTTGTTCAGCGGCATGATCGACAGGCGGTTGCCCTTGCGGACCAGCGGGCAGTCCTCCAGCTCCGGATACTGCTTCAGTTCGGCGAGGGTGATATTGCGCCGGGTATGCCGCTGGTATTTCACATCGACCATGAACCAGCGCGGTTTGTCCGGGTCGCTCTTCGGATCGTAGTACTTCGACTCGGGGTCGAAGGCGGTGTAATCCGGATAGGCTTCGCGCACCACTTTCATGATTCCGACCACGCCGGGCTGTTCGGTGTTGGAATGATAGAAAAATACCAGGTCACCCTTTTTCATGTCGTCGCGCATCATGTTGCGCGCCTGATAATTTCGCACTCCGTCCCAGTGCTCGGTTTGCTTCGGCATCTTTTTCAGGTGCTCGATTCCGAATACATCGGGTTCGGATTTCATCAGCCAGTAATTCATTTTTGTCGTTCCTCGAAGCGGTGCCAGTGGGCGTCGGTGACTACCGCGCTCAGCGGTACATCCCAGGCCGCCGCCGCCAGCTCCGGTAGTTGCTGAAAATCATAAGCCAGTCCGACCAGGCGCGGTTTGTGCCAATGTTGTCGGCGCCGCAAAAACGCGAGACTACGATCGTAGAAGCCACCGCCCATGCCAAGGCGATTGCCCTGTGCGTCGAAGCCAACCAGTGGTGTGAGCACCAGGTCCAGTGCATGGGTGCGGATGCGTTTCCGGTGCACGAACTCCGGTTCCGGAATGCCGAAGCGATTGTTCACCAGCTGCGTGTCAGGTGTATAGCGGGTAAACCAGAGACGGTTCTCCCGGTAGGGCACCAGCACTGGAAGATAGAGTTCCTTGTGCATGCCCCAGGCGCGTTCGATCAGAGGTCGCGTATCCACTTCGCCATCGTTGGGCAGATACACGGCGATGCGTTTGCTGGTGCGGAACAACGGATGATTGATGAGTTGCCGGCACAGTGCACGCGAACGCTGTTGATGTTCCCGGGGTGACAGAGCGCGGCGACGTGCCCGCAGTTGTTTGCGATTATCGGAACGACTCGTCATGGTCTGCGGATGCCAGGCAATAAAAGGCACCTTCCGCGAATACCGTCGCAGCATTGCCCTTGAACCGGAGGTTCAGGTGGGAATCAGCGTCAGGCCGTAAGGCTTTCCACACGTGGCGGACATGCACACGGGCCTGTCCGACCGATTCCCTGGGACAATAATTAGGCTCAAGGAGATCTTAACCGCTAACGAGCACCGCAGAAGGCGCAGAGTTAGTATAACGCGTCAGCGCGTAATGCAACACCGGGAAAGGACCTAGGCGTCTGTTGGATTTCGACAGACTCCTAGAGTTCGAGTTGTTTGCCGTTGTTCAGGGCGACGTCGATCTTGTCCTGCAGGAGACGGATGCGCTGGCTGACATCATGATGCTGATCATCGCGGCTGCCGCGCTGCTCGAGCAATTCGTGCGCCATGTTCAGGGCCGCCATCACGGCGATGCGATCGGCGCCCACGACCTTGCCGGAGTCGCGGATTTCCTTCATTTTACCGCTCAGGAATTCCGCCGAGCTAAACAGCGCCTCGCGCTCTTCATCCGGGCAATTGACCAGGTATTCCTTGTCGAGGATCTGAATCCGCATCGGACTGACTTTGCCGGTCATGCATTCTGCTCCATGGCTTTCAGCCTGCCGATCATCGCTTCCACTCGATTGCGCGCCAGCTCGCTTTTTTCGATCAGGCCGGCACGCTCCGAGACCAGGGTCTCCTGCTGAGTGCGCAGCGAACGGTTTTCTTCCTTCAGGCGTTCAACAGTCCTGATCAGCTCATCGAGCCGGACTTCCAGCTTGCGAAGTTCCAGTTCGGTTACGGATTGCGGTGTGGGTTTAGGCATTGCGACACTATAGAGAAGGGTCAAAATTGCGTCAATGTCGGCGTCCGGCTGCGGATGTGCGATACTTCCACAATGTCACAAAATCAAAGCCTTGAGTATGACGACCTGATGCGGGTGCTGGAGCCGGTGGCGCCCGCTACGGATGCCTCCGACTGCCATGGCCTGCTGTGCGGGTTGATCTGCGCGGCCGGTTTCGGCGATCCCAAGCTGTGGGTGCAGGAGTATTTCGAAAATTTCGATCCTCGCGACGCGGCTCATAACCGCGCATTCAAGACCCTGCAGGAGCTGTATGAGCAGTCGCTGGTGCAGCTGAACAGTACCGATCTGGATTTCGAGCTGCTGTTGCCAGAGGACGACGAGCCACTGGCTGGACGTACCGAATCCCTCGGACGCTGGTGTTCCGGATTTCTTTCCGGACTGGCGATCGGCGGTCTGGCCGAGATGGATAATGTATCCGACGAGCTGCGCGAACTGCTCGATGATCTCACGCACATTGCGCGCGTGGAGTTCGAACCGGGCGACTCCAGCGAGGAAGAGAGCGTCGCCTTCGAGGAAGTGGTGGAATATGTCCGCATTGCGGTGCTGTATGCCTACGAGGAATTACAGCCGCCCAGCACCGCGCCAACCCTGCAGTGAAATTATGAACCAGAAAGAATTCGCACGCCGTCGCAAACAGCTGATGCGCATGATGGGCCCCGACTCTATCGCCATCCTGCCGACCAATCCGGAGCAACCGCGTAATCGTGACGTCGTGTATCCGTTTCGTCCCGACAGCGACTTTTTTTATCTGACCGGCTTTGCCGAACCGGAAGCGGTGGCGGTGCTGGTGCCGGGCCGACCGCACGGAGAATACCTGCTGTTCTGTCGCGACCGCGATATGGACATGGAAATCTGGAACGGGCGCCGCGCCGGACCCGATGGCGCGGTGCAGGACTTCGGAGCCGATGATGCTTTTCCGATCGGCGATATCGATGAGATTCTGCCGGGCCTGCTGGAAAGCCGCGAGCGGGTGTTCTACAACATGGGCGCGGCGCCGGTTTTCGACAAGCGCGTAATCGGCTGGGTCAGCGAACTTCGCAGCCAGTCGCGCGCCGGCAAACACGCGCCGGATGAAATCGTGTCGCTGGCACATTTCGTACACGACATGCGCCTTTACAAGAGCCGCGCTGAAATCCAGGTGATGCGCCAGGCTGCCAATATCGCCGCGCGCGCGCACTGCCGCGCCATGCAGGTCTGTCAGCCGGGCATGATGGAATACGAGCTGGAAGCCGAATACCTGCACGAATTTCGCAGGGCCGGCGGCGAGCCGGCCTATCCCTCGATTGTCGGGGGTGGCGAGAATGCCTGCATCCTGCACTACACCGAAAATAACGCGCCGTTGAATGACGGTGAACTGGTGCTGATCGATGCCGGTGTCGAGCATGAATACTACGCCTCCGATATCACCCGCTGTTTCCCGGTCAACGGGCGCTTCAGCGATGCCCAGCGGTCGATCTATGAGCTGGTGCTGGAGTCGCAACTGGCGGCGATAGAGGAAGTCTATCCCGGCAACAGCTGGAACGCCCCGCATGAAGCCGCGGTGAAAATACTGACCAAAGGCCTGGTGAAGCTGGGCCTGCTGAAAGGACGTACCGCGGCGCTCATCAAGGAGCAGTCGTACCGGCGCTTCTACATGCATCGCACCGGTCACTGGCTGGGCATGGATGTGCATGATGTCGGCGACTACAAGGTGGGCGAGGAATGGCGGGTGCTCGAATCCGGCATGGTGCTTACCGTCGAGCCGGGTCTGTACATCGCCGCCGGCGGCAAGGGCGTGCCGCGCAAGTGGTGGAATATCGGCGTGCGCATCGAAGACGATGTGCTGGTGACCCGTGACGGCCATGATGTGCTGAGCAAGCATGTGCCGAAGACGGTCGACGAAATAGAAGCTTTGATGGCCTGACCCGGATGCCGCGCGACTCGGACATACTGATTGTGGGTGGCGGCCTGGTCGGCGCCAGTCTCGCCTGTGCGCTGGGACGCAGCGGTCTGCGCATCGCGTTGGTCGAGGCGCAGCCTTTCGCAGTCGACCGGCAGCCGAATTACGATGACCGCAGCATTGCGCTGGCGCAGGGCTCGCAACGCATCTTCGCCGGCATGGGCCTGTGGGATGCGCTTGCCGACAGGGTATCGCCGATTCATACCATTCATGTATCCGATCGCGGCCACTTCGGCTTTACGCGCCTGCACCGCGAAGAGGAAGGCGTGTCGGCGCTCGGCTATGTGGTCAGCGCGCGAGTGCTGGGCAATGCCCTGATCGAACGCCTCAACCAGTTGCCCGATGTGGTGCGGCTGGCGCCGGCCAGGCTGCTGGATTTTCATGCTGACGCAGCAGCCATCGAAGCGCGGCTGGAAGTCGACGGGCAACCGCGCACGCACCGCACCGCGCTGCTGGTGGCGGCTGACGGTGTGAATTCATCGGTGCGGACGCAGCTGCAAATCGGCACCGAACAACGCGACTACGGCCAGACCGCCATCATCGCCAACGTGACACCGGAACGCCCGCACCGGAACGTTGCCTATGAACGTTTCACCGATACCGGTCCGATGGCGCTGCTGCCGTTGCGCGACAATCATTGCGCGCTGGTATGGACGGTGTTGTCCGACCAGGCGGATGAGATCATGGCGCTGGATGAGGCGGCATTCCTGGCCCGCCTGCAGGAGCGTTTCGGCTATCGGGTTGGACGTTTTGTGAAGGCCGGCACCCGCCACGCCTATCCCTTGCAGCTGCTGCGCGCCGAGCAATCCGTGGCGACGCGGCTGGCGCTGATCGGTAACGCCGTACACACCTTGCATCCGATCGCCGGCCAGGGATTCAACCTGGGATTGCGCGACGTGGCGGCGCTGGCTGACGTGGTGATCGATGCGCAACGGGCCGGCGATGATATCGGTCACAGTCATATGTTGAAGCGCTATGCGGACTGGCGCGAATCCGATCATGGCCGGGTGGTGTCGTTCACCGACGGCATGGTGCGACTGTTCAGTAATTCGTACCCGCCGCTGGCCTGGGCGCGCAATACCGGCATGCTGGCGCTGGACCTGTGTCCGCCGGCCAAACGCTGGTTCGGGCGATTGACCATGGGCCGCGCCGGACGCCTGCCGCGCCTGGCGCGCGGACTGGAGTTGTGAGCATGACTTCCGAGACTCATTTCGATGCGCTCATCGTCGGTGGCGGACTGGTCGGTCTGGCGGCCGCCGCGGCGCTGGGCCGCGCGGCCTTCCGGGTGGCGCTGATCGAGGCGCATACACCGGCCGTGGACTGGCCTGAGGATTCCATCGATCTGCGCGTGTATGCGATCAGCCGTCTCTCCGAGCAGCTGTTCCGGGATCTCGGTGCCTGGCCGGCCATGCAGGAACGCGCCGGGCCGTTTCGCGACATGCACGTGTGGGATGCCGGCGGCCGCGGCGATATTCATTTCGACAGCGCGGAACTCGGCGAACCGCACCTCGGACATATAATAGAATCGCGAGTGATCGAGCGGGCGCTGCTGGATGTCATCGATGAAATGCCGGACGTGCAGCGCTTCTGTCCGGCACGGGTGGAAGAGTTCAGCGCCGGACCGCAGCGGCAACAGGTGCAGCTCGATGACGGGCGACTGCTGTCTGCCAGGCTGTTGATCGGTGCCGACGGCAAGCACTCGCGGGTGCGCGACTATGCCGGCATTCACGCGCAGGTGTCCGATTACGGTCAGCAGGCGCTGGTTGCGGTGGTGACCACTGAAAAGCCGCACCGCGAGACCGCCTGGCAGCGTTTCCTGCCAACCGGGCCGCTGGCGTTTCTGCCGCTCCATGACGGTCGCTGCTCGATTGTCTGGTCGGCTACCAGCAGCGAAGCGCAACGCCTGCTGGCGCTCGATGATGCCGCGTTCTGCGAAACCCTCGGCAAGGCCTTTGACCTGCGTCTGGGCAGGATCACGGCCTGCGGCGAGCGCGCACTGTTTCCGCTTTGCAAGCAGCATGCAGATAATTATGTCCGCGAGCGCATCGCGCTGGTCGGCGATGCCGTGCATGTGATTCACCCGCTCGCCGGACAGGGTGTGAACCTGGGCCTGAAAGACATCATGGAACTGGCCGGAGTGCTGACCGAGGCGCGGGCCAGGGGGCGCGACATTGGCGCCTTCAGTGTGCTGCGCCGTTACGAACGCGCCCGCAAGGGCGACAACCTGGCGATGATGACGGCCATGGATGTTTTCAAGCATCTGTTCGGTAGCCGCATCATACCGCTGCGCTGGGCACGCAATGCCGGTCTGAACCTGGTCGATGCCGCGCCGCTGCTAAAAAACCGGATCATGCGCGCTGCAATGGGATTGTGACTCTCACCGAAATCAATATCTATCCGATCAAGTCGACGCGCCGCATCGCTCTGGATGCAGCGGAGGTGCTGGCGCGCGGCCTGCGCTGGGATCGTTACTGGATGCTGGTCGATGGCGCCGGTGAATTCATTACCGCGCGCACCCATCCGACACTGGCGTGCATCGATACCGCGCTGGGCAGTGACAGTCTCCGGATTTCTGTCAATAGTGGTGCAGCCGTTGAATTGCCGTTGCACACCGACACGCCGGATACACTGTCGGTCAGGGTATGGCGGGATCGGTGCGAGGCCAGCCCGGCGGGACACGAAGCCGATGCCTGGTTCTCCGACTACCTGGGTATAGACTGCCGACTGGTGCGGATGCGTGACGACCTGCGGCGCGACGTCGATCCGGCATACGGCCGGCCCGGCGACGAAGTCAGTTTCGCCGATGGCTTTCCGTTGCTGGTGATTGGCGCCGCCTCGCTGCGCGATCTGAACAGGCGTCTGGTGGCGCCGGTTCCAATGACCCGCTTTCGTCCCAACCTGGTGGTGGATGGGGCCGAGCCTTATGCCGAGGACAACTGGCGGCGCTTTCGAATCGGTGCGGTGGAATTCGAGGGCGTGAAGCACTGTGGGCGCTGCGTCTTTACCACCGTCGATCCGGCCACCGGCATCCGGGACCCGCAACAGGAGCCGCTGCGCACCCTGGCCGGCTATCGCAAAACCCCCAATGGTCGCGTGTTGTTCGGGCAGAACCTGATACCGCGCAAGCCTGGCGTGATCCGCATCGGTGACCGCGTCGAGATCCTCGAACTAGCCTGATATTCAGCCGGCGGGAGGATGGGGGGAATTTCCGGCCCGCTGGAATGTCTAGACTACAGGCCGCGTCAGCGGCTGATCCGAGCATGGGTCCCTGGAGGAGTAATACATGCCATTAACTGGTAGTCGTCGCCGCGCGCTGTTGTGCGGCCTGCTGATTCTATGCAGTGCGTTGGTGACGGCTGCGCCACCGCCCCCACCGCCGGTTTTTGTCGCCGAGGTCAGGCTGGACCGGTTTGTCGATCGGGTCGAAGCGCTGGGCACCCTCAGCGCCAATGAGTCTGTGGTGCTGAGCGCGCAGGTGACGGAAACCATCAGCGCCATTCACTTCGATGACGGCGAGCGTGTCGAGGCCGGACAGCTGCTGGTGGAAATGACCAGCAGCGAAGAGCATGCGCAACTGGAAGAAGCGCAGGCGACCGTTGAGGAAGCCGACCAGCAGTACCGGCGGGTGAAATCACTGAGTGCCCAGGGCACCGCCTCGCAGTCGCTGCTGGACGAGCGTCGCCGCGAATGGGAAACCGCGCGGGCCCGGCTCGCCGCTATCGAGTCGCGCCTGGTGGACCGCCTGATCAAGGCGCCGTTCGCGGGCGTGATCGGATTGCGCAATCTGAGCCTCGGCGCACTGGTAGAGCCTGGCGATCCGGTTGCCACACTGGACGACGATAGCATCATGAAGCTGGAGTTCAGTGTGCCGAGCACTTTCCTGAGTTCTCTGCAACCGGGCTTGCCGGTGCAGGCGTGGACGCGCGCTTACGGCGAGCGCCGGTTTGACGGACAGGTCAAGTCGATCGACAGCCGCATCGATCCGGTCACCCGGGCAGTGCGCGTGCGCGCCCTGCTGGACAATCCCGATCGCGCGCTCAAGCCCGGCCTGCTGATGCAGGTCGCGCTGTTGAAGAATCCCCGCAGCGCACTGGTGATTCCGGAAGCCGCTTTGATGCCGTTGGCAGATAAACAGTTTGTGCTGGTGGTGGATGAGCGCAACGGCAACACCGTCAGCCAGCGTGAAGTGCGCATCGGTGCGCGGCGGCCCGGTCAGGTCGAGGTGCTGGACGGATTGACGGCTGGCGACAAGGTAATTACCGACGGCACGCTCAGGGCGCGGCCCGGTCAGACTGTGAATATCACCGCCATCGATGATGGTGTCACGCCGCTCGACGACCTGCTGCAGCCGCGCACGCCATGATTCTGTCCGACCTGTCCGTCACCCGGCCGGTGCTGGCGACGGTAATGAGCCTGTTGCTCATTGCCTTTGGCCTGATTGCCTTCGATCGCCTGCCGCTGCGCGAGTATCCGGATATCGATCCACCGGTGGTTTCAGTTGAAACCGTCTATCCCGGCGCCGCGGCCAACGTGGTGGAAACCCGCATTACCGAGCTTATCGAGGAGCGCATCGCCGGGGTTGAAGGCATCCGCTTCATGCAATCGCAAAGTGAAGACGGACGTTCGTCCATCAATATCGAGTTTAACGTCGGGCGCGATGTGGATGCCGCCGCGAATGATATTCGCGACCGGGTCTCGACGGTACTGGATGATCTTCCTGATGAAGCGGATCCGCCTGAGATCCAGAAAGTCGACAGCAACGAAGACGTCATCATGTGGTTGAACCTGGCCAGCGACCGGATGACGGTCCCGGAACTGAGCGACTATGCGGATCGCTACCTGGTGGATCGCTTTTCGGTGCTGGACGGCGTGGCGCGGGTGCGGCTGGGCGGCGCGCAGGTGTATGCGATGCGCATCTGGCTGGATCGCCGCGAGCTGGCGGCGCGCGATCTGACGGTGGCTGACGTGGAGCGCGCACTGCGCGCCGAGAACCTGGAACTGCCGGCCGGCACTATCGATTCCGGGGATCGCCAGTTCACGGTGCGCGTGCAGCGCAGCTTTCGCACTGCCGAGGATTTCGCCGGCCTGGTGCTGGCGCGCGGCGCCGACGATTACCTGGTGCGGCTGGGCGACGTGGCGCGCGTCGAGCGCGGTCCGACCGAGGACCGCCTGTTCTTCCGCGGCAATGGCATTCCCATGGTCGGCATCGGCGTGATCAAGCAGTCGACAGCCAACACCCTGAGCGTGGCACATGCGGCCAAAGCCGAAATGGCGAACATCAATGCGGTGCTGCCCGAGGGAATGTCGCTGAACCAGAGCTACGACAGCTCGGTGTTCGTCGAAGAGGCGGTATTCGAAGTCTACAAGACGCTGTCGATTGCCATCGCTATGGTGGTCGGCGTGATCTACCTGTTCCTCGGCAGCGCGCGCGCCATGCTGGTGCCGGCCGTGACCGTGCCGGTTTCATTGATTGCCACCTTCATGGTGCTGCTGGCGCTGGGATTTTCGATCAACATTCTCACCCTGCTGGCGCTGGTGCTGGCGATCGGGCTGGTGGTGGATGACGCCATTGTGGTGCTGGAAAATATTCATCGACGCATGGAGGAGTATGGCGAGACGCGCCTGGTGGCGGCGTTTCGCGGCACTCGTCAGGTAGGCTTTGCTGTCATTGCAACCACCGTAGTGCTGGTGGCGGTGTTCGTGCCCATTGCGTTTTTGCAGGGTGACGTCGGGCGCCTGTTCTCGGAGTTCGCGCTGACCATGGCGGCGGCAGTCATCTTCTCCAGTTTCGTGGCGCTGTCGCTGTCGCCGATGCTGGCGTCCAAAGTGCTGCCGCCGGTGAGCCGTGAAGGTCGCGTGGTGCACCTGGTGGATGCCGCATTCGGCAAGGTGCGGCGCGGTTATGACCGGCTGCTGAATGCCGCACTGCGGTATAGCTGGGTGGTGTGGCTGCTGTTCGCAGCCGGGCTCGCGGCCGCCGGCTGGTTGTTGCAGGCGATCCCCGATGAATATGCGCCCCGGGAAGATCGCGGTGCCTTTTATGTCATGGTCAATGGTCCGGAAGGTTCGAGCTATGACTATATAGCCGAGTACATGACGGTTGTTGAGCAACGCCTGATGCCGCTGGTGGACGCGGGCGAGGTACAACGGCTGCTGGTGCGGGCGCCGCGCGCCTTTGCCAATGTGGAAATATTCAACACCGGTATCGTGATCATGGTCCTGAAGCCCTGGGCGGATCGACGTTCGGCCTGGGACATGATGGAGGATGTGCGCGGACGTCTGAAAGACCTGCCCGGCGTGCAGGCGTTTCCGGTGATGCGTCAGGGTTTCGGCTCGCGTATCCAGAAGCCGGTGCAGTTTGTCATCGGTGGTGGCACCTATGCGCAACTCGCCGAGTGGCGCGATATCCTGGTCGAGAAAATCGAGGCCGATAATCCAGGGCTGGAAGGGCTGGACTGGGATTACAAGGAGACCAAGCCGCAACTGCAGGTGGTGATCGATTATGACCGTGCCGCCGACCTCGGCGTCACGGTCGGCGAGATCGGCCGTACGCTGGAAACCATGCTCGGCTCGCGGCGGGTAACCACCTATCTCGATGCCGGCGAGGAGTACGACGTGATCCTGGAAGGCGAACGCGATGCGCAGCGCACGCCCACTGACATGCAGAACATCTATGTGCGGTCCGGGCGCAGCGATCAGTTGATCCCGCTTTCCAACCTGGTGCGGCTGGAAGAGTTCGCTGACTCGATCAGCCTCAACCGCTATAACCGGGTGCGCGCCATTACTCTGGAAGCCAATCTCACCGAAGACCTGCCTCTCGGTGACGCCCTGAGCTATCTGGAAAGCCTGGTGCGCGAGCACCTGCCGGGTAACGTCATTATCGATTACAAAGGTCAGTCGCAGGATTTTCGCAGCAGCGGCGGATCGATTCTGTTTGCCTTCGTGCTCGGGGTGATCGTGGTGTTCCTGGTGCTTGCTGCACAGTTCGAAAGCTGGATTCATCCACTGGTGATCATGCTGACGGTACCGCTGGCGATCGGAGGCGCACTGTTCGGCCTTTATGTGTCCGGGCAGACTCTCAATCTGTACAGCCAGATCGGCCTGATCATGCTGGTGGGACTGGCGGCCAAGAACGGGATCCTGATTGTCGAATTCGCCAACCAGTTGCGGGACGCCGGCAAGCCGTTTGATATGGCCTTGCGGGAAGCCTCGGCAGTCCGCCTGCGGCCGATTGTCATGACCGGAATCACCACCGCGGCAGGCTCGCTGCCGCTGTTG
>JAGXGS010000039.1 GCA_024636585.1 Thiogranum sp. | reverse complement strand
GTCAGCGGCCCAAGCCGCTCGGACAGGCCCCAACGGGTAACCATGTTGCGCGCCAGTTCAGTAACGCGCTGGATATCGTTGGACGCGCCGGTGGTAACCATGTCCGCTCCGAAGATCAACTCTTCGGCGATGCGACCACCGAACAGACTGGAAATCTGGCTTTCCAGTCGTTGGCGACTGTAGCTGTAACGGTCTTCTTCGGGCAGGAACATGGTGACGCCCAGCGCACGACCACGCGGAATGATCGACACTTTATAAACCGGGTCGTGAGACGGCACCCGCAACCCGACGATGGCATGTCCGGCTTCATGATAGGCGGTCAGCTTTTTCTCGTCCTCGTTCATCACCATGGATTTGCGTTCCGCACCCATCATGATCTTGTCTTTGGCCTTCTCCAGGTCACTCTGATCGACCAGGCGCTTGCCGCCGCGCGCTGCAAACAAAGCGGCTTCGTTCACCAGGTTGGCCAGATCGGCACCCGAGAATCCAGGCGTGCCGCGCGCGATGATGCTCGGCGTGACGCCTTCCGACATCGGCACCTTGCGCAGATGCACTTTCAGAATCTGTTCGCGACCGCGCACGTCCGGCAGCGGCACCACGACCTGGCGATCGAAACGACCGGGGCGTAACAGCGCCGGATCGAGCACGTCAGGACGGTTGGTAGCGGCAATCACGATCACGCCTTCGTTACCTTCGAAGCCGTCCATTTCCACCAGCAGCTGATTGAGCGTTTGTTCGCGCTCATCATGGCCGCCACCGAGACCGGCGCCGCGGTGACGTCCCACTGCATCGATTTCGTCGATGAAAATAATGCATGGCGCCTGTTTCTTGGCTTGTTCAAACATGTCGCGCACGCGCGAAGCGCCGACACCGACGAACATTTCCACGAAATCGGAACCCGAGATAGTGAAGAACGGAACCTTGGCTTCGCCGGCAATCGCCTTGGCGAGCAGCGTTTTACCGGTACCGGGCGAACCAACCATCAATACGCCCTGGGGAATCTTGCCGCCCAGTTTCTGGAATTTGCCCGGATCACGCAGGAACTCGACCAGCTCGGCCACTTCGTCCTTGGCTTCCTCGACGCCGGCGACATCACCAAAAGTGACCTTCACCTGATCTTCGCCAAGCATGCGTGCGCGGCTCTTGCCGAAGGACATGGCGCCACGACCCCCGCCTCCGCCCTGCATCTGGCGCATGAAGAAAATCCATACACCGATCAACAACAGCATCGGGAACCAGGAGATGAAGATCTGCATCAGCACCGAGTCCTGCTCCGGAGCCTGAGCCTTCACCTGCACACCATTAGCCAGCAGATCGTTGATCATCTGCGGATCGTTCGGCGTATAGGATGAGAAGGTTTCGCCGCCGGTGGTCTGTCCCTTGACGGTCCGGCCATCGATCACAACGCTCTGCACACGCCCGGCTTTCACGTCAGCGATGAATTCGGAATACGGCACACTCTCGGCGCGTGGCGCGGGCGGTCCGAAATTGTTGAACACGGACATCAGAACCACCGCGATGATGACCCAGAGAAGAATGTTTTTTGCCATGTCGTTCAAGTCGAGTACCTCAGTTACAGACGGGTTCTATCGGGTGCAGGAAATTGCGAAAGGTGTTGTCCAGCAAGGCATTTCGGCCCGGTAAGCGGTTAGCTGAAACATACTATACTTTCCGTCCTCTGGCCAGCACGTACACTTCGCGGCTACGTGGTCTGGATGCTTTCGGTTTGCGCACCAGCACTTTGTCATAGCGGCTGCGCAAATCTTTCACCAGTGCGTCGAATCCTTCACCATGAAATGCCTTGGCCAGGAAGTCACCGCCTGGTCGCAGGGTGCGTTCGGCAAAATCCACTGCCAATTCCACCAGATACATGGCGCGCGGCTGGTCGACTGCGTCCACTCCGCTTATATTGGGGGCAATATCCGACATTACAAGGTCGACCTCCTGTCCAGCAAGAACCTGCAATAATTGCTCCAGCACCGCCTCATCCTGAAAATCCCCTTCCACAAATTCGACGCCTTCCAGCGGTTCCATCGGCAGCAGGTCCATCGCCAGGATGCGCCCCTTGCGACCGACATGCTCAAGTGCGTACTGGCTCCAGCCGCCCGGCGCCGCACCCAGATCGACGATTACACTGCCGGGCCGGATCAGGCGGTCACGCTGCTGGATTTCCTCCAGTTTAAATACTGCGCGCGACCGATAACCCTGGCGCTGTGCCTGTTTGACAAACTCATCGTCGAAATGTTCTCTCAGCCAGCGTTGACTGCTTTTACTGCGTGCCATGGGGGGGTCCGGTATACTACTGCGCCTGGTCTATTGTAATGAGTATTTGTCGGTCATGTCCCTAACGGAACAGCAAAAGAAAAGATTACGCGGTAAAGGTCACAACTTGAAGCCGGTCATCCTTGTAGGTACTGGGGGATTATCGAAGCCCGTGCTCGAGGAATTCGCACGCTCGCTGGCTCATCATGAGTTAATGAAAGTCAAAGTCAGCCTCGGCGATCGCGAACAGCGGGATGCCGCCCTGCAGCAATTGTGCGAATACGCCGATGCCGAACTGGTCCAGCGGGTCGGTAACGTCGGCCTGTTTTTCAGAAAGAAACCGAAGAACTCCGGATTCGATGCCCTCTAGCGCTATGCGCAGATTCAGCCTCGCCCTGTTGCTGGTGATTTTTTCGGCCGGCAGTCTGGCAACAACGGACACCGGCAGCGCAGACGACGCGTTTGCCTCTTTCGACGATGCACCGCTGCAGGAAGCCGTCGGCTTACCCGCCTGGTTCAAGCTGAGCTTTCTTGATCTCGCCGATGATATAGAGGAAGCCAGCAGGGCCGGGAAGCGCGGCCTGATCGTGTACTTCGGTCAGAAGTACTGCGCCTATTGCAAGAAGCTGCTGGAAGGCAATTTCGGCCTGCTCGACATTCTCGCCTATACCGAAGAACATTTTGACGTTATCGGCATCGACATTCACGGCCAGCGCAGCATGACCGGGCTCGACGGTAAAGAATGGACCGAGCGCAGTTTCGCCGCCGATCAGGGCATCGACTTCACACCGACCCTGGTGTTCTATGACAGCGAGCAGCGCGAGGCGCTGCGTTTGCCTGGTTACTATCCGCCCTACCAGTTACGCGCTGCACTTGAATATGTCGCCGACGGTCATTATCGCAAGGAAGACTTCCGCACCTATCTGGAACGCGCCGATGTGTCGCTGGTATTCGAAGCCGGCGGGATGAACTTTGAACCCTTCTTTTCACCGCCACCGCATGCGCTCGACCGCAGCCGCTGGCCGGCTGAAAAACCACTGGTGGTGTTCTTCGAACAGGGCGATTGCCATGCCTGCGATGTATTGCACACGGGTCCGTTGGCCGAACCGGATGTACGCGCCAGCATCGGCCAGATGGATGTCGCTCAACTCGGGATGTGGGAAGACACGCCGGTGATCACGCCCGCAGGAGAACGCACCACCGCCCGCGCCTGGGCGGATCGCCTCGGACTGTTCTACTCTCCGACGCTGATTTTTTTCGACGAAGCTGGTGATGAAATACTGCGCCTGGATTCGGTCGTTCAGTTCTATCGTCTGCGCAAAGTGCTGGATTATATCCAGAGCGGCGCCTATCGCGATTATCCCAATTTTCAGCAGTGGCGGAGCGCCACCGGCAATTAAACGTTTTGGCTGGATTTTGTGGCTGACCGAGATTGCCGCGTCGCTGCGCTCCTCGCAATGACGACGTAGTCATTGCGAGCGAAGCGCGGCAATCTCTCGAGGTCGGAGCTCGCATGAAAAAGCATTGTCCCCGCGAAAGCTTTTCAGAATAATAGCCGCTCCCGATCTCCGGACACCGTCATGAGCGAATTTCGTCTGCGCACCCTTGAACTGATCGACGCCGGCCGTCAGCTGTACCAGATGGGCCTGGTGCCGGCGACCAGCGGTAATTTGTCGGCACGCATGTCTGACGGCACGCTGGCGGTCACTGTCTCAGGTCGTCACAAGGGCAAACTTTGTGAAGATGACATCATGCAGGTGACCGCCACGGGTCAGTCTCTGGATGACCGGCGCCCGTCTGCCGAATGCCTGCTGCACGTACAGATCTACAACCGCATTCCCGATGCGCGGGTGGTATTGCATCCGCACTCGATCAACGCCACCCTGCTGTCACGCCTGCGCGACGGCGCGCTGGTCCTCCAGGACTATGAACTGCTGAAGGCATTCCCGGGAATCGACACCCATCACTGCGAGGTTCGCGTGCCGATTTTCAACAACTGCCAGGACATCGCTCATCTTGCTGCCGAAGTCGATGCCGGTCTGTCGGGAAAAGAGCCGGGTTACCTGATTCGCGGGCATGGCTTCTACACCTGGGGCAATACCGTTGAAGATGCCTTGCGGCACGTGGAAGCCTTCGAGTTTTTGTTTGAATGTGAAATGCGATTAACAGGATTAAAGCAATGAGTTCACTGACTGTATATCACGAAGATGGAAGCATGGCAGGACCCACCATCACCGACTATGACAGCATCACGCGAAGACTGGCCGAGGTCGGCGTGCAGTTTGAACGCTGGCGCGCCAGTCAGCCCCTACCGGATGATGCAACCCAGGAACAGGTGCTGGACGCTTACCGGGATTCTATCGAAGCGCTGAATCGCAGCTTTGGATTCAAATCGGTGGATGTCGTTTCGCTACGCCCCGACCATCCGCAGAAAAGCGAATTCCGGCAAAAGTTTTTTGCCGAACATACCCACGCTGATTTCGAAATCCGTTTCTTTGTCGATGGCCAGGGGCTTTTTTACCTGCACATCGGCGATCAGGTGTTGCTGGTTACCTGCACGCGCGGCGACCTGATCAGCGTGCCCGCCAACATCACTCACTGGTTCGACATGGGGGAACATCCGGATTTCAAGTGCATTCGGTTTTTCACCACCCCGGACGGCTGGCTCGGGGAATTCACCGGCAGCGACATACATGCACGATTTCCCGATTTCGATAGTCACGCTGCTGCCTGCGAATGATCAGGGCAATCGTTACTGACATAGAAGGCACCACCTCTTCCCTTTCGTTCGTCAAGGACGTGTTGTTTCCCTACGCTCGCGAGCACATGGCGGCGTTTGTGACGGCGAATGCGGACGATCCACGCGTTGCTGCGCTGATCGATGATGTACGTGAAGAAGCCGGTGAAGCGCTTTCACAGGATGCCGCGATCGCCCGCCTTGTCGAGTGGATCGACCAGGATAAAAAAATCACACCGTTGAAGGCACTTCAGGGCCTGTTATGGGAACAGGGCTACCGAAACCGCGACTTCAGCGGTCACGTTTACCCGGACGCCGAACAACAGTTACGCGCCTGGCACGCTCGCGGCATTCATCTTTACGTTTATTCGTCCGGATCGGTGCATGCGCAAAAACTGCTGTTCGGTCACACCGAATATGGTGACCTGAACGGATTATTCACCGGGTATTTCGATACCCGCATCGGCGCCAAAGCCGATCCGGAATCCTACCGGCGTATTGCCACTGAAGTGGAACTCGACGCCGATGTCATCCTGTTCCTGTCCGACATAGAAGCAGAACTCGATGCGGCACGCACTGCCGGTATGCAGACGCTATGGCTGGTGCGCGAAGGTGAAGTCGCCGGTGCCGCCGGGCACCGGCAGGTGCAGGATTTTTCCGCTATCGAAATCTGATTGCATCTTCGGGAGATTGCCGCGGCGCTGTGCGCCCATAGAATCCCTCCGGGGTTCATTACGGGTACCTCACCCTTCGGGTCAAGGCATCGCAATGACGGGGGGTATGCGAATCTAACCGGCATCCTGCCGCTGCGCAGCCTGATGTGTCCGGTAAATGCCTGTCGCGTCACGTATCACATGAAAGGCGGTGCGCAGGAATAATGCTGCGATAGCGAGCCCGACCAGGATATCCGGCCACTGCGACTGGCTCAGCCAGACGCCCACCGCAGCGCCCAGCACCGCGACGTTGGCGATGATGTCATTACGCGAACACAACCACACCGAACGCATGTTGATGTCCTCAGCGCGGTGCCGCCATAACAGGGCCAGACACACGCCATTGGCCGCAAGCGCCAGCAGGCCGACCAGACCGATGATCTGGAAGTGCGGCAGCTCGGGATTGAGGATCTTGTAAATCGCCTGCCCCAGCACGAACAGACCGAACAACGCCATAATGCCGCCCTTCACCAGTGCCGAGCCGGCTTTCCAGGCATCATTGCGTGCCACCACGTACAGACTGAAGCCATACACCAGCGCATCGCCGAGCATGTCCAGCGAATCGGCGATCAGTGCTGTCGAAGCGGCCAGCAGACCAGCGGTGATTTCCACACTGAACATCACCAGATTGATAACCAGCACCAGTATCAGCGTGTGTCGCTGACGGCCGCGCAGTTTGTCTATTTCGCACGCCGTGTTCGAGCAGCAATCAGACATGAGCTGGATACTCCGTTCAGGAAGATAACAGTGTTGTTTATGATAGCCCGATGACCGCGCGTCGTCAGGCCGGAATCAGGTGTTGCGATTCACTTCCGGTGGCGCTGCAACCAGTGCCAGCCCGAGCAGGGAGGTCAGCATATACAGCGTCGCCGCCAGACCGTGCAGACGCGCAAACAGGCTGCTGTCGACGGCACCGCTGGCACGCAGATCGGCAATCAGCGGCGCTAGCACGAACTGGCCGACCACGACCAGCGCCAGCATGGCCAGCAGTACCAGCATGCGCCAGTTGATGAGGCGGCCGCGGAACTGAAAGCGATTCGCGATCAGCAGTCCGACGCCGCACACCAGGCCGATCCAGGCAATCAGTTCGAACAGGCTGCCGGCGAGAGTGCCGGCCAGCGCCCGATCGTCCAGGCTGGCGAACAGGGTCGGCGCCACGATGAAGCCGATCGTCCACAGGCCACCGACCCATAGCGTCAGCAGAATACGTTCGCCAATCATGACAGCCTGGGGGTTTATATGTAACGGACTTCGACGATCTCGAAGCTCTTTTCACCGCCCGGTGCAATGACCGTCGCGATGTCGCCTTCTTCCTTCCCGATCAGGGCACGCGCAATCGGCGAACCCACCGAAATCAGTCCGGACTTGATATCGGCCTCATCCTCGCCAACGATCTGGTAGGTAACCTCGGCGCCGGTTTCTTCATCGGCAAGCAGCACAGTGGCGCCGAACACCACCTTGCCGCCAGGCTCAAGCTCGGATATGTCGATGATCTGCGCGTGCGACAGCTTGCCCTCGATTTCCTTGATGCGACCTTCCGCAAAACTCTGCTGTTCGCGCGCCGCGTGATACTCGGCGTTTTCTTTCAGGTCGCCGTGTGCGCGCGCTTCCGCGATCGCCGCGATGATACGCGGTCGATCCACCGCCTTTAACTGCTGCAATTCCGCCCGCAGTTTTTCCGCTCCTCGTTTGGTCAATGGAAACGGTGTATTCATGCGACGTGCTCCTGATGTAAGTCCTGCAAGCGTTCCACTGCCGGCGAATCAAGGTTCTTGAGTGCCAGGCTGGTGGCATAAGCGTGCGCTATTGTTGTGCTGTAGGCCACTTTGTGTTGCAGCGCAGCACCCCGAATCGTGTAGGAATCGGAGATCGCCTGCTTGCCTTCCGTGGTATTCACGATCAGGGCGATCTTGTCGTTCTTGATCATATCCACGATGTGCGGTCGGCCTTCGGTCACTTTGTTTACCACTTCGCAGGCAATACCTGCTTCGCTTATCGCCGCCGCGGTACCGCGGGTAGCGACAAGGAGAAAACCCTGCCCCGCCAGTTCCGACGCAACGCGCACTGCATCCTGCTTGTCGCCATTGCGGACACTGATGAATACTCTGCCTGAACGCGGCAGGTTTTCCCCCGCTCCCAGCTGCGCCTTGGCGAAGGCTTCACCGAAACTGCGGCCGACGCCCATGACTTCACCGGTGGATTTCATCTCCGGACCGAGCAAGGGATCGACGCCAGGGAACTTGACGAACGGGAACACCGCTTCCTTGACCGAGAAGTAAGGCGGCAGGCGTTCCCCACCCACTGCCTGTTGGGCCAGGGATTGACCTGCCATGCAACGTGCGGCGATCTTCGCCAACGGCAGCCCGGTAGCCTTGGACACGAACGGCACGGTGCGCGACGCGCGCGGATTCACTTCAAGGATGTATATCTTGTCGCCCTGGATGGCAAACTGGGCATTCATCAGGCCCACCACGTTGAGCGCCTTGCCCATGGCACGCATCTGTTCGCGCAGCCGATCCTGGATTTCCTCACTGAGACTGTAGGCCGGCAGCGAGCATGCTGAATCACCGGAGTGCACACCCGCCTGCTCGATATGCTGCATGATGCCACCGATCAGCACGTCTTCGCCGTCGCAAATCGCATCGACATCCACCTCGATAGCATCATTGAGAAAGCGATCCAGCAACACCGGCGACTCGTTCGACACACTCACCGCCGCGCCCATATAGGCACGCAGATCGTCTTCGTTGTGCACGATCTCCATGGCCCGCCCGCCCAGCACGTAGGAGGGCCGGACTACCAGTGGGTAGCCAACCTCTTCCGCCAGCGCCAGCGCAGCATCGACGCTGCGCGCGGTGCGGTTCGGCGGCTGCAACAGGCCCAGTTCCTGAATCATTCTCTGGAAGCGCTCGCGATCTTCGGCGAGGTCGATGGAGTCCGGCGAAGTACCGATGATCGGCGCGCCGGCTTTTTCCAGCGCCCGCGCCAGCTTCAGCGGCGTCTGGCCGCCGTACTGCACGATGACGCCCTTCGGCTGTTCCTTGTGAATAATTTCCAGCACATCTTCGAGCGTCAGCGGCTCGAAATAGAGGCGATCGGATGTATCGAAATCGGTCGAGACGGTCTCCGGATTGCAGTTGACCATGATGGTCTCGTAACCGTCCTCGCGCATCGCCAGTGCCGCGTGCACGCAGCAGTAATCGAACTCTATTCCCTGTCCGATACGATTGGGCCCGCCGCCGAGCACCATGATCTTGTCGCGGGTGGTCGGTTCAGCCTCGCATTCCTCTTCGTACGTGGAGTACAGATAGGCAGTGCTGGTCGCGAATTCCGCGGCGCAGGTATCCACCCGTTTGTACACCGGGCGCACCTTGAACTCGTGGCGCAGCTTGCGGAAACCGGTTTCATCGATTTGCAGCAGCGTCGCCAGCCGTCGGTCGGAGAAACCCTTGCGCTTCAACTGAAGCACACGTTCACGGTCGAGACCGCTGATTCCCTGCTCCCGCACCTCTGCTTCCAGTGCAATGAGTTCTTCGACCTGCACCAGGAACCAGGGATCGATCTTGCACAGATCATGAACCTCTTCCACGCTCAGTCCGGCACGAAAGGCATCACCGACATACAGCATCCGCTCGGCGCCCGGATCACGCAGCTCACGACGGATTATGTCCATGCGGTCATCGGCATTGGGCTTGACGACTTCGTCAAAGCCGTCAATGCCGGTCTCCATACCGCGCAGGGCTTTTTGCATGGACTCCTGAAAGGTGCGCCCGATCGCCATCACTTCGCCGACCGACTTCATCTGGGTAGTCAGGCGGTTCTGCGCCTTGGGAAATTTCTCGAAGGTGAAACGCGGAATCTTGGTTACCACGTAATCGATACTGGGCTCGAAAGAAGCCGGCGTTGCGCCCCCGGTAATTTCGTTCTGCAACTCGTCGAGCGTGTAGCCAACCGCAAGCTTGGCCGCGACCTTGGCAATCGGAAAACCGGTGGCTTTCGATGCCAGCGCCGAGGAACGTGACACGCGCGGGTTCATTTCGATAATGATCATATGACCATTGGCCGGATTGATGGCGAACTGCACGTTCGAACCACCTGTATCCACGCCGATCTCACGCAGTACCGCCAGTGAGGCGTTACGCATGATCTGGTATTCCTTGTCAGTGAGCGTCTGCGCCGGCGCTACGGTGATCGAGTCGCCGGTATGCACGCCCATGGGATCGAAGTTCTCGATCGAACAGATGATGATGCAGTTATCCTTGTGGTCGCGCACCACTTCCATTTCGTATTCTTTCCAGCCGAGAATCGATTCTTCTATCAACAACTCGTTGGTGGGTGAGAGCTCCAGCCCGCGTTCGCAAATCTCGACGAACTCTTCTTTGTTATAGGCGATACCGCCACCGCTGCCGCCCATGGTGAAGGACGGCCGTATGACAGTCGGAAAACCAATCCGCGCCTGTACCTGCAGAGCCTCTTCCATGCTGTGTGCAACCGTCGCATCGGGCATATCCAGACCGATCTTCTGCATCGCAGTGCGGAACTTGTCGCGATCCTCGGCCTTGTCGATCGCCTCGCGACGCGCGCCGATCATTTCCACACCGTATTTTTCCAGCACCCCTTCGCGCGCCAGGTCCAGCGCGCAGTTCAACGCGGTCTGGCCACCCATGGTGGGCAGCAATGCATCCGGACGTTCTTTCTCGATGATGCGCGCCACTGTCTGCCAGCGGATCGGCTCGATGTAAGTGGCGTCCGCCATCAGCGGATCGGTCATGATGGTGGCCGGATTGGAATTGACCAGGATGACCCGAAAGCCCTCTTCTGTCAGCGCCTTGCAGGCCTGGGCGCCGGAGTAGTCGAATTCGCACGCCTGTCCGATCACGATCGGACCGGCGCCAATGATCAGGATACTTTTGATATCTGTGCGTTTAGGCATCTGGAGATTACGACCTTGTTGGAAATTGTGCAGGCACCGCCGGGGCGATGTCAGTTAGGCTCAGTGGCGGATTTTTTCGTCTCGCCCCTTGAGGCTTCGATGAGCGTGATGAAGTAATCGAACAGCGGCGATACATCGTGCGGTCCGGGACTGCCTTCGGGATGACCCTGGAAACTGAAAGCCGGCTGATCGTTTCGATGTATGCCCTGCAGCGAACCGTCGAAAAGTGAACGGTGGGTAGCGCGAAGCGTATCAGGCATGTTCGCCTCGTCCACCGCAAAGCCATGGTTCTGACTGGTAATCATGACTTCGCCGGAAGTCAGATCCTGCACCGGATGATTGGCGCCGTGGTGACCGAACTTCATCTTCACTGTGCGCGCGCCACTGGCCAGCGCCAGCAACTGGTGTCCGAGGCAGATGCCGAATACCGGCACGCCGCTGTCGACGATTTCACGAATCGCGCTGATGGCATAGTCACAGGGTTCGGGATCACCGGGACCGTTGGACAGGAACACCCCGTCCGGCGCGTGCTTCAGCACTTCGGACGCCGGTGTTTGCGCCGGCACCACCGTCAGGCGGCATCCTCGCTCGGCCAGCATCCGCAGAATGTTGCGTTTGATCCCGTAATCATAGGCGACCACGTGAAAAGGCCGGGCACCGGCCGCGGCCGGTTCGGGCAGACCGTTTTCAAGCGACCAGCCGCCCTGGGTCCACTCATAGCTGCTGCTGGTGCTGACTTCCCGCGCCAGATCCATGCCCTTGAGCCCGGGAAAGGCGCGTGCCGCTTTCAGCGCCGCCTCTTCATCGATGCTGTCGCCGGCCATCAGGCAGCCATTCTGGGCGCCCTTCTCGCGCAGAATGCGCGTCAGGCGGCGGGTATCGATATCTGCGATACCAACAGTGTTATGCGTTTTCAGGTAGTCATCGAGACTGCCCTGGCCGCGCCAGCTGCTGTAGGTGGCTGGCAGGTCGCGAATGATCAGACCTGCGCACTGGATTTTTTCCGATTCCTCGTCCTCGATATTCACGCCGGTGTTACCGATGTGCGGATAGGTCAGCGTCACCAGCTGCCGTGAATATGACGGATCGGTGAGGATTTCCTGATAGCCGGTCATCGCGGTGTTGAACACCACTTCGCCGACGCTCAGACCAGCCGCACCGATTGAACGGCCCCTGAAAAGGCTGCCGTCTTCGAGGGCCAGTATGGCCAATGTACTCAAGTGAACCTCCGCCGCTGGAGCGTTGCTGTGATTTGCCGGATACTCAGACGTCGCGGACCAACGAAACGGCCCGCAAACATGATGAATTATACGTTAGGAAGCTGCTTATGCCAAGGCGCGGAGTTGGAAAAGTCCCAGCTTTTAATGACTTGGCTGTTACTACGGGGCGGATTCGGCGCGGTCAGAATAGACGCCACGGGCGCGCATAAGTTCCTTGGGCCAGCGGCGCTTGGTGCACAACCAGTCCTGCGGGCGCGCCGCTATCCAGCTTCCGACCTGCTCGTTGAGGTCGCGACTGACGCGCAGGATTGCCTGGTCGCGATTCTCATCGGCACCGGCGATTGCGCGCAGCGCCGGATGAAAAGTGATCCGGAACCGCGTGCCCGGCAGGCGCTCGATCTGAATCGGCAGGATGTCACACCCGGTGCGCAGCGACAGCCATGCCGGCAGCGTCGTGGTGCTTGCATCGACGCCGCAAAATGGCACCAGCTGCCCGCCATCCACCCGCACGTCGATCATCAACCCCACCGCGCGACCTGCCTTCAGCAGACCCAGCAATTTGCGCGCGCCGTTGGTTTTGTCGACATAGCCACAGCCCAGGAAACGCCGCCGCCGCTGCACCAGTTTTTCCAGCCAGGGATTCGGCTGCGGGTTATAGATGACATCCATTTTTCCGCTAACGCGATTTCCGGCGTAACCAATCAGCTCCCAGTTGGCAAAGTGCGCACTGACAAACACGCAGGGCCGCGGACGCTCGAAAAAATCCGGCTCTCCGGTGTTGTTGATCAGCTCGATGCGATCGCGATTGCGTGCCGGATCGGTCAACAGGTCCAGCAACGCAAACTCGGTGAACACCGCACCAATGTTGCCCCACACCGCTCTGCCGAGGCCTTCGATTTCCGCGTCACTGCGCTCCGGGCACAGCATTTTGAGATTGGCCAACACATGGCGATGCTTGTTGGTGCGCGGTCCGAACCAGGCCATCAGCCGCCAGCCTGCGGCAGTCACCTGCTCGGGTGGCAGCCATCCGACCAGCAGCCATAACAATCGCAGAGCGGTCGCCTGCCACCACCAGATAAACTTCTGCATCCATCCCACTCGCTCGGCGGGCACATCATCTGAATGGGACATAAAAAGATCCTGGACCGCAGCGGCGCACGCGCAGTGTCAGTAGGCTCCCCGTTGTTGCATCGTATCTTTGGGCCAGCGCCGCTTGGTGCACAACCACTGCCGGGGATTGTCCCGGATCAGCTCGCAGATCGCAGCATTCATGTCTTCGGTCATGCGTCGGATTGCCTGCTCCGGCGCTTCGTCCGGTGCGGCGGCACGAAGCGCCGGGAAAATCGTCACCCGGAACTGATCGTCGCCGGTGCGTTTGACCTGCACCGGCACAATTGGACAACCGGTCTTCTGTGCCAGCCAGGCGGGCGCTGTAGTGGTCGTGGCATCGGCGCCGCACAACGGAAACAGCTCGCCGCCGTCGACCCGCACATCCACGTGCAGGCCAATGGAGCGCCCGTTCTTCAGCGCTTTCAGCATCGGGCGGGCAGCGTTCTGTTTGGTGATAAAGCCACACTCCAGCGACTGCAGCCGCGCCTGCATCATCCGGTCGAGAAATGGGTTGCTGAGGGGACTGTAAACGACATCCACCGGATAGCCGGCCTGGCGGATGCCGGCTACCGAGAGATACCAGTTGCCGAGATGTGCGGCAACAAATATGCACGGCCGGCGGGCCGCGAGAAAATCAGCGTCACTATTGAGACAAACGACCTCGATGGGGGATGGCTGTGCTATGCTCCCGACGATGTCGCGAAGGTGCGCAACATCCGCCAGCACCGCACCCAGATTCGACCACACTTCGCGACCGGTTTGCTGAATCTGCCCCTCGCTCTGCCCGGGGCAGGCCACGCGCAGGTTGGCGAGCACGTGCTGGTGCTTGGCAAGACGCGGACCGATCCCGCCGATCGATCGCCGGCCCAGCGCCACGGCGCGGCGCCAGGGCAGCACCGACAGCAGCGACCAGAGCAGCGCGGCCAGTGCTGCCTCGAGCCACAGACCCAGTGTCGTAACAAAACGGAATCGTTGCTTGCCGGTCCAGAACAGTTTAGCCATGCGGTATCGTTGGATTGTGCTGCGATGCGGAATTGGTTTCGCAATGGTACTAGGTCTGCTCCGCTGCCGCGACATACTCTGCAATGATCCGGGCGATACACTGCGACAGGTCCGGCAGCAACTCCTTCACGCGCTGTTCGACAAGCTCCGGCACTGCCTGCACATCGATGCCGATCCCCAGCACTGTCAGTGCAGCAGGTCCCGAACCCAGTGCCTGGATCAGCGCCAGCGCTTCGCCGACACCGATACCGTGCACGGATGCGAGATCCGTGCGTGCCTGCAGTTGCTCCGGAGTCAGTCTCAGCACTTCCGTTTCCGTGCCGGCCAGGGCGTCGACAATGATGCCGCACTGGCTGCCGGCCAGCGCCTGGTAGAGGTGCACCGGTGCGCGACATTGCCGCAGTGACAGCATCCCGGCCGGGTATTGTGCCGCCAGGCCTTGCCGCTCCAGCGCTTCAATGGCTATCCAGCCGGCGCTGTCGGCGGCCTGCGGCGAACCAACGCCAATGATCCGGACCGCTGTCATGTCGTTGAGCGTTTGATGTTGAGCCTGAGGAAATGCGTCGCGCAGGAGATGCACGGGTCGTAATTGCGGATCACGGTTTCGGCATGCAGACGCAGTGCCGGTTCGTCGCGGTCCAGTCCGAACGCCTGCAGGGCATTGCGCAGATCCTGCTCGATGCGCGCCTGGTTCTGACTGGTGGGCGGCACGATGCGGGCACTGCGGATGCGGCCGTCGCCCTGTGTTTCATAGCGGTGCCAGAGGATACCGCGCGGCGCTTCAGTGCAACCGCTGCCGGCAGCGGCGCGCGGACGAATCTCGACACAGGGCACATCGACAGCCGGCGCCGCTTCGAGAATGCGCGTCGCCTCCTGCACTGCGAACAGCACCTCGACGGCACGCGCCACGATACTGTGGAACATGTTGCGGCTGGGAAAGCGAATGCCAGTGGCCTCGATCACCTCCTGGACGCTGCGCGGCAGACGCGCGGCGTTGAGGTTGAGGCGCGCGAGCGGGCCAACCAGATAAGGCCGGCCGTGCAACCCGCCGTGCAGCGCAGTGGAATACGGCACCTGGAATTCGCTGAAATGCTGCGGGTATTCCTCGATCGCGATGTTCAGGCCTTCACTGGAAATCAGCCGGTCTCCATACATGCCGTATCCCGTCCGGTCATGCAGCGCCACTGAGCAGAAATCCTGTTCATCATCCGGCAACGGCAATCCCGCAGTCCATAGCACCAGCGCCCGCGCATCCTCATGCGCGTCGCGCAGACGCTGCAACAGTGGCGCATATTTGTTCGCTGTCGGCAGACTGTGGAAACCGCCGATCCGGGCGCCGACAGGATGCACGGAACGCGCCCCCAGCAGTTCCATGATGTCATTACCGAGCGCCTGCAGACGCAGGCCGCGCCGCACTTCGGCAGGATATTTCCCGGCCATTTCGGTGACGCTGTTGAAGCCGAGAAAGTCCGGCGCCGCCAGCAGGTGGATGTGCAGAGCGTGACTTTGCAACCATTCGCCGCAGTAAAACAGGCGCCGCCACTCGTGCACGGCAGCCGGCACTTCAACCGCGAAGGCATTTTCAAGCGCCTGCGCCGCGCTCATCTGATAGGCGACCGGGCAGATACCGCAGATGCGCGCCACCAGGTCCGGCACCTCCTGATAGTCGCGGCCTTCCAGAAACTTCTCGAACAGGCGCGGCGGTTCGAAAATGCGCAGCCGCAGCTCAGTGATTTCCTGGTCATGTATAGCGATGTCCAGTGCGCCCTCGCCCTCCACGCGCGTCAACACCGGCACTTTGATACGGACTTCCCGTTTACTCTCGGTCATAGTCCGGCCCCTGCGGCGGTGCGAACTCTTCGAGGTGACTGTGAATTGCGCGGAAGCGATTCACGACCTGCTCCGGCAGCAGTCCCAGGCCCGCAAAACGCTTGCCGAGCGACGCTGTATTCAGCGCCTCGGCCGGTCCGTAGCACCCGTAGCAGTCGCGACCAAAGCGCGGACACAACGATCCGCAGCCGCTGCGTGTCACCGGGCCCAGGCATGGAACCCCCTGCGCCACGATCACACACACATTCTGCTGACGTTTGCATTCCATGCAGACCTTGTCGCGATCGGTTTCCGGCAGTACGCCAAACAGCAGTGCCCGAACCGCCGCCAGCACCTGTCGGCTATTGACCGGACAGCCCCAGAGTTCCAGATCCACTTTGACGTGCTCGCGGATTGCCGTGACGTTGT
Organism: Thiogranum sp.; assembly: GCA_024636585.1. GTDB lineage: Bacteria > Pseudomonadota > Gammaproteobacteria > DSM-19610 > DSM-19610 > Thiogranum. The sequence goes on along the minus strand of JAGXGS010000039.1, from coordinate 22,396 downwards.
CGAGGCTGTCGAGGTATTCGGGTTCAGGATAGATCGACGCATGCCAGGCACCTGAATCGGCAAGATTGCGCAGCGCCTGCACGCCACCCGATGTCGCGCAGGCGCCGATGGTGATCAGGAAGTCCGCCTGTTCGCGCACCCTGCGGATGCGTTCGGTGTCCGCCTGTGTAGAGATGCTGCCTTCCACAAAGGCAATGGCAACAGGTGTCTGTTCATCGAACGGACCGGCTTCCGCGAAATGCACGATCTCCACCAGCCGGTCCAGCTCCAGCAATTCCTCGCCGAGGTTCAGAAACGCCAGCTGGCAGCCGTCGCAGGAACTGAACTTGTGCACCGCCACGCCTGGTTTCATGTCATATACCCCGCACACCAAACAGGTGCTGAATATCTGCGTAAGGAAATACCGGTCCATCGCGACAGACGAATTTCTCGCCATACTGACAATGCCCACATTGGCCGACCGCGCATTGCATATTGCGCTCCAGGCTGAACCAGATCCGGTCCGGCCCGGCACCGCGTTCCAGCAGTTGCTGGCCGGCAGCGGTCATCATCGGTCCCGGTCCGCACATCATGGTGATGCCATTGACGAAATCCAGCTCCAGTTTTTCGAACAGTCCCGTCACCCGGCCGCGATAGCCGCGCCACTCCGGACCTGCCACATCGGCTGCCAGCAGCACCTGGGTATCGGGCTCTGCATCCCACTGCTCATAGCGCCCGCGCCAGATGAAATCATCGCTGTGTTTGACGCCCTGCAGGATCGCTACCCGTCCGTGCTGCTGGCGCTGATTCAGCACATGATTGATCACCGGCACCACCGGTGCACAGCCGAGGCCGCCGGTTACGATCAGCACATCCCGATTGCGCGCCGCCTCCAGCGGCCAGCCGCGCCCGAACGGGCCGCGCAAACCGATCCGGTCGCCGGGTTGCAGGCGAGCAAAGCCACGGGTAACCCGGCCGACGGTGCGAAAGGTATGTTGCAACAGATCCGGCTGATCCGGATCGCCGACAATGGAAATCGGAATCTCGCCAACCCCGTAGAGATACAGCATATTGAACTGCCCCGGCATGAACCGGTAACTGTCGTGCTGGTCCCCATCCACCAGTTTCAGGGAAAGGCTGAAAATGGTCGGCGATTCGTCGACCCGAGCAACCACTTCCGCTTCCATAGGTATGCCGCGCTCAGTCATGAACCGGTTCCTGCATCAGGACATGCACTTCCTCGGTGATGTCGATACCGACCGGACACCACAGGATGCAGCGTCCACAACCTACGCAACCGCTGCGGCCGAACTGACGATGCCAGCTGCCCAGCTTGTGAGTCAGCCATTGGCGATAACGCTGGCGCGTTTCCGCCCTGATCACCAGACCATGTATATAACTGTGTCCTTCGGTGAAACAGGAATCCCATTCCCGCTGATGCACGCTGCTAGCGCCGTCCAGCGGCGTCTCGTCCCGTTCGCGACTGCAAAAGCAGGTCGGGCATACCTGCGTGCAATTGCCGCATGCCAGACAGCGGTTGGCGACTTCGGACCAGCGCGGATGGTCGCGGTGTGCGAACAACCGGTCGAACAGGTCGCCGGGCGGCAGTCTGCGGGTCTGGACGGCGGCAGCCCGCTCCACCGCGGCGCGCGCCACTTCGCAGCGTGCATCGGGTGCCGGCGTCAGGGCCAGCGCAGCACTGAGTTTCTGGCCTTCAGGACTGCCGGACGTGACCAGGAAGCCATCTTCAAGTTCATCCAGCAGCAGGTCATAATCGCCGCTCGCCGCCGGGCCGTCGCCGGTGGAGGCACAAAAGCAGGTGGTGGCGGGATCTGTGCAGTTCACCGCCACCAGCAACAGTCGCTCGCGGCGCCGGGCATAATAGGGATCGCGGTATTCACTTTCGAGAAAATGCTGGTCATGTATGCGCAGGGCCGCCAGATCACAGGCCCGCACTCCGATTACTGCAACTGCCTGCGGCGTCTCATCACAACGTGCAAAACTCAGACGGCCCTGCGCGTCGCGCTGCACCTGCCACAAGGATTCAGCCGGTTTGAATAACCGTGGTTTGAGGGCCTGCGGGCCATTGGCCCAGGCGAACTGACGTGGTGAGTCCTGTTTGATGACACGCATGCTGCCGGGGCCTGACTCGACCGTCACGCCGGCGGGCAGATCACTGGCTGCGCCGATATCGCGGTACACCACAGCACCCTCTGCCAGCTGCGGGCCGATCACTCGATAGCCGGAATCCCGCAGCAACACCAGCAGATCGTCGAGCCGCTGTCGCGGCAAAAATCCTGGTCGCTCCATCGCCAATGCCCCGCAAGTCCTTACCACCACGCTAACAGTCGATCGCGGCGGCGCCACTGATCCAGATCAAACGAAGCCCAGCTGATGCCGGGCTTCGAAATCATATTCGCCCTGCTACTGAGCGGAGATATTAATCTTGTGGCGCTTTGAGCCCTGAACCTTGGGCAAGGTTAATTCCAGCACCCCGTCGGCATATTTTGCTTTGGCCTTGCTGCCATCGACGTGTGCCGGCAAGCTGATGCTGCGGGAAAATTCACCACGACTGGTTTCCCGATAGTAGTAGTCGCCTTCCTCGCGTTTTTCTTCCTGTTGCGCAGTACCGCGAATGGTTACCAGATCGTCGGTCATGGACACGTCAATATCATCCTTCTTCACGCCCGGTATTTCCGCACGCAGGAGAATCTCGTCGTCATGATCAATGACATCCACTTTAGGGATGCCCACCTGCATCTCCGGCCATCCGCCGGTGTAAGTGCCGAGCATGTTTTCGAAAAGATCGATGTCGCGGCGTCTGCGCATACCCTGCATCGGACGCCTTTTCGCGCCCGGGATCGGCAGTTGCCTGACTTTTTCAGCGATATCCATGTTGCACCTCCCTACTCTATTCAATGGGTCACCCGACCCCTTTAAATCTAGTACAGATGCTGAGCTGTACATGCGCACGGGAGAGAGATTTTCTGCAGGGATAATTCCGGCATCTGCGCCGACCTGAGATTGCCGCGTCACTTTGTTCCTCGCAATGACGAGGTCACGACCTTTAGTTAAGACCTAGCACGTCCTGCATGTCATACAGTCCGCTGGAGCGGGTCTCCAGCCAGCCGGCGGCGCGCATCGCACCGGTGGCGAAAGTCATGCGACTGGAAGCCTTGTGGGTGATTTCGACACGCTCGCCTTCGCCGACGAACATCACCGTATGATCACCCACGATATCGCCGGCGCGGATCGTCTCGAAGCCGATGGTGCGGCGCTCACGCGGCCCGGTCTGACCTTCACGACCATACACCGCGCAGTCCTTCAGATCCCGGCCGAGTGCTGCAGCAAGCACTTCGCCCATCCGCAGCGCGGTACCGGACGGCGCATCCACCTTGTGCCGGTGATGTGCCTCGATGACTTCGATATCCACATCATCGCCCAGCACCCGTGCAGCAATATCCAGCAGCTTCAGACACAAATTCACGCCGACACTCATGTTGGGTGCGAATACCACTGCGATATCGCGCGCGGCGATCTCGATCTGCTGCTTCTGTTCAGCGTTGAAACCGGTGGTACCTATGACCATTTTCTTGCCGTGACGGCGGCAGATGTCCAGGTGCACAAGCGCCGCCTCCGGTGCCGTGAAATCGATCAGGACGTCAAAGCTGTCGACTGCAGCTGACAGGTCGTCGCCGATCGCTACACCGAGTTCACCCACCCCCGCCACCGTGCCGGCATCGCTGCCGAGCAGATTATGGCCGCTGCGTTCGGTCGCCGCGCCCAGTTCGAGTCCCGCCGCGCGGGTGCTGGCGTCGATCAGAATGCGGCCCATGCGCCCGGCCGCTCCCGGAATGGCGATGCGCATCATGGCTAGAACTTCACGCCTTCGAAGAACTTCTTGACGCCATCCACCCATGAATGGTGCTGAGGACTGTGCTTGCCATTGCCGCGCAGGTTTTCATCCAGTTCGCGCAGCAGTTCTTTCTGCTTGCTGTTGAGTTTGACCGGCGTTTCCACCACCACCCGGCACAGCAGGTCCCCTACCGGTCCGCCACGCACCGGCTTGACCCCTTTGCCGCGCATGCGGAACAGCTTGCCGGTCTGGGTCTCCGGCGGAACCTTGAGCACCACGCGACCGTCCAGCGTCGGCACTTCCAGCTCGCCACCGAGTGCGGCGGTCCCGAAACTGATCGGCACTTCACACTGCAGGTTGGCATCCTCGCGTTTGAAGATCGGGTGTTCCTTGACCATGATCTGCACGTACAGATCGCCGGGCGGCCCACCGTTCTCACCCGCCTCGCCTTCATTGGCCAGCCGAATGCGATCCCCGGTATCCACACCTGCCGGCACCTTCACGGACAGAGTCTTTTGCTCTCTGACCTTGCCCTGACCATTACAGTCGGCGCAGGGATCGGTAATGATGGTTCCGCTGCCGTTGCAGCGCGGACAGGTCTGCTGCACCGAGAAGAAGCCCTGCTGCATACGTACCTGGCCATGCCCGCCACAGGTCGTACAGGTGGTCGGCGAAGAACCTTTTTTGGCGCCGCTGCCACTGCAGGTTTTACAGGTACTGAACGTCGGCACGCGAATCTTGACCGTGGTGCCGCGCACTGCATCTTCAAGTGACAGTTCGAGGTTGTAGCGCAGATCCGCACCGCGGTAGACGCGCTGGCGTCCGCCGCCGGCACCGCCGCCGAAAATATCGCCGAACACATCACCGAAAATATCGCTGAAGCTGGCAGCGCCGCCGAATCCGGCCGCGCCTGCCCGTCCACCCATGCCACCCTCGACACCGGCATGGCCGAACTGATCGTAAGCGGCGCGCTTCTGCGGATTGCTCAGAACCTCGTAGGCTTCCTTGGCAATCTTGAACTTGTCTTCCGACTCGGCATTGTCCGGATTACGGTCCGGGTGGTGTTTCTGCGCCGCGCGCCGGTAAGACTTCTTAATCTCGGCGTCGCTGGCGTTTTTGGGCACACCCAGAACTTCGTAATAATCTTGTTTCGACATATTTCCTATCAATCTTGTTTAAAAATCTCTAAAACCGGAACAGCAAAAATCCGGAGCCAACTTGCGCCGACTCCGGATTGTAACGCCAGTGCGGACCCGTGCGGCGCTTATTTGTCTTCTTTGACCTCTTCAAACTCCGCGTCGACCACATCTTCACCCGCAGTTCCAGCCTCGCCACTCGGTTCACCAGCCGCCGACTCTGCCGCTTCGGCTCCGCCCTTGTCCGCGTAGAGCTTTTCGGCAATCTTGCCGGACAACTCGGCCAGCTTCTCGGTTTTTGCCTCGATAGCCGCCTTGTCATCGCTCTTCATGCTTTCCCGCAGCTCTTCGATCGCCGCATCGATAGCCTGCCTTTCATCAGCCCCGACCTTGTCCTCACCCAGTTCCTTGATGGACTTCTCGGTCGCGTGAATCATGTTGTCCGCGCGATTGCGGGCATCGGCAAGCTCGTGGAACTTGCGGTCCTCGTCGGCGTGCGCCTCGGCATCCGTCACCATGCGCTCGACTTCATCGTCGGACAGACCGCTGGAGGCCTTGATGACGATGTTCTGCTCTTTTCCGGTGCCCTTGTCCCGGGCCGACACGTTCAGAATACCGTTGGCATCGATGTCGAATATAACCTCGATCTGCGGTACACCGCGCGGTGCCGGTGGAATGTCGGCCAGATCAAAACGACCCAGTGACTTGTTGGCGGTGGCGACTTCGCGCTCGCCCTGCAACACATGCACGGTAACCGCATTCTGATTGTCGTCGGCAGTGGAAAACACCTGCTGCGCCTTGGTCGGAATGGTGGTGTTCTTTTCGATCAGCTTGGTCATCACCCCGCCCAGGGTCTCGATACCCAGCGACAGCGGCGTCACGTCCAGCAACAGCACGTCCTTGACCTCGCCGCCCAGCACACCGCCCTGGATGGCGGCGCCGACTGCCACGGCCTCGTCCGGATTGACGTCACGGCGCGGTTCCTTCCCGAAGAAATCCTGCACTGCCTCCTGAACCTTGGGCATGCGCGTCTGACCGCCGACCAGGATCACGTCATCGATATCCTTGACCGACACACCGGCATCTTTCAGTGCCATTTTGCACGGCCCGATGGTGCGGGTGATCAGCTCTTCGACCAGCGATTCCAGCTTGGCGCGGGTGAGTTTGATATTCAGGTGCTTCGGACCGCTGGCATCGGCCGTAATATACGGCAGATTCACATCGGTCTGCTGGCTGGAAGACAGCTCGATCTTGGCCTTTTCCGCCGCCTCCTTGAGGCGCTGCATGGCCAATGGATCGCCGCGCAGATCAATGCCCTGATCTTTCTTGAACGTGTCGGCCAGGTAATCGATCAGGCGCTTGTCGAAATCTTCACCGCCGAGGAAGGTGTCACCGTTGGTCGACAGCACTTCGAACTGGTGCTCGCCATCGATGTCGGCAATTTCGATAATGGAGATATCGAAAGTGCCACCGCCCAGATCATACACCGCGATTTTTACATCGCCGCGCTTTTTGTCCATGCCGTAAGCCAACGCCGCCGCAGTCGGCTCGTTGATAATACGCTTGACGTTGAGTCCGGCGATCTTGCCGGCGTCCTTGGTGGCCTGGCGCTGCGAATCGTTGAAGTATGCAGGTACCGTGATGACTGCTTCGGTAACCTCTTCGCCAAGATAATCCTCAGCGGTTTTCTTCATTTTCTGCAACACGCGCGCGGAAACTTCGGGCGCCGCCATTTTCTTGCCCTGGGCTTCTACCCAGGCGTCGCCGTTGTCGGCCCTGATAATCTTGTAGGACACCAGTTCCATGTCCTTGCGCACTTCGGCATCTTCAAAGCGACGACCGATCAGGCGTTTTACGGCATACAGGGTATTGGCGGGGTTGGTCACTGCCTGGCGTTTTGCCGCCTGGCCGACCAGGACCTCGTCGCCCTCGGTGAATGCAACGATCGACGGCGTGGTGCGGTCACCTTCGCTGTTTTCAATGACCCGCGGCTTGCCACCTTCCATCACTGCTACGCAGGAGTTGGTGGTGCCGAGGTCGATTCCGATTATCTTACCCATCTGCTAGATCTCCCTGGTTCTGATTCTGTTCATTAAATTCGATTGCCTTCTAAGTGGGGCACGGCTCGCGATTTTTCAAGCCTGTTCGTCAAGCCGGTCGCCCTGCGGTTGCGCAGCGGTCTTCGACACCATCACCATCGCCGGGCGAATTAACCGGTCATTCAGCAGGTAGCCCTTCTGCACCACCGCCACCACCGTATTCGCCGGCACATCTGCACGTTCCTGGATGGACATGGCTTCATGATACTCTGGATTAAATGTTTCATTCAATGGATTGATTTCCTTCACATTGAATTTCTCGAGAACTGAGCCCAGCATTTTCAGCGTGAGATCGCTGCCCTCTTTAAGCCGGGCAACATCGGCATTTTCCTCGGCGGCGGCCGCGAGACCCATTTCCAGGCTGTCCTTCACCGGCAGCAGATCCGCGGTAAATTTCTCCAGCGCAAACTTGTGAGCATTCGCGAGATCCCGCTCGTTGCGCTTGCGCAGGTTGTCGATTTCAGCTTGCAGGCGCAGGCACTGATTCCAGTTTTCGTCAGCCTTGCTGCGCGCATCTTCCAGCAGAGCCTGCAGACCGCCTGAGTCATTGTCCGCGACGCTCTCGGCGCCGGCTTCCTCGACAGCTGCATTGCTTTCCGACTCCGGCTGCTGCGGCGCCGTGTTTTCTTCATTACTCATTAAGCTACCTCTGTACGCACCCGCGCATTCGCGGATTGGTTCATGCTGATAGGGTCGAAACGGCCATATGGGGGTCAATCTCTGGAATTCAAGGCAGCACTCAGAATCCGCGCGGTGGCATCGACGATCGGGATAACCCGCTCGTACGCCATGCGCGTGGGACCGATGACACCCAGCACACCGAGTACCTTGCCCTCTACTGTGTAAGGTGCGGTTACCACACTGCACTCGTCCAGCATCTGATAACCCGACTCTTCGCCAATAAAGATCTGCACGCCCTCATTCTCCACGCACTGATCAAGCAGGTGGAGGATCTGGCTTTTCTCATTAAATGCTTCAAAAAGGTGTCGCAAGGTACTGACATTACAGAGCTCCTGGAACTCCATCAAGTTCGTTTGTCCGGCCAGGACATAGTCGCTGCCCTGCTCCGCCTCGCCCAGAACCTGGTCCGCCATATCCAGCGCGGTCGCCATCATGCGGTTCAGGTTTTCACGCGTTTCGCGCAGCTCGGAGACCAGCAGGGCGCGCACCGCGCTCAGCTCCTTGCCGCCGAATTGCTCATTCAGAAAATTGGAATACTGCTGCAGCTCGGAGGCTGAGTACTCGCGCTCGGTGTGCAGAATGGAATTGCGCACTTCCTTGTCGCTGATCACCAGGATTGCCAGCACCTTCTTGTCGGACAGGGGCAGGAATTCCACCCGCTGCAAGGCTTCATGCTCGCGCCGCGGCAAGGTCACAATACCGGCCAGTCGGGTGGCATCCGACAGCAGATTCGATGCCTTCTGAAGCAGGTTCTGGCTGTCTTTCTTTATATTCAGAGTGTCTCTGAGGCGCTCTACGACAGAATCGTCCAGGCGTTGCACGGACAGCAGTGTGTCGACGAACATCCGGTAGCCGAGCACCGTCGGAATGCGCCCGGAAGAGGTATGCGGCGAGCTCACCAGCCCCAGGTCCTCAAGATCGGCCATGGCATTACGGATGGTAGCCGGACTCAATGTCAGGCCGGCGTCGCGCGCCAGCGTGCGCGAGCCCACCGGCTGGCCGTCGCGAATATATCGCTCGGTCAGGGCTTTCAGCAGAAACTGGGCACGTTCAGTCAGTTCAGGCACGGCTCACTCGGCAGGCTAACTTGAGTATTGACCGCGAACTTTAGCACTCCCCGCGCCCGAGTGCTAACCTCCTGTCGCCGAGCGACTCAAAACATTCAACAAAAGAGCCAGTTGGCGCAACGCCCGGGAACCGCTAGCATGGCGCACATGAGCAATCCCCTGTTCCGCACCATTGGCCTGATCGCCAAACATAACGACGTCGCTGTCGCTGCCACCCTGACACGCCTGCGCGATGACCTGCAGGGACGCGATATTCGCATGCTGCTGGATGAAAGTGCCGCCAGCTATTTTCCGCAGCCAACCGACCCGGTCGCGTCGCGGGACATGCTGGCCCGCGAGTGCGATCTGGTCATTGTGGTCGGCGGTGACGGTACCATGCTCAACGCGGCGCGCAGCATGGCCGGCGCCGAGGTGCCGGTGCTGGGCGTGAACCTCGGTCGCCTGGGCTTTCTCGCCGATGTCTCACCCCTGGAAATGTGCGAACGTCTGAACGAGATTCTGGCCGGTCACTACGCCGAAGAGCAGCGCTCGCTGTTGCACGCGGAGGTGTGGCGCCAGGACCAGATGATCGCTGACAATGATGCACTCAATGATGTTGTCATTCACAAGTGGGACATCGCGCGCATGGTCGAACTCGAAGCCTGCATCGACGGGCGTTTCCTGTATGCCTTGCGCGCCGATGGATTGATCGTGTCCACCCCCACCGGCTCGACTGCCTATGCATTATCCGGGGGCGGACCGATCATCGATCCGGCGCTGGCGGCAGTGGTACTGGTGCCTATCTGCCCGCACACGCTGAGCAACCGGCCAATCGTGGTCAGTGATCAGGTGGTAGTCGAGATCCTGGTACGCGGTAGCGAAGACAACAAGGCACAGATCACCTGGGATGGTCAGGTCAATCTGACGCTGGCGACCGGCGACCGCATCCGGATCAGCCGCAAGGCTCAGAACCTGCGGCTGCTGCATCCGCTGCACCACGATCATTTCGAAGTCATGCGCAAGAAGCTGCGCTGGGCGGAACAGCCATGACATACAGTCCCGTCGGCAACCGATCCACACCCGCAACCCGGTAGAAGCCACCATGCTGCTGTCACTCCATATCCGCGACTTTGCCATTATCGATGACCTGGAAGTCGAACTGCGCCCGGGAATGACCGCGTTGACCGGTGAAACCGGCGCCGGCAAATCGATCCTGCTGGATGCACTGGGCCTGCTGCTGGGCGACCGGGCCGATGCTGCCAGCGTGCGGCATGGCGCCGAGCGCGCCGAGATCAGCGCCAGCTTCGATACCAGCGGCATTACCGCGGCATCCGACTGGCTCGCCGAACAGGCCATGACCCTCGACGGGGAGTGCCAGCTGCGCCGGGTGATCGCGGGCGAGGGTCGTTCGCGTGCCTATATCAATGGGTCGGCGGTACCAGTGCAGTCGCTGCGCGAACTCGGAGAGTACCTGGTCGATATTCATGGCCAGCACGAGCACCAGTCACTGATGAAGCGCGACCTGCAGCGCCAACTGCTCGACAACCACGGCGGACACCAGCCGCTGCTGGCACAGCTCGCCGGTCTGCACAGTGACTGGAAACAGACCCGGCAGGCCATCGAAGCGATCATTGGCAGCGATCAGGACAAGACATCCCGGCTGGAATTCCTGCGCTTCCAGTTGCAGGAACTTGACGCACTGGCGCCGCTTGCCGGTGAAGTCGAGCAGCTGCATGAAGAACACGCGCGGCTTTCCAATGCCGGTGAACTGCTGTCCACCTGCGGCACCCATCTGGAACGGCTTTACGATGACGACCGATCGGCGCAGGCGTTGCTTAGTCAGGCGCTGGCCGACCTGGAACCGCTTACCGCGATCGACGCCAGTCTCAAGGAGGCCGGCGAGCTGATCAATTCCGCACTCATCCAGCTCGAAGAAGGTGTCGATCAGCTACGCAGTTATCAGGACCGGCTGGAACTGGATCCGCAGCGTCTGCAATGGGTCGAGGAGCGCCTGGATGCTTTGCACCAGGTGGCGCGCAAGCACCGTATCGAAGCGGAAACGCTGCACACATTCCAGACCGGACTGATCGATGAACTGGAACAACTGGAACAGGCCGATCAGCAGTTGCAGAAGCTGGAGCAGCAGTTACAGGAGCTGGAAAACGGGTATGCAAAGGTCGTGCGCAAGCTGCATACCCGGCGCGTAAAAACCGCCGCACAACTATCGCAGCGGGTAACTGAAGCGATGCAGACGCTCGGTATGCAGGGCGGCCAGTTTGAAGTGGGTGTGCGCGACAATCCCTCTGCCGCACTCTCAGCCCAGGGTCAGGACACTATCGAGTTTCTGGTCAGCGCCAATCCCGGTCAGCCGCTGCGGCCGCTTGCGAAAGTCGCTTCAGGCGGTGAACTGTCACGCATCAGTCTTGCCATCCAGGTCATCGCCGCGGCAGATACCCGTATCCCCACATTGATCTTCGATGAAGTCGACAGCGGCGTCGGTGGCGCAGTGGCCGAGACTGTGGGGCGGCAACTGCAGGCGCTGGGCGCACACCACCAGGTGCTGTGCGTTACGCATCTGCCGCAGGTGGCATCACACGCCCATCAGCATCTGCAGGTAGCCAAAGTGACAGACGGGCAAAGCACCCGCACGCAGATTCGTGCGCTGACTGACGCAGATCGAACGCAAGAAATTGCGCGCATGCTGGGCGGCAGGAAAATCACCGACTCGACGTTACAGCACGCGCAGGAAATGCTGACAACTGCTGCGCGGCCGCAGGATGAGCGGCCTGCCGCCAGCCGCGGGAAAACCGCCAGATCCTCGAATCAAGGACAAAAAACCCGCGTTACTTCTTGAGTTCAGGGCAGTTTTTGTCCGTGCATTCACCATAGATAATCAATGAATGGTCGCGAATCCGGAAACCGGCTTTGCTGGCAACCTGCTCCTGACACTTCTCGATCGTCTGATCGACGAACTCGCTTACCTTGCCGCATTGCACGCAGACAATATGATCATGGTGATGCCCTTCGTTGAGTTCGAATACCGAATGCCCGCCCTCGAAATGGTGACGCTCCACCAGACCGGCTGCCTCGAACTGCGTCAGCACCCGGTAAACCGTCGCCAGACCAATGTCTTCCTGCCCTTCCAGCAGCATCTTGTAGACATCTTCCGCACTCATGTGGCGCGTTTCATTGGTTTCGAGGATTTCAAGGATTTTCATCCTTGGCAGAGTCACTTTCAGCCCTGCTTTACGTAGATCGTTTGATTCCACTCGATTAAGTCCCTGTCGGTCATATCTGCCAGCCATGTTCAAAACCGGCTGCATCAGTTATGATGCCGCCCGTCCACAGGGCGACTGATTTTCAATGTTAATGCAAAAGCTTCTCATCCCAATTACCGTCATTGCAAGTCTTTTGCTCGGCGCCTGCTCCAACGATCCGGTGGTCAATCGGCTGCCCTGGGTCTATCGCATCGAAATCCAGCAGGGCAATGTCGTCAGCCAGGAAGAAGCCAACCAGTTGCGCATTGGCATGACCCGGCGCCAGGTGCAGTTCATCCTCGGCTCACCGATGGTAACCGATCCCTTCCACCCCGACCGCTGGGATTATTACTTTTCCTATAAGCCAGGCACGCGCGGTGAAGGTGAACCGGAACAGGAACTGCTGACACTGTTTTTCCGCGAAGATGAACTGGTCAGGATGGCCGGTAGCGTGCAGCCGGGAGCCTCACCCGATAATCCCGATGCGGTGCGCCAGCAACGCACCGTCACGGTGCCGCCACAGGAACGCGGCGACGTCGGCATTCTCACGCGCCTGTGGCGCTGGATCGGGTTCGGTAACAGCTAACTTTCAGAGGCTGCGTCACCGCCGCCTTTCTTCATGACTTTGCCGGCCGCCGCGCGTTGTTTGCGCACTTCCTTGGGATCAGCGATCAAAGGCCGGTAGATTTCCACCCGGTCACCTGCCAGCAATGCCTCACCAGGCTTCTTGAGCTTGCCAAAAATACCCATCTTCGCTTTCGCCAGATCGATCTCGGGAAATTTTTCCAGAATCGTCGACTGCTCGACAGCCTGCTGCACAGTAGTACCGACCGGCACTTCCAGCTTCAGTATCAGCTGCTTGTCGGGCCGCGCATAGGCCACCTCGACCAGTATGAGTTCAACGTCCCCCATAAACATCTTTCGCACGTTGCATGAATGCATCCACGAGTGAATTGGCAATCTGGCTGAATACCGGCCCCACCACCATGCCCAGCATCCGGCTCGAAAACTCGAACTCGAGATCCAGCGAAATCTTGCAGCCCTCATCGCCCAGGCGATCGAAATGCCAGTAGCCGTCCAGCCGCTTGAACGGACCGTTCACCAGGCGGATCTCGATCATCTTGTCCTTCTGATTGAGGTTACGGGTGGTGAACGATTTCTCTACGCCACCCCGCGACAACTCCAGCGTGGCGCGCACTTCATCTTCATCACGCGACAGCACCTCGGCCTGCTTGCACCAGGGAAGGAACTGCGGGTAAGCCTCGATATCATCCACCAGGGCAAACATTTGTGCGGGCGTATACGGCACCAGCGCCGACTTGCTTATGATAGTCACAACTATTCAGCCAGTCCCAGCAAAGCGCTGAAATTTACGAGTTTGGTTACATTGAGAAACACGATGATCACTGCCACCGGTGTCACATAGCGAACCAGAAAGTACCACAGCCGGAATCCCGCGCTGTCGCCCATATCCAGTTCCTGGACACTGTCGTCGCGCTGCATTACCCAGACGCTGAACACCGCTATCAGCAGACCGCCGAGCGGCAGCATGATATTAGCCGTCAGGTAGTCCAGCAAATCGAACAGGGTGGCGGTCCTGAATATTTCGATGAACGCCAGTGGATGAAAATCCGACCACAGGTTGAACGAAAACACCGTCAACAGGCCCGCTGTCCAGGTAATCATACCGGCCACGACCGATGCGTGCACCCGCGTCATGCCGTGGTTTTCCACTAGCCAGGCCACCGCCGGCTCAATCAGCGAGATCGCCGAGGTCCAGGCCGCGAATACCAGCAGTACAAAAAACAGCGTGCCGAACACCACGCCGCCGGCCATGTGCCCGAAAGCGATCGGCAAGGTCTGGAAAATCAGCCCGGCGCCCGCTCCCGGATCCATGCCGTTGGCAAACACGATCGGAAAAATCGCCATGCCCGCCAGCAACGCCACCAGCGTATCCAGAAACGCGATCGTGATACTGGTTTTGGCGATGGACGTGCGTTCCGGCAAATAGGAGCCGTAGACCATGATCGCGCCCATGCCGAGACTGAGCGTGAAAAACGCATGACCCAGGGCAATCAGAAAACCGTTGGCGGAAAGCTTGCTGAAGTCCGGAGTGAACAGAAACTCCAGCCCCTGATCGAAAGCCCCGCTGGCTAACGCATAGCCGTTCAGCATGATCAGCAGCACGAACAGTGCCGGCACCAGGTAGCGCACCGCCTTCTCCAGGCCGCTGCGCACGCCGCGTGCGACAACCGTCATGGTCATCACCATGAACAGCGTGTGCCAGGCAATCAGCCGCTCAGGGTCCGTAACCAGCTGATCAAAAATGCTGGCCACGCCCTCAGAGGTCGCACCGACAAACATGGCGCCCGCCGACCGCCACACATAGGCAAGTGCCCAGCCGGCGATGACACTGTAATAGGACAGGATCAGGAATCCGGCGGCCACTCCGGCCCAGCCCAGCCAGCGCCAGTGCGGACTGGCGCCGGCCTCTCGCGCCAGATGCCGCATGGTATTGATCGGACTGCGACGGCCACGTCGCCCGAGCATGACTTCCGCCATCATGATCGGAACACCGATGATGCCGATGCAGCACAGGTACACGATCACAAACGCGCCGCCGCCATTTTCCCCTGCGATATAAGGGAACTTCCAGATATTGCCGAGTCCCACTGCAGAGCCGGTCGCCGCCAGCACAAAGGCCAGCCGGCCCGACCAGACGCCGTGAATCGATTCCCGTTTTCCCCCCATACCATCCCGCCTTGCTCTGTGGTTATGCGCAATTGTCCGTAAAACGGCTAACAGTCTCAAGCATAAGAATTTTCACCACAGCGCCGCGGGTGAGCAGGTATAATGGGGGGCATGGCCAAAACAGCAACAAAAAAAAGCCCGGGCAGCACCATCGCGCTCAACAAGCGGGCGCGCCACGAGTATGCGCTGGAGGACAAACAGGAAGCCGGACTGGTGCTGGAAGGCTGGGAAGTCAAAAGCCTGCGCGCGGGTAAAGTGCAGCTGGTGGATGCCTACGTGATGCTGAAAAACAACGAGGCATTCCTGTTCGGCGCCCTGATCACACCGCTGCAGACCGCCTCCACCCACATCCAGCCGGATTCCCGTCGCACCCGCAAACTGCTGCTGCACCGCGAAGAACTCGACAAACTGATCGGTGCCGTGGAGCGCAAGGGCTATGCCCTGATCCCTACCGCGATGTACTGGAAAAAAGGCCGCGCCAAGCTGGAAATCGCGCTCGCCAAGGGCAAGAAGGAACACGACAAGCGCGCCTCCGTCAAAGACCGTGACTGGCAGCGCGACAAGCAGCGGCTGATGCGTATCCGCTGATAAAGCCCTTGAAATCCCCACTTCAATCCCCAAACTAGCTTATTCAGGAGCGACCGCCGGCCGCATACATAGGCGGGAACTCCGGCTTGGTGTATATTGTCCAAGTTGAAGAATCCGGGGGCGACCTGGCTTCGACGTGGGTTGCGAAACCCGAGGTGCATGCCGAGGAACAGATTACCTCGTAAATCCAGCTGTAACACTTATAGTTGCCAACGACGACAACTACGCTTTAGCCGCTTAAAAACCGGTGTAAAGCCTTCGGCCCGGCGTGTGTCTGTACGCCCGGATCACCGGAGTCATCCCATACAGAATCGCGTTGAAGTGCGTCCGGCGCCGATACGTTAAAACCTAACCGGAATCGCTGACTGTGTTCCCTGCCCGTCGGATAGCAGCCAGCTAAATTAAAAGACGCGGATAAGCATGTAGAGCCAAAGGCAGAGGACTTGCGGACGCGGGTTCGATTCCCGCCGCCTCCACCAATAATGAAACCTCAACCGTTCGCGGTTGGGGTTTTTTATTGTCTGCTTGCGTGCTTCCGCTATCATGACCACGCCACTACGACCCTCACACCGACATGCCAGCCGACGCGACCCCACCCCGAGACCACATCGCCCTCGCTTTCCTGGTAGCGATGAACCTGATCCCGATCGCCGGCGTTTTGTGGCTGGACTGGGATCTCGCCTCCATCATCGTGCTCTACTGGCTGGAAAACCTGGTCGTCGGTTTCTACACGATCCTCAAGATGCTGCACCTCAAGGGTCTGACCGCGCTGTTCCCGGTCGCGTTCTTCTGCCTGCACTACGGCGCCTTTTGCGGAGTGCACGGCATGTTCGTGCTGACATTCACCTCCGAGGGCGGCATGGCGGGCGATGTCTTCCCGAGCGGCGACGATGCCTGGCCGGCTCACCTGGTGTTCATCCAGATGCTGGTGATCGCGGTGCAGCGCATGCTCGATGCCGCCGCCCCCGGCGTGGTGCTGGCCTGGATCGGCCTGTTCGTCTCCCACGGCCTGTCGCTGCTGCTGAATTATTTCCTGGGCGGGGAATACCGCCTCAGTGAGATCAGGACCCTGATGTCAGCACCCTACAAGCGCATTGCCGCGCTGCACGTCGCCATCATCGTCGGCGGCTGGGGCATCATGGCCCTGGGCTCGCCCCTGATGCTGCTGATCGCCCTCGTCGCGCTGAAGATCGCGCTCGACATCAGCCTGCACAGGAAAGAGCACCGAGACGGTCACGAGCGGTACGCATAAGAGCTAGCACGAGCTGTTGTTAAAACTCACTGCTTCGGAAACTCCTTGAGGCAACAGCGCCCCGAAGGATTGCTGGTCTCGCAGGAGCAGAGAGACTGCCCTGTCATTTCCGTGACAAATATCCTCGCATTCCTGTCCCGCTCCGCCGCCTCGTACGAGACACCGAAACAGTAACAGACAGCTCGTTCAGGCGAGCTTTCTTTTATACCGACTTCTGTACGGAGATCGGATTTTGGAATAATCGATTCATCTTCGCAAAAATAGACAACATCACAATTTGCGTCAGCACAGAAGCAGTAAGCCTGGCTCGTTAAACTCTTTCTCCAGGGAATGGAAAGATGATGGAGGATAGTCTTAACCCCAACAGAGGCGTACTTCTTTCCGTTCACGGGGCAGCGAGCCTTTTTCGGGGGATTGCAGCCTGACGTTTTTGAATCGCAACATTCAGTCATATCTGTTCTCTCCTATGGGGCCTAAAGCCGGTCCTACCCACGATCGAGCTCAGGGGCGCGCCGCTTTTGCGACTTGTTGGGCACTATTTTCTGAACACTCCCCGTCCGAACGAGCGCATCGTTATGCATTTTCAAATGCATTTAGTAAAAAGGGCTCTAACCCCTCAATCACTAATCCCATTTTACTTCTTTAAATTATCTCCAAAAATATCATCCGGTATGAAAGTATAGAAATCGGGCACATAGGTTAAAACCGTGCCTTGATACACACCAAGATTCCTCCATGTATCAGTAAGTTTTTCCAGAAGTGATTCGTTGTGTGGGTCTTGTTTTAACGCGTCTAATATCGATATTAAAGCTTGTAAACTGTCTTCCTTTGCGTATGTATTTAACTTCTGAATCGCGTTATCAATGTATTCGACATTCATATTATCTGTAGTATTACTCATATTTCTTTTCTATCCGCTTTTATCAAACATCAAGGGGAGAAGTCTCTTTGAATTCTTGCTTTTCATCTACAATGCATAATGTTGTGCACCAGCGGCCGCGCGCTGTTTGCGTGGTCCGAGCCGCGCGGGGGGGCGAACTGGGTGCGTTGGTTATGTGCGATTAGCCGAAGAAGCATGCGTATTCATCTCTATTAACGATATCCAGGAATTCCTCAAGACTATTGACCTCCGGATCGGGATCGTATCGATGCCACTTGAGATCAGCCCTTTACCAATACACTTTCCAGACTCTTTGCGTTTTGACATAGGTGGTCTTTGCTACAGCCTCTTCAATGATCTTATCCGGCTCTCGCCACATCGGTCGGATTTCGAAAATCTCGACACTTTAGATGAGATAATTTTCAATTTCCAGCGCCCCATGAAAAACACCGATAACCGAAATATCGCCGTCAGAATTCTTTAGATAAGTGATGCGGTAATGACCGTACAGCAGGATACGTACATCTTTTCCCGATTTATGCTCGTACTTATAGCCAATGTCGGGAAATTCTTTTAGAACTTGCGCTTTATTATATATTCCATCAACTACGTCCCCTGCCACAGTCGGATTTTCGTGCGCAATGTATTCGTAAACATCCTTCAACCAATTTTGCGCTTCATTCGTCCATGTTATTTTCGCCATGACTGGATACGACTACGCATCTCCTCATTAGATACAACATTGCCTTGTTCAACGTCAGCCAGGCCCTTATCGACCATTCTTTTGAACGCCAGCTCCCGAAGCAATTCATCATACGAGCTGTCGTCGGGCTGGCTTTCAAGCACCTGTTTCATCTCGTCTTTTGCCGATTCCATCTGAACCACCCTTCTGTACGGATACGGCTATTATAGTCCCCATGCTTGGGCATGGAAATCGAACGTTCGCAGTGAGACGCGCGCGGCAGCGCGTCCTTCTCGACTGCATTGTTAGAGCGCACTATTCCATGATTTTGCATTCATTCCACAATCGAGGTACAAGATCTATTGCGCTTGGTATGTCGGTAATTTTACTGGTTCCCAGACCAGCATATTGGCAGCATTCCATTACCTCTCCTGTTGTTGACGCCTGCGGCGGACTAACACTATATCGATGCATTTCAGTACCGGATGAGTCTCGTGCAACAACGTCTCCTTCGCCCGGGCGTGAGCCGTTTGGAGGACAGCCTGCTGCCTCCCATCGTCGCAATGTTTCATTTCTAAGTACCCTGTGTGCTGCATAAGGCCAACCTCCGTCGAAACAAAGCGTGTACGATGTATCCGCCCCTGTCGAGTTTACGATAGCTTCTTTATACAACGGGTGTGCCCGGCTTTCCTGCGTGGCAACAAACCGAGTGCCAAGCATTACAGCGGTAGCGCCTTTTCCTATAGCCCACCTGATGTCAGCACCATCCGCCATGCCACCAGCCGCAACAACCGGTACGTTTCTCCCCAGCTCAACGACTTGGCGAAGAAGCGTCTCGAGCGTTGTCGTTGACTGAACATGTCCACCAGCCTCTATACCCTGACATATTACGAAATCTGCGCCATCATCAATCGCTATTCTAGCGCCCTCAACCGTTCCAACCTGCACACCCACAGGAATCCCGCGACGATGCGCGCGCTCGATAAGTTCAGGGTTCTGCCCCCAAGACAGCGTAATCGCAGGGACATCGGCCTCTATGACCGCATCAAAGGAAACAGGCGGGTATGAAATGACAAAATTTACGAAGAACGGGCTATTGGTCTTGGCTTTCAGACGCAACACCATCTCAGCGGCAGCCACTGGTTCTGTCCACGTCATTGCTAGTGATCCCATGCCACCTGCATTCGATACTGCTGCAGCAAGTTCGATACAATCAATCCCGCCCATTGGAGCCTGGAGTATTGGAATCTTCAAATCCGTTAGTTTCATGGTGCTTGCGCTCTAACGTCGCCGATAAGCCGCGCGATCTTCGCGTCGGCTTGATGGGCTGGTTAGAACTCTTCTTCTATGCCGCATGGGGCGTAACTTCTTTTTCCAGTCGTTTGGCGAGTTCCGCTTCTGCGCACAAAAGATCGTAACGTGACTGAAGATTGAGCCAAAACTGCGCCTCCATGCCAAAGTACCGACCGAGGCGTAACGCCGTATCAGCTGTAATAGATCGCTTGCCTTGGGTAATTTCGCTGATGCGGCGTTGCGCCACACTGATATCTTTCGCAAGGCGGTATTGAGATATACCCATAGGCCGCAAGAACTCCTCTAGCAGAATCTCACCAGGATGAATGGGATCGAAACCTCTCTTAGCCATGACTGACACCTCTAATGATAATCAACGATATCCACCTCATGGGCGTCACCAGCTTTCCAAATAAAACAGATACGCCACTGATCGTTTATACGTACGCTGTGCTGCCCCACCCTATCGCCCTTTAGCTTCTCTAATCGGTTGGACGGCGGAATTCGCAACGATTTGAGTTCGCTCGCCGCCGCGATCATTTCAAGCTTCCGAGCCGCAAGACACTGAATATCGCGGGGTATCCGCTTCGAATAGCGTCCGTGATAGATCTTCTCGGCTTCCTTGCTCTTGAATGATTTGATCACGAATTAATGCTATCGTCTTGCGTTAGTATTGTCAAGCGACAGTATTCCGCACCGGAGTTCTAACGTCAGCGTTCAGCCGCGCGTTTTTTGCGTCGGCTGGAACGCTTTGTTAGAGGTTTTTTATGCGCGAGCGTGTAGACATCCAACAACCGACGGATCATCTTCTGGTACTGGGTATGATGCTTTTCCGCCTCTTGCTTGAAAAACTCAACGCTCTCCTTGCTCAGAGCAATCGTCACTTTTACCGTATCTTCCTTAAATACGAGTTCCTCTGGCGCAGGCAGGAAATCCGGCACAACCTTCAAGGGGCCGAGGGGTTCATCAGTGTATTTGATTTTCGCGCTCATAAATCTGCCTACCTTTACGCCAATAGCCAGCCCCGATAATCCGGATAAGACCACGGCGGTATGTAAATCGGACAGGCAAGATGCCATCCCCAGCCTTCCCGAAACAGTAATACCGTTTTTCACTGTGGCTATGGGACAGGTCTTCCGCTATTACGCGATCCGGATCAGCGAAAGCCGATTGCGCTCCAGAAAACGAAACGCCGTGCTTAGCCTGATTGAGAAGATCCTTCTCCGGATCCCATTCAAAGCTTTCCATGCTCATGCGGGAACCCTAACATATATCTGGCCATATGTACATATATACGTATGGCGATTTATATGGCCTGTTGGCTATCGGCCTGATAACCTCTAACGTCTAAGCGAACCGGCGGCGAAGCCGTCCGGGTTGCGCGCCTTGTTGGCTTTCATTTCGCCTGCACTGTCCGAGACTCCGCTTCTCTCACCTGCTCAGGAGACATGCGTGCCCTCAATACTTCGATGTGACCTGGTGGGTCTTCGAGTATCCACTTGCATAGGGGCTTGCTCGAACACTCTTGAGCCTTGGCCTGAGAAGCGAGAAGCCACCTCAACCCCTCAACGTCGTTTGTAAAATACAGATTTGAATAGAGCGACCCTAGGTTGTACTGGGATTGCATGTAGCCACGTTCCGCGGCACGTTGATATGAAGTACGAGCCTTTTCATAATCTTTTTCCAAACCGAGATTCCCATACTCATACCCAACGCCGGCATTGTGGCAACCGACAGTATCACCGAGTAGACAGGCTTTGTTGTACCAACTACCAGCCGACCCGTATTGCGCGGCCGCAACCTTCCCACCCTCCACCATTGAAGCAAGCTTGAACGCAGCAACAGGATCGCCTTGTTCCGCACCTTTCCGATACAGCTCTGCGGCTTGCTCAGGATGTCCGCTACCACGAGCCGCGTCACCTGGGGTGGTGCTGCACCCAGATAACAGCGTAGCCACCACCAATACTAATAATAAAACTCGCATCGCTGTTTCCTATGAAAGCTAACGCTTCGCGTAACCGGCTGCCCAAAGCTGCATAGCGAAGCGATGCAGCTTTGGGCGGTCCGAGTTGACGCGATTGTTATGTGTATATATACTTCGTTTCATACACATTGACAACCCTTCCAGGAGTTAAACCCTATGCGTACTAATATCGAAATTGATGACAAACTAATGAACGATGCACTCAAAGCAACTGGTTTACAGACCAAGAAGGAAGCAGTAGAGCTTGGCCTTAAGACATTGATAAAATTAAAAAAGCAAGAAGGAATTAAGCGATTTCGAGGGAAACTACAATGGTCTGGCAATCTTGACGAGATGCGAAGCGCTTCATGATTTTGGTTGATTCCAGCGTTTGGATTGACTACTTCAGTGGCAACGGCTCCCCGGAAACTGATTTTCTCGACGGGATGCTGGGAGTTAGCGCCGTTGCAATAGGAGATTTGATTCTTACTGAAGTTCTCCAGGGTTTTAGGCATGACAAGGACTACAAAACCGCCAGGCGCTTGCTGGGTGAGCTGACGATCTTCGAATTGCTTGGTACAAAAATGGCGGTGAAGAGCGCGAATAATTTTCGCAAGCTACGCAAAAAAGGAATTACTATCAGAAAGACCGCCGATGTAATAATTGCATCGTTTTGCATTGAACATAACCTCCCCTTGCTGTTTTCAGATAAAGATTTCAAACCTTTTGTAGAACACCTCGGCCTACGTAATGCAATTTACACATAACGATTAAGGCCAGCCGCGCGGCCGCGCCGCGTCGGACTGGGCCGCCTTGTTAGATGTTTTTCTTACAAGCTGGCCAAGCAAGCCAAACATACCACTCCCGAATAGCAGAAGACCGCCAGGCAAAGGCACGGCAGATACGCTAGAGGAATTTAACGTAAAGTCGTAT
>JAGXGS010000038.1 GCA_024636585.1 Thiogranum sp. | reverse complement strand
TTTGCGCTGGTGCTGGTGTTCATGGCGCTTTACTACAAATCCTTTGGACTGGTTGCCGACCTGGCGCTGACCGTCAACGTGATACTGGTTGTGTCACTGCTGTCGATGCTGCAGGCAACACTGACCATGCCGGGTATCGCCGGTATCGTGCTGACTGTGGGTATGGCAGTCGATGCCAATGTGCTTATTTTCGAGCGTATCCGGGAAGAGCTGCGCAATGGCAATACGCCGCAAGCCAGTATTCACGCCGGTTATGCCAAGGCGTTTTCGACCATTGCCGATGCCAACATCACCACGCTTATCGCGGCGGTGGTGCTGTTCAGCTTCGGTACGGGTCCGGTCAAGGGCTTCGCGGTCACTCTGTCGCTGGGCATTATTACTTCCATGTTCACCGCGATTATGGGAACCCGGGCGGTAATCAACCTCGTCTATGGCGGACGCCGCTTACAGCGTTTGTCGATCTAATGGCAGGAACAGAATAATGGAACTAATCGGCAAGAATACTCATTACGACTTTCTGGGTAAGCGCAGGCTCGCGGCGATCGTGTCGGCGGTGCTTATCCTTGCGTCGCTGGGAACGTTGCTCACCAAGGGTTTGAACTTCGGTATCGATTTCACCGGTGGCACGCTCATCGAAGTGGCGTATCCCGGAACGGCAGAGCTGGGGAGCATTCGCGAAACCCTGACTGAAGCGGGTTTTGCTGACGCGCAGGTGCAGCATTTCGGCACGGCCCGTGATGTGCTGATCCGCATTGCGCCACGAGCAGACCGCGACAGTGCAAAACTCAGTGAAGAAGTGCTTGCCGCATTGCGCAATCAGGAAGCGGCCATTGAAATACGCCGGGTCGAATTCGTCGGTCCCCAGGTGGGCGAGGAGCTGGCGGAACAGGGCGGGCTTGCGATGCTGTATGCCATCCTGGGAATCCTGATCTATGTTTCGTTGCGATTCGAATACCGTTTTTCGCTCGGTGCCGTGGCTGCGCTGGTGCATGACGTGATCCTGACGCTTGGGGTGTTTTCGGTCCTGCAGATCAATTTCGACCTCACTGTGCTGGCGGCCCTGCTGGCTGTTATAGGATATTCGCTGAACGATACTATTGTGGTGTTCGACCGGGTCCGGGAAAATTTCCGCAAAATGCGCAAAGGAACTGCAGAGCAGATTATGAACACTGCGCTTAATCAGACCCTTTCGCGGACTGTGATGACCGGCGTGACGACGCTGCTGGTGCTGGTCGCGCTGTTTTATCTCGGTGGGGAGATCATTCACGCCTTCGCACTGGCGCTGATCATCGGTGTTGTGGTTGGAACCTATTCGTCTATCTACATAGCCAGCGCCGTCGCACTGGCGCTTGGAGTGAGTAAAGCGGATCTGATGCCGGTTGAAAAAGAAGGTGACAAAGTCGAAGAGAAGCAGTGAAATGCCACTGCAGCACCATTGTTAGTTAGCGGTGGCCGGTAAGCAGCCACCGCTGTTATTGTCTAGCTCCCCATTACTGCAAAGCTGCGAATGAAAGGTCCGGCCATACGCGGATCCTTGATCATCGCAGTGTAGTCTCCTACGTTGAATTTCAGCTTCCTGGATGTGTAGGCTATACCCAATCCCATCATTCCTGGTGGTTTGCTCATCCATTTTTTCCAGTTTTCCGGCGTAGCCCGCAGGTCCCAGTTGACTGTTTGTCCCGTCCAGCTGCCTGCCTCGACAGCGTGACCGTTTTCAACGCGAAGGAAGCCCCGCGGATCATCTTCGCCCTCAAAACCGTAGGCGATAGTAGATTTGAAACCGATTTTTTCCAGTGCGCCGGCAAGTTCTGGATCAGCATTCCATCTATCCTTGAAGCCATTCATCCATTCGTCCGAAAACATTTCAGCCATGGTGATTCTCCTCTACGTTGGTTTGGTCTCGTTGTTGTATGAACCGCTTGCAACGGAACTTTGTACCTTGGTCTTATAGACATAATCTAGCATATACGCGCATCGACGCAATCACCTGAACGGGTTCGATCCAGTTCCCGAGGGCATTGCCGATATCGGAGCTATTCCGGCGAGAGCCACGGCAGCAGGTGAATAATTCCGATGAAGGTCAAGGACGCGGTCAGTGCAGTACAGCATAAGCCGGTGATTACGAGGAACAAAGTCGTACGTCTCCGGTTCTCGATCAAACAGCAGGCCAGCAATGATCTGTTGCAGTATGGGGATGATCTTTTCTACCTGCACGGCGGGTATGGCGGTGCTTTTCCGGTGGTAGAACGTGCTCTGGAAGGATCTACAGTCGGTGATAGTGCGACTGTGCTGCTGACTCCCGAAGATGGCTACGGCGAGCGCGATCCTTCTCAGGTACTGGTGTTGCCGCCAGGGCAGTTCGGGGACGAGCTGCCGCAGATCGGCGAAGCTGTCGAAGGTCAGCTGCCCAATGGTGACTCAATGACATTCACTGTTACTGCTGTTTCCAGTGAGCAAATCGTCGTCGACGGCAATCATCCGTTTGCTGGAAAAAACCTGTGCTTCGATTTTGAAGTGCTGGAAATCAGGGAAGCCAGTGCTGCCGAGCGTACCGCCGGTTTTGCTTTTGATGGCATGTTCAGCTGATCCTGTAATCATTTGACCGAAGTCAAAGCGGTCAACATTCTTCCTGTCTAGTATTTTGGTGCGCGGGTGTTTCCGCGCACGACATCTGGCTTCCTGTCATGTCAGGATATGTGCAGCGTTTATGCGGTTTGCTTGCGTTGCTGACGGTTCAAACCACGTCAGCGGATATCCTGTTGCTTGTGCACGGCTACGCCTCCAGCGCCCAGTCCTGGGAATTCAGCGGTATCAATAATGAATTGCAGGCGCGCGGTTGGGTACGGGCGGGAATCATGGCGCCTGCTTACTCAGGATTAATGCCCACCTCGGTAGCGCCTGCGCGGCGAAACAGGAGTTACAGTGCGAACCTGCCGGCCCAGGCGCCATTGTTGCTGCAGGCCGATTACCTGCGGCGCATGCTTGGTGCGCTGCGGGTGCGTTATCCGAACGAAAAGCTCACGCTGGCGGGGCATTCCGCCGGTGGCGTGGTCGCGAGGCTCGCGTTGCTGGGAGGAAATCCCTATAAGGTGGATGCTCTGATCACTATTGCGGCCCCGCATCTCGGAACCATTCGGGCAGCACAGGCGCTGGATGTCGTCGACGCCAGACCGTTTTTCTGCCCGGGTCCGGGTATCGATTTTCTCAGGACAGCGGTGGGTGGTAGCGATTACCAGTACCTGAAAGACTCGCGCGGCATCCTCATCGATTTGCTGCCCGGGGTGCGAGGCAATGCCTTGCACTGGTTGAATGGCCAGATGCATCCGGATATCGATTATTATGCCGTGATTCGCCAGACGCCCCATGCGGCGGGTGACGAGCTGGTGTCTGCTTACAGCCAGAATCTGAATAACGTTCCCGGCCTTACCGGTCGTGTCAGGGTGATCTATACCCCTGGCGGGCACAGCTTGCATGCGCAGGACGGTGTCCTGTTAGCGGGTATTCTTGCAGAGGCTGACTAGCGGGCTTTGCGTACTTCTTCAAACGGATCCGATTCATCCGCGGAACGCGCTTGCGGACTGCACAGTTTGCTTTTCTTGCGTGCGCATTTTTCATCATCGGCATTGCGCAGCGTGATCGCCGCCCATACAGATGCAATTATCCACAATGCAATGCCGAGGCTCACCGTATCCCAGCTGGGTGCCATGAGATTCGCATAACCGCCGGCCAGGCCATAGAGGATGGCAACGATTCCGGTTAACCAGAACACGCCAATTGGTGCCGCGCAACAGCCGGCGCAGCCGTAACGGCAGGCTGCCACCGGCGGGATGGAAATAGTAAGAACTGCTCGAATCATGTGCTACCTCGAAACGCGCTGATGTCTGTCATCTATACCACAGCGGCGGGAGGGAGAAAAGCACGGCAGGCTGGCCTGACTCAATCCTTCGTTTTGGCGGATTTGTTGCGGAACACCAGAACCGGCGCTTTGGGGCCGATTGGACGTAGTTTCGCCGCCGGGGCCGGATCTCTGGTAACCGATCGCGGGTTGTGCGCCTGTTTCTTCTTCCCTGCTACGATGTCTCGTCCAATCCTGCGCAACGCTCTATCGCTCAATTTCATATAAGGGGAATCTTCAGAGTGAAGTGATAATGAAAAAAATTCTTTTAAAATAGTTTGTTATGCATTATGAAAGCAGGATTTGTAACGGCGGTGCGGGGGCGTTCTTGAGTGCGATCTAGTGTTCCAGTCCAGGAACCAGGTGCGGACGAATTTCGCGCAGAATGGCAGGAAAAAGCTTCGGCGTGGAGGCAATGATATTCCCGGTTTCCATATAATCATGAGCGCCACCGAAATCACCGACCAGACCGCCGGCTTCGCGAACCAGCAGAACGCCCGCTGCTATGTCCCAGGGACGCAGGCCGATTTCCCAGAAACCGTCAAAGCGTCCGGCAGCCACATAAGCCAGATCGAGCGCTGCCGATCCCGGTCGTCGTATTCCCGCAGTGTCCTTTATGAGGGCCTTGAGCATTGCGAGATAGGCATCCAGATACTGCTGTTCCTTGTAGGGGAAACCGGTGCCGAGCAGGGCGCCGTGAAGATCTTTCTGCTTGCTGACACGGATACGGCGATTGTCGAGGAAGGCTCCGTTACCGCGACTGGCGGTAAACAGTTCCTGGCGCACCGGATCGTACACGACAGCCTGTTCCAGGCGTCCTTTGTGCTGTAATGCGATCGAGACCGAAAACTGGGGAAACGTGTGCAGGTAATTGGTTGTGCCGTCGAGCGGATCGATGATCCACTGATATTCGTCCTTGCCCTCGTGGAGGCCGCTTTCCTCGGCAAGAATGCCGTGACTCGGGTAGGCTTTGCGGATGATCGCGATTATTTCATTTTCGGCCTGCCGGTCGACTTCGGAAACAAAATCATTACGTTCCTTGGTCGCGACCGTTAGCAGGTCGATGCGATTCATATGCCGAACGATAATGTCACCAGCGTTGCGCGCTGCGCGCACCGCGATATTCAGCATGGGATGCATAGGAAGTCCGGGTTATGACGACAAACGGGGAAGCGATTGTACCCGTTCATCACAGGCCTGTGAACTGCTCTGTCAGCTCCTAGTTACGGCGCCGCTGGTATTCCTCGCGCAGCCGCTCACGTTCCTGCGGAGAAAGCTGTTGATACTCGCGTCGCTTCTGCTCAACCTTGCGACGTTCATCCGGGGGCAGTTCGAGATAACGTTGCGCACCCTTGCGAATTCGCTCCTGGCGATCCCCCCCGTACTGCTCCCAGTTGCCGCGGTACTCACGCAACGCGTCCTGTTCCTGCGGACTCAGTGACTGCCAGGGAACCTCTCCACGATCAGCCAGATAGAGGCGATTGTCATGGCGAGCACGGTCAGCCTGCGCGGTGTCCGGCAGCGTCACCAGAAGTGAACTCACAAGCGCCAGCGCAATAAAACAGCTTCTCATGGTGTCAGGTCGCAGAATCTTCATTGGTGCGCTTATGGTCTGCCAGCCACAGATAGAAGTCCAGTTCTTCATATAGCTCCGGTGCTGCCCGGCTGTCCCTGGCCAGTTGGGTGTCGGGATCAGGCGCCTGTTGCAAGGGATTCACCAGTACCACCGCCAGCAGTGCGATCGAAGCCGCCGCGGCAAGCGGAACCAGTCGGCGCGACAGCCGCGATCGGCGTGGCGCCCGCAGTGCCTGTTCGCGGGCATGATCAAGTCGTTGTTCAAGAGCCGGAGCTGCGAGATCTGCCGCCTTCATCAGGCCCTGCCAGTCATAGCGCTGCCGACAGACCGGGCAGTCTCTCAGGTGTTGCTCGAGTTCCCGCCGGCGCGATTCATCGTCCAGCAAACCTGCGCGCAGCCGGTCCAGTAATTCCACATCCGGGTGGGCGTTAGACGTGTTCATGGTCCCATACCTCCGAAAGTAAGCCCCGCATCGCCTGCAGAGCACGAAAATGGTGTTGTTTGATGCTGTTCTCGGAACAGCCCAGCGTTTCGGCGGTTTCACGAATGCTGAGCCCGAGCTGTTCGCGTAGCAGGAACACCTGCCGCTGGCGATCGGACAGGGTGCCGAGTGCCCCTTCGATATGTTGCTTCAGCTCGCTGCCGGCGACGCTCGCTTCGGGGTCACTGTAACCACCGTCGTGCCGCTTGTCCGGCAAATCAGCCTCGACTGCCTGTTCATCCGGGCCGGCATTCGTCAGCCCCAGCATCGTCAACGACAGCAGTTTGCGTTTGGTTTGCGCCAGCATGCGTTTGCGCCGCTCATCGTTGATGCGACTGTTGAGTACGCTGCGGAACAAGGCCGGCCAGTCTTCTGCAGGTTTTCCGTGATAGTACTCAACCAGTCGCAACATGCTTTCCTGCACCACGTCGAGTGCGGTTTCCCGATCCCACAAAGCACCGTAGGCAACATGATAAGCCTTGTGCTGTGCCTCCGCGAGGAAGTGATTCAGCGGCTTGTGCGAACTCACCTGTCCGCGGGCAGGCACTTCTGCATCGAATCGCTTCAATAGTCCGTTCTCCATGAGGACGCTGTCACACAAGGTGCTGCGACTCGTTCAGAACCGCCCGCCGCGGTGGCCGTAGCCGTGGTTGGTGCGGGGAGGGGACCGGTGCTTTCCGTGATGTGAGTGCCGCTGCTGCTCCTCGCGATGGTGGCGGTATCCGTGCCGCTGTTTGTCCTGATAGCCATGGCCGTCCCGGCGATGGTAGCCATGCCGGTCGATCCAGGCATGTTTCCGATCGTCATGATGGCGATTGTATCTATGGCCACGGGAGGGAAATGCCGGCGGCGGCGGATATTGGTGCAGGCGCCGTTGCACATGTGCGCTGCCGTGGCTGGCGGTGGAGAACGCCAGCGACAAGGTATCCGCCTGTGCGGTGGTGCCAAGGGTGAGGCTGGATAGCCCCAGTATCAGTGCTGAAATGGACTGGCTGATGATTCGCATGACGATTTCCTGTTTGGCCTACAGGGACAGCTAACGCGGCATGCTCCGAAAGGTTAACAGGCATCGATGGGCTGCTGCGGTTTTCCGGTACAGTCCCGGAAATCCTATTCTGCGGGCTGCGGATTTCTGACGCTTCCCAATGCCTGGCCCATGTTCAGCACCTGGCCGGTCGGCAGTGTTTCCCGCCAGTCGACAAGATCGGGGCCGAACAGCAGGATGACTGTCGAACCCATGTTGAAACGGCCGATTTCCTCGCCGCGCTCGAAGCTCAGGTTTTGCTCCCGCATCGGCTGCACCTCTACGGTGCTGCGGCGCGGCGGCGTGACCAGTCCCGACCATACTGTTTCAATGGCGGCGACGTTGATTGCGCCCACCAGCACCACAGCCATTGGCCCGGCATCGGTGTCGAACAGCGCCACGAGTCGTTCATTGCGGGCGAACAGATCAGGTATGGCGCGTGTGGTATGTGGTGCGACGCTGAACAACCGGCCGGGCACGTAGACAGTCTCGCGCAGCCTGCCGGTCAACGGCATGTGCACCCGGTGATACTCACGGGGTGAAAGATATAAGGTAATGAAGCTGCCGTTCTGGAATGGCCTGGCCCGTTCCGGATCACCGCCCAGCAGATCGACGACGCCAAATGAGTGTCCCTTGGCCTGGAATATGGCGTCCTGGTGAATGTCACCCAGTTGACTGATGCCGGCGTCGACCGGATTGATGACCGTTGCCGCATCACCCTCGATCGGTCGCACGCCTGCCCGCAGCGGCCGGGTAAAAAACTCGTTGAAGTGACGGTAGTCTTCCGGTCGCCGGTATTCGGCCTCGCTCCAGTTCACCTGATAGTGCTGCGCAAACCAGGCGATAAACCGGTTCTTGAACCAGGGCGCCTCGATGCGTGTCAGCCAATAGGTGGCACGGGATATTGCATGCTGCGGCAGCAGATACAGTGGCAGGGACTTCAGGTAGTCAGACCAGCTTGCATCCGGTTGTTCGCCGCGACCGTTCAAGGCTTTTTTCGAACGTCCGCCTGCACGGAAAGCCTGTCATCGCCAAAAACCAGCTCAAACGTCACCTGGTCACCTTCGGTCAAACGTTCCTTCGGCGCCGGCATCATCAGGTGATAGCTGCCGGGCGCGAGTTCCAGCCGGCCCTGTGCCGGAATCGCTAACTCACCGACATGACTCATGCGCGCCACGCCATCGACGACTTCGCTCTTGTGCAGCATGACGTGACCAAAATCGGGGCTGGTGACGGCGCTGAGTACGCGCTCTTCGTCACCGGAATTCTCGATCGTCATGTAAGCGGCCAGCATCCGTGCCGAGGGAGGCGCTTCACGCACCCAGGCATTGGTCACATTGATAGAGGACTCGGCGGTAACTGACCCGCCGAAAACGAGGAGCGTACATGCGAGCAGAATGCGTTTCATTGAATTGCCTCGTAGTAGTGTTTGAGCGCCAGAAAATCCCCGGCCATGGCCACGGGATCGTGAGGTACGCCGAATACGGCGTGAAAAGCACCGTCCGGATCGAAAAGAATAATAGCGGCGCTGTGGTCCACCAGGTAATCATCAGCGCCGGCATCCTCGGCTTTGGCGTGCAGAATGCCGAGCTGTCTTGTGACGGTGAGAATCTGTTCTTCATCTCCCGTTACACCGAGGAACTCCGGATGAAAATACGGCATGAATTCGGCCAGTTGTTCGGGCGTGTCGCGCTCCGGATCGACGCTGATGAACACCGTCCCGGGCAATTCTCCGCTGGGCATTGTGCCTTCCAGTTGACGCCGCAGTTGCACCAGCGAAGCCAGCGTGGTGGGACAGACATCCGGGCAGTGGGTATAGCCGAAAAAGGCAAATGTCCAGCCATCCGTGAGATTTGCGCGGGTAAATGCCGCTCCGGTGTGATCCGTGAGCGTAAAATCGAGCAATGGTTTGGGCGACGGCAGCAGTGTGCCACGGCTGAGTTGCGGGGGCTCCGGCGGTGGTGTGCAGGCGGCGAGCAGCGCCGCGGCGCATAACAACGGTATAATCCGCCGCAGGGCCTGATTCAAAGTGCCTGATATGGATATTTTCATGGGTGGGTATTATCCCATCGACGCTGCGTCAACGATAGGGCTTCATCAAACTATGCTGGATCATCCGGAATTACAGACCCTGCGCGACCTGGTGCGCTGGGGCGCAAGCCGTTTTCGCGAGGCCGGCCTGACTTTTGGGCACGGCACCGATAATGCGTTCGACGAGTCGCTGGTGCTGGTCAGCCACGTACTGCATCTGCCGACGGGATTTCCCGAGCACTATCTCGATGCGCGCGTCACGGCGGAAGAGCGCGCGCAGGTGCTGGACATCATCGCGACGCGCATCGACACGCGCAAACCGGCGGCCTACCTGACGCACGAAGCCTGGTTTGCCGGCATGCCGTTTTATGTCGATGAGACGGTGCTGGTGCCGCGTTCGCCACTGGCTGAATGGATCGAGCGCGGTTTCGAGCCATGGTTGCAGCCGGAACGCGTCGAACAGGTGCTGGATTTGTGCACGGGGAGTGGCTGCATCGCAGTTGCCTGTGCCGTCAATTTTGAAAATGCCCATGTCGATGCAGCGGATATCTCCGACGCAGCAGTCGCCGTGGCGCAGCGGAACGTCGAGCAGCATGGCCTCCAGGACTGGGTGACGGTGATAAAATCGGACCTGTTCGATGCCTTGCCCGCACAGCGCTACCAGCTCATTATCAGTAATCCGCCCTACGTATCGGAAGAAGAAATGGCACAATTACCTGCCGAATATTGCCATGAGCCGGAAATTGGTCTGGCGGCCGGCAGTAGCGGCCTCGATGTGGTGGTGCGCATTCTCGCGCAGGCCGGGGATTATCTGGCGCCGGACGGTATTCTGGTGGTGGAGGTCGGCAACAGCGAGGAGATGCTGACAGAATGTTTCCCTGACGTCCCGTTCCTGTGGCTCGAATTCGAGCGCGGCGGGCAAGGGGTGTTTCTGCTCGAGGCGCAACAGCTCGAGCAGTGCAAGACACTATTTACACAGGTCGCTGGGCGCGGCGACTGAATTTCTGAGCGAACTGGAACGTGACGCGCGCAAACTGCGGGCTTCCATGGCGATGGCAGCTGTCGCTTCGGCAAAGAAGATCTGCGCTTCGTGAAAGTGGTCGAGCCCCGGGAGGAGCGTAGTCTGCCGTTCAAGCAGTTGTTGTTGAAGATCAACGAAACCCACATCAAGGGTCTGGATGTCGACACGCAGTGAACAGCACATTGATACAAATCAACGCACTCAATCCGGTGGCTGTATAAGCTTCGCGGACGTATAGGGAGAAAACCATGGTGAATTCAGTCGAATTCGATATTGATCTGATCCGGCGCTACGAGGGCAGCGGTCCGCGCTACACCTCCTATCCGACCGCTATGGAGTTTTCGCCCGGGGTGCAGGCGCAGGACTACATCAACTGGGTGCGCGAGAGCAACGCCACCGGACGGCCGCTGTCGCTGTATGTGCACATCCCGTTTTGCGCCCATGTGTGTTTTTTCTGTGCCTGCAACAAGATCATTACCGGCAACCGGAACAAGGCGCAGCCTTACCTCGACCATCTGTATCACGAAATCGAACTGCAGTCAGCGCTGGTGGATTCCGCGCGTACCGTCGAGCAGTTGCACTGGGGTGGCGGTACGCCGACTTTTCTCAGTGAGCAGCAGATGGCCGAGTTGATGGGCCGCTTGCGCCGGCACTTCAATCTTCGCGACGATGACAGGGGCGAA
This sequence comes from Thiogranum sp., assembly GCA_024636585.1. Lineage (GTDB taxonomy): Bacteria > Pseudomonadota > Gammaproteobacteria > DSM-19610 > DSM-19610 > Thiogranum. The sequence goes on along the minus strand of JAGXGS010000038.1, from coordinate 41,877 downwards.
TACTCGATAGAAATCGACCCGCGTGAAGTGCGTGACGGCACGCTGCCGGTGTTGCGGGAGATCGGCTTCAACCGGGTGAGTCTGGGAGTGCAGGATTTCGATCCCGGTGTGCAGAAGGCAGTGCATCGACTGCAGTCCGCCGAGCAGACACTCGGCGCCATGCGCGAAGCGCGGGAGCTTGGATTTCGTTCAATCAATATCGACCTGATGTACGGTTTGCCGCTGCAGACCACCGAAAGTTTTGCACAGACGCTCGATGCGGTGATCGAGGTGCGGCCCGATCGTCTTTCAGTGTTCAACTATGCGCATCTTCCTGAGCGATTCAAACCGCAGCGTCGCATCAATGTGGAAGAGTTGCCGAGCGCCGATGAAAAGCTTGCCATCCTGTCGCTGACGATCGAGAAACTGACCGCCGCCGGCTACCGCTATGTCGGCATGGATCATTTTGCGGTAGCCGAGGATGAACTGGTTCTGGCGCAGCAGAACGGCACGCTGCACCGTAATTTTCAGGGCTATTCCACCCATTCGGATTCGGATCTGGTGGCTATGGGAGTAAGTGCGATCAGCTCCATGCCTGGCGGCTTTGCGCAGAATACTCCGGTTCTCGATGACTACTATAGCGAACTCGATGCATCGCGCCTGCCGATCGTGCGGGGTGTTGCGATCAATGACGATGACCGTTTACGTGGCGAAGTGATCCAGCAGCTGATCTGCAACAACACTCTCGACAAGGCACAGATTGCGAATCAGTTCGGCGTCGATTTCGACCGCTATTTTTCCGGTGAGCTTGCGCAGCTGAGCGAGATGGAAGCGGATGGCCTGGTGCAACTGGATGCCGGGCGCGTGGACATCAGTGCCAGAGGACGCCTGTTGATCCGGAATATCTGCAAAATATTTGATCGCTATCGCGTGCCGACGGAAGAGAAATTCTCGAAGATGATATAGGCCCCTGCGGGCCGCCATCCATGGCAGTCGGCATCAATCCTTGTGCCGGTAAATCAATCCTGGTTCTATCAACAGTTCGTTTTCACTCAGACGATCGAGCGGGAACTCGTCATCTTCGTATTGTGCAATGCGATCGAACACGTAGATGTCCTCGCTTAGCTCGATTGATTCAAAAATCGGCTTGCCCATGTAGTTGCCGATCCTCTGACCGTGATGGCTCACGATAGCCCCCTTGCGATTGTACGTACTGGAGAATGTAACTTGATCGGGGTGCTTAACGGCGTCGCCTGATCAGGCTTTAGAATCGACGCGGGCGCATTCTCAGCGGACGAAACTCCTGTACAATAGCCGCCTATGTCAGGAAACAGCTTCGGAAAACTCTTCACGGTCACCGGTTTCGGCGAAAGCCATGGACCGGCCATTGGCTGCATCGTAGACGGCTGTCCGCCAGGCATGGCGCTGTCCGAAGCCGATCTGCAGCTCGACCTCGATCGGCGCAAGCCGGGAAAATCGCGTCACACCACGCAACGCCGCGAGGGCGATGAGGTGCAGATTCTGTCCGGTGTGTTCGAGGGTAAAACCACCGGCGCACCCATCGGTCTGATCATCCAGAATACTGACCAGCGTTCCAAGGACTACTCGAAGATCATGGACCGCTTCAGGCCCGGTCACGCGGACTACACCTATCAGCAGAAATATGGTTTACGGGATTACCGGGGTGGCGGTCGTTCATCGGCTCGCGAAACCGCCATGCGCGTGGCCGCGGGTGCGGTTGCCAAAAAGTATCTGCGCGAGCGGCTGGGTATCGAAGTCCGAGGTTACCTGGCGCAGCTTGGCCCGATTGAACTCGAGCTCAAGGATTGGGGTAGCGTGGAACAGAATCCGTTTTTCTGTCCCGATCCGGGCAAGGTCGCCGAACTGGAAACCTATATGGACGCGCTGCGCAAGGAAGGCGATTCGGTGGGCGCGCGCGTCAATGTCGTCGCGATCGGTGTGCCGCCGGGACTTGGCGAACCGATTTTCGATCGGCTGGATGCCGACATCGCCCATGCCATGATGAGCATCAATGCCGTCAAGGGTGTGGAGATCGGCGCCGGTTTCGCCAGTGTCGCGCAGAAGGGCACATTACACCGCGATGAAATCACGCCAGAGGGTTTCCTCAGCAATCAGGCCGGCGGCGTCCTTGGTGGTATTTCCTCCGGTCAGGACGTGCTGGTCAGCATTGCCCTCAAGCCGACCTCGAGCCTGCGCATTCCGGGCCGGACAGTGAATACTGCGGGCGAGCCGGTGGAAGTCATCACCACCGGTCGCCACGATCCGTGCGTCGGAATCCGCGCCACACCGATTGCGGAAGCCATGCTGGCGTTGGTGCTGATGGATCACTATCTGCGCCAGCGTGCCCAGAATGCCGACACGCAATCCGGCACCCCGGTGATCCCCGCCAGTCCGGCGTGATGGCCTGCGCCGGCAGGGGCAGTGCCCGGCAGGATCGTTACGCTGATCCTGAAATCGCTGGTGCCAGTGCTGATCTGACCTGCTGATGTATTACTGGCGCCTGTCCGCGTTCTACCTGTTTTATTTCGCCGCGCTCGGTGCGCTGGTGCCGTACTGGGGCCTGTATCTCAAGACTCTGGGGTTCAGCATCGTCGAGATCGGCGAGCTGATCGCTATCATCATGGCGACCAAGATCGTCGCACCCAATGTGTGGGGCTGGATCGCCGATCACACCGGGCGACGCATGAAGATCGTGCGCATTGCGTCGCTGCTGGCGACGCTGACCTTTGCCGGTGTGTTCCTCGGCAGCAGTTACTGGTGGATGGCATTTGTCATGGTGCTGTTCAGCTTTTTCTGGAATGCCGCGCTGCCGCAGTTCGAAGCCACCACACTCAATCACCTTGGCGCCGACCCGCACCGCTACAGCACGGTTCGGCTCTGGGGCTCGATCGGTTTTATCATTGCCGTTGTGGGTCTCGGCTTTGCGTTCCAGTGGGTCGGGATCAGCCTGTTGCCGCTGGTCGTGCTGGCGCTCTTTGGTGGTATCTGGATCAGCAGTCTGGCGGTGCCGGAAAGCGCTGCCGCCCATCCATCTCTCGACGATGAACCTCTGATGACGGTGCTGCGTCGCCCGGCGGTGGTATCGGTCCTCTTGTTGTGTTTCCTGATCCAGGCCAGCCATGGCCCTTACTACACCTTCTACAGTCTGTACCTGGTCGACTATGGCTACACGGAAGCGGCTGTCGGGCAACTCTGGGCGCTGGGTGTGGTTGCCGAAATCGGCGTGTTCCTCAAGATGCAGGACTGGCTGCCGCGCATCGGTGCACGGCGCCTGTTGCTGATCGCCACCGCATTGACCGTGGTGCGCTGGCTGCTGATCGCGGTGTTTGTCGAGCAGCTCTGGATACTGATCCTGGCCCAGGCACTGCACGCCGCCAGTTTCGGCGTCTATCACGCGGTGGCGATACACCTGATTCATCATTTATTCACCGGACGGCATCAGGGTCGTGGTCAGGCGCTCTACAGCAGTATCAGTTTTGGTGCGGGCGGCGCGGTCGGCAGCCTGGCGGCCGGTTATCTCTGGGACGGTGTGGGCGCCCAGTGGATGTATATCGCTGCGGCGGTCATTGCGGCGCTGGCCAGCTGGATTGCCTGGCGCGGTATCGAAGAGGAGCCTGATCGTGGGATGTAACGCGTATGGCTCCGGCGCGCGGTGCCGCCTGCAATTGCTGATTGTCCTGTTACTGATTCAGCCGCTGGCACAGGCTTACGAGCGCAGGATTTCCGGATTCATTGCGGCTGATCTGCGGGCTTTCGTCGAAGCGCCGCAGTTCGAGGATCAGTTCCGGGGTCTGGAGCCGGGCCTGGTGCTGCAGCCGGAGTTCGGGTTCGAAAGCGAAGACCGCAACAACCAGTTCTCGCTGATACCTTTTGTGCGCCTCGATGGGCGCGACAGCCGCCGCACCCATGCCGATCTGCGCGAACTCTGGTGGCAGCATTTCGGTTTCAACTGGGATCTGTTGGTCGGCGTCAACCGGGTGTTCTGGGGCGTGACCGAGTCACGTCATTTGGTGGATATCATCAATCAGACAGATCTGGTTGAGGACATCGATGGCGAAGACAAACTGGGTCAGCCGATGCTCAGGTTGTCATACCAGCAGGATTGGGGAGCGGTCAGCCTGTTTGTGCTGCCTGGATTCCGCGAACGAACATTCCCGGGCGCGGAAGGACGCCTGCGGTTTCCTCTGGTTACCGACAGCGACGCTGAATACGAGGCGGATGCGGAACAGCGCCACGTCGATGTGGCGCTGCGCTATGCACATTACCTTGGTGCCTGGGATATCGGGCTGCATTACTTCAAAGGTACCGGACGTGAACCGCGTTTTATTCCCAACGCAGACTCGACTCGCCTGGTGCCGACCTATGATCTGATAGATCAGGCCGGCACGGATATTCAATATACCCGGGGCAGCTGGCTGTGGAAATTCGAAGGCCTGTGGCGCGCCCGGCATGGGGACCACTTTTTCGCCACCACCGCCGGCTTTGAATACACGCTCTATCAGCTGTTCAAATCGGATGCCGACCTCGGGCTGTTACTCGAGTATTCATACGATGGCCGCGACGATGATTTTACCGAGGCGCCGCCGACGTTGTTCGAAAATGACCTGTTTGCGGGTATGCGTGTGGTGCTGAACGATGTGCAGGGTACATCCATGCTGGCGGGTTTCGTGGTTGATACCGATGAGCGCTCGATACAGTTGTCGGTCGAGGCGGAACGGCGCCTGACCAATCACTGGAGTGCCGTGCTCGAAAGCCGCTGGTTCCTCAACACCGATGACAGCGATGTAGTCGCGGCATTCGCGGACGACAGTTACATCAGTGTGCGTCTGGCGCGATATTTTTAGGGACTGTCATTGCGAGGAACGCAGTGACGCGGCAATCTTTTACAGAGGCCGCGCCGTCTCGAGATTGCCGAGCTGCGCCCATAGAACCCCTCCGTGGTTCATTACGGGTACCCTTACCCTCCGGGTCAAGGCATCGCAATGACATCAGCTTTTCTTTTCGTGATGTCCGCCGAACTGGTAGCGCATGGCGGACTGCAGCTTGTCGCCGAATTCGGCTTCGCCGCGTGACATGAAACGGCTGTAGAGGGCGGTAGTGAGCACCGGAGCCGGCGCACCGGTTTCGATAGCGGCGATGCTGGTCCAGCGGCCTTCGCCGGAATCCGACACCCGTCCGCTGAATCGGGCAAGGCCCGGATCTTCCTGCAGAGCTACCGCGGTCAGATCCAGCAGCCAGGAACTGACCACGCTGCCGCGCCGCCAGACTTCTGCGACGTCTGCCACATTGATGTCGTACTGGTATTCTTCCGGGTTACGGACGGGTGAGGTCTCGGCATCGATCTCGGCATCCTTCCGACCGATCCCGGCGTGCTTGAGAATATTGAAGCCTTCCGCGTAGGCGGCCATCAGGCCGTACTCGATACCGTTGTGCACCATTTTCACCAGGTGCCCGGCGCCGGGCGGACCGCAATGCAAGTAGCCCTGTTCTGCAGCCGCTGCTTCGCCACTGCGACCGGGAGTGCGCTCGATCGCGCCGAGGCCCGGTGCCAGTGCCGCGAATACCGGTTCCAGATGCGTGACCGCCCCGGTGTCACCACCGATCATCAGGCAGTAACCGCGTTCCAGACCCCAGACGCCGCCACTGGTGCCGACGTCGAGATAGATGATGCCCTTCGCTTCAAGCGCATGGGCGCGCGTGATGTCATCCTTGTAGTAGGAGTTGCCGCCATCGATGATGATGTCGCCCGGCTCCAGCCGCTTCACCAGTTCGGCGATCTGCTGATCGACGACTCCGGCCGGCACCATCAGCCACACCGCGCGCGGTCGGTCGAGCCTGGCGATGAAGCCATCCAGATCACTGGCGCCGATCGCGCCTTCACTGGCCAGTTCCTGTACCGGGCCGGGGCTGCGGTTATACACCACGCACTCGTGTCCCGCCTTCATCAGGCGCCGTACCATGTTGGCACCCATGCGTCCCAAACCAATCATGCCCAATTGCATAGCGTCTCCTCGTGGTATCTTGTATTTGATCAGGCCTCGCGCGCCTGGTAACCGGCCCTGACGATCGCTTCGATCAGTGTTTCCGGCGCCGCACTGCCTCTGACAATGGCGCGTCCCGATTGCAGTTGCACGTCCACAACTTCATAGACGCCCGGCACTTCGGCAAGCGCCTCACGGACCGCAGTCACACAATGATCACAGGTCATTCCATCGACAATCAGAGTAGTGCTGTCATTCATGTCTTTACTCCACAGGTTTGAACAGGCGCAGGCGGTTGGCATTGCTGACCACGGTAACCGAAGACAGTGCCATCGCAGCGCTGGCATACATGGGATTCAGCAGCCAGCCAGTAACAGGATACAGCAGCCCGGCAGCCAGCGGGATGCCCAGCGTATTATAGATAAAGGCGCCGAACAGGTTTTCGCGGATGTTGCGCAGAGTCGCCTTCGACAGAGCCACTGCTGTGGCGGCACTCGAAAGGGAGTTGCTGGCCAGCGTCACGTCCGCCGTTTCGATCGCGACGTCGGTGCCGCTGCCAATGGCGAAACCGATATCAGCCTGCGCGAGTGCAGGCGCATCATTGATGCCATCGCCGACCATCCCGACGTTGTGACCCTGCTGTTGTAACTGCATTACGATGTCGGCCTTCTGTGCCGGCAGCACGCGGCTGTGCACTACGTGAATGTGAAGTTCGCGAGCGATTGCCAGAGCGGTCTCGGCATGATCGCCGGTGCACATCACCACTTCGATCCCGCGCGCCTGCAATTCCGCAACCGCGGCGAGGCTGTCCTCGCGTAATGGATCGCTCAGTCCCAGCACCGCCAGCGCATTGTGCTGGTCCGCCAGCCATACCGGCGTTGCGGCAGCGCTGGCAATGACGCGCTCCTGTGCCAGCAGGCCCGGGTCGATGGCGATGTCCTGCGCCTGCAGCCATTCCAGCCGGCCGATCAACAAACTCCGTCCGTCGAGGGTAGCGGTAACGCCGTGGCCGGCTTCCGCCAGGAAATCCTGCACCGGTAGCAACTCCAGCTGGCGTTGTTCCGCGCTTTGCACGAGCGCCTGCGCCAGCGGGTGTTCGGATGCGTATTCCAGGCTCGCGGCCCATTGCAGCGCCTGGGTTTCGTCAATCCCGGCGAGGCAGTGCAGGTGGGTTACGCGTGGTCGACCTTCGGTGAGGGTGCCGGTTTTGTCCACCACCAGATGGCTGATGCCGGCGGCCGCCTGCAGGGCATCGCCGTTGCGGATCAACACGCCCAGTTGCGCGGCACGGCCCATCCCGACCATGATGGCGATGGGTGTGGCGAGCCCCAGGGCGCAGGGACAGGCGATCACCAGCACCGCAATGGAGGCAGTCAGTGCGAACGGCAGCGACGGTGAAGGGCCAAGCTGCAGCCAGCCAAAAAATGTCAGCACCGCAATGACCATCACCACCGGCACGAACACCGCAGCGACCTGGTCGACCAGCCTGCCGATCGGCGGCTTGCTCATCTGTGCCCGTTTCACAGCCTGGATGATATGTGCCAGCGTCGTGTTTTCGCCGACCCGGGTGACGCGAATCGTCAGGGTTCCGGAGGCGTTCATGGTTCCGCCGGTCACGCTGTCGCCGGGTTGTTTTGCTACCGGCAGCGCCTCGCCCGTGAGCATGGCCTCATTGACGCTGGAGCTTCCGCTGCTGACAACGCCGTCGGTTGCCACGGCGGTCCCGGGACGCACCAGAAACTCGTCGCCGGGCTGCAGCAATGTCACCGGCAGTTCCAGCTGCTCCTGTCCACGCAGCAGTACGGCATTACGGGGAGCCAGTTCGACCAGTGCACCGATAGCGCGACCGGTGCGGGCCTTGGCGAGGATTTCCAGCACATGCCCGACCTGCAGGAATGCCAGGATCACCATTGAGGCTTCGAGGTACAGGTGGCGCTGCTCCAGCGGTACGAAATCAGGGGCGAGGACCAACAATAACGACGCCAGCCAGGCGGCCCCGGTTCCCACCGCCACCAGAGTATCCATGTTCGCCTGGCCATGGCGGGCCTGCTTCCAGGCGCCGGTGTAATAGCTGTAGCCGCTGTAGGTCATGACCCCCAGGGCCAGCATCGTGATGAGCAGCCAGAGTCCGCGCCCCTGCAGGTCGGTCAGCGGTGAAGCGGCTTCGATGGACGGCAGCATTCCACCCATGGTCGCGAACATCAGCGCGAAACCCGCGACGCCGGCCAGCGCCGCGCGCCGGGCCGCGCGGTGCAGCAAGGTACGCGCCTGCTGTGTTTGTTGGTGGTAAGGATCTTCGGTGGCTTCCAGGATGTGCGCGGTAAAGCCGGCCTCGCGCAGCGCCAGCAGATAGTCCGCCGGATGCTGCTTCGGCAGGAAGCGGGCCTGTTGGGGATCGTCCCAGTTAATGGCGAGGTCAGCATGAACGCTGGCGAGAATGGCCCCGGCCTGCTGACGCCGGGCTTCATCCAGAGGCTGATCGAAGCGCAGGTCGATGGCAGTGGCTGGCGCGCGCGGAGCGGGGCGGGCAGGGTAGCCTTGATCACTGACCGCATCGGCTACCTGTGCCGCATCGCCACCCACTACATAGGCGGCGCCTTCCACCAGGTTGACCGACGCCTCCTGCACCCCCGGAACCGCACGGATAGCATTCTCCACCCGCGCCACGCAACTGGCGCAGGTCATATTCCCGATGTCGATGCGGTAGCCTTCGCCAGCCGCTACGGCGGGTGGGGTGGATGGCGGGGCCGGTGGAATGTCGCAGGACTGACCCGCTGCCTCTGCCACGCTGGCGTGGTAGCCGGCAGCTTCGATGGCGGTAATCACGGCCTCCGCACTGCCGCCCTGCACCTGCGCGTGGCCGCTGTCGAGATCGATCTCGACGGCATCCACTCCCGGAACTGTTCGCAGCGCTGATTCAACGCGCGCCACACAGTGCCCGCAGGTCATGCCCTCGATGGTTACTTCAAGATGATTCGAGGATGTCGGGGTTGTGGAGAGTGTATCTTGAGAAGCCATGCTTTTTCAGCCCTCGCCGCCTCGCGGCAGTCAGTGAGACTTGCGTTAAAAGCATAACACGCGCGGGCCCCCGCGCCGCTGACTCAGCGCAGGAACGCGCAGCGAAGCCAGTAGTCCATGCTGACAAAACGACCCGCGCCGATGAAAAACAGTGTCAGCAGCATGATGAAATAAGTCGCGGCGAATTCGATGCCATTATTCAGCACCACGAAATTGCCGTACTCAGTCAGCCATTCATAGTTGCCGTGTTCGCGCAGAATGTCCCTGGCGCGGTCCAGTCGCATCAGCGCACCCTCGGTACGTTCGGTGGCGAACAAACCGCCGCCGGCTATCGCCAGCCAGCCGTGCTGCAGATGCACGGTAACTGCAGCCACCGCCATGGTGATCATCAACGGGATCGAGACCCAGCGCACTGCCAGACCGATCAGCAGCAAAATTGCACCGCCGATCTCGGTCAGCGCGGCTGCCCAGGCCATAAATTCAGGATAGGGGAGTCCCAGCCCCTGATCGAACCAGGCGATGGTACTGTCCATGCCCGCCAGTTTTTGATTGCCGGCCATCCAGAATATCGGCACCAGGTACAGGCGCAATGCCAGCGGCGCGAGAAAATCCAGTGCTCGGGTGCGGTCCAGCAGTTTCTGCAGTTGCACGAATGGGTACATGCCAGCCTTCTTTGTGATTTATTGTTGAACGCCCTGAACAATGCCGCGTTGCCGCCATTGTTCGAGGATCTGTAGGCCGCCGGCGATGACAGTTTCCGGTGCGGGATGCGCAAGCTCGCCGCAGATCTGTTCCAGTGCCTGCAGGCCAGTGCACTGTGGATCATTCTCCAGCAGCGAAAACAGCCGTGCGCTGACCGGATTCAGTTCGATAAAAATGACGTCATCTTCGCTGTTGCGATACACCAGCAGGTGGCTTGGCTGTTCGCCCGCATCGTGTGGCTGAAACTGCGGTCCGATGCGGTGTACCGGAAACCGGTAGCTGCACATCCATGCCAGCGGAGACAACACCGGACGACCCTGCAACAGGTCGCCCTGCGGATCGGCTGCGATTGCAGCGGGATCGGTTTCAGCAGTCGCCAGCGCCAGTTCCACCCACTCGTAATGGGCCAGTTCACGCAGAAACGGCGGATCATCCGCGCGCTCGCCGCGTTCCTCTTCGAGATAGCCGAGAAACTCCCGAGAGATATCCAGGAACAGTGGGGAATGGCAGGAATGGCGGGAGAAGAAATCGCGAACCATCGCGTGCCACTCAGTATCGCCGGTCAGTGCCCGCAGCACCGGAAAGCCATTGGCGATGAAGCTTTCGACATTGTTGTAAAACAATTCCCGATAGATTTTCATGCGCCGGTCTTCAACGTCGGTGGGCGCAGGATTGACGGCCGGGTCGCGAATATGCGCGGCGAACTCGTATTGCCGCTGTGTGAATACCGGCCTAGCCACGCGTCTGTCTCCGGAGATCGGTTTGCGCCTGTCGGTGCTGCGCCTCGACAATGCGATCGACTTCCGTCAGCAGTTCCGGTACTGGCGGAATGTTGAAGTCGCGTTCCAGTAACGTCGGCACCACACCAAAATGTGCGTAGGCCTTGTCCAGCAGATCCCACACGGTTTCCACGACTGCGGCGCCGTGTGTATCGACGACCAGATCCTCGGCTTCCCGGTAATGACCGGCAATGTGGAAATAGCTCAGCCGCTCGGCGGGCAAAGCCTTCAGAAACTGTTCCGCGTCGTACCGATGATTGATGCTGTTAACATAGATGTTGTTGACATCGAGCAGCAGATCGCAATCGGCTTGCTCGAGTACGGCGTTGATGAAATCGATTTCCGGCATCTCCTGGCCGGGTGCTGCATAATAAGACACGTTCTCCATGGCGATACGTCGCTCGAGTATTTCCTGGGTGCGTCGGATGCGTGCCGCGACATAATGCACGGCCTCTTCGGTGAACGGAATTGGCAGCAGGTCATACAGATGACCATGATCGCTGCAGTAACTCAGGTGTTCGGTATAGGCGCGGATCCGGTGCTGGTCGAGAAAGCGTTTGAGGCGCTGTAGAAATGTTTCATCCAGTGGAGCGGGACTGCCGATGGACAGCGACAGACCGTGGCAGACGAACGGATAGCGTTCTGTAAACGCGCGAAACTGCTTGCCATAGCGGCCACCTACGCCGATCCAGTTCTCCGGCGCGACTTCATAGAAATCAACCTGCTCGGGCGGACGGTCCGCGAGCGGGCCCAACAGGGTCCGCCGCAGTCCGAGACCGGCACCGTGCACAGGGTAAGACGGATTTTTCATGCGCCGAATTTCCTTTGTCACAGTTGCCGGAATTTACCGCTGGACAGGAGGTCGGCTAGTTAGCCGCCCCACCGCACTTGCCCTCACCGCATTTTCCCTCAGTCATTTCCTTGGCCTCGCCGTCCTTCATGGCCTCGCCGTCCTTCATGGCTTCGCCGCACTTGCCTTCAGCCGTTTCCTTGTGGTCCGCATCCGTTGCAGCAGCGGCTTCGCCACACTTGCCTTCACCGCATTTGCCTTCCGCCATATGTGCATCCGCAACGGTATAGCCGCTGCTCAGCTCGGTCATGGCGAACGGATTTTCGGTTGCATTAGCGACCGAAGTTCCGGCCAAAGACGTTACAAATGCTGCGCCGATTGCAGCTGCCACAGGTTTTAATACATTTTTTCTGGACATGTAATCAAGCCTCCTTAAGGCGTTGGGACTAAACAAACTCTCAGGCGTAGACCTGAGGGATGGAGAAAAGTTGCAGTGCCCCGGCCGCCCAACTGTATTAGCGGGTATGCGGCTCAGTATCGAGTAACGATCTTATACAGGTGATATAGGCATTTTCGTCCGGCTCGGCGCCCTGTTTTTGTGCATTCCAGATCATCTCGGCCAGGCAATCCATACATTGGTGCTCCAGCTGGTGACTGTCGCCGGTCGCCATCAACAGGCGCTGATAGGACTCACGCATACCGGCCGGACGATTGGTGGCGACCTGTTCGCGTATGGCCAGGTGCATGCCCATGTGCAGGAACGGGTTGGATTCGCCCAGTTCCGGCAGATAGTCCCTGGCGAGCGCCTGATCAGGGTTTTCCACCAGCGGCTGATATTCCGGGTGCTGCTCGATCACCTCGGCGATCTGCAGTTGCAGCGGCTCCAGCGGCAGGCCCTGACGGCGGGCGGCCCAGGTGTCGCAGTAAAACTGGCGCAGCTTGTTGCGGTCCTGTCCAAACAGCATCGGGTTTCCCGGCGAATGTGGGAACGCAGATTACTCAGTCCGGGGTATCGATTGCAAGCGCCGGCTGTTCAGGTGTCGGTCTTGTGACGGTATTCGCACAGGTCTTCGATGATGCAGCTGCCGCAGCGCGGGGTCCGCGCAATGCAGGTGTAGCGCCCGTGCAGGATCAGCCAGTGGTGAGCATCGTGGAGAAATTTCTTTGGCACCACTTTCAACAGCTTCAATTCCACTTCCCTGACGTTCCTGCCGGGCGCGATGCCGGTGCGGTTGGCAACCCGGAAAATGTGTGTATCCACGGCGATGGTGGGCTGACCGAAAGCGGTATTCAGAATTACATTGGCAGTTTTTCGTCCGACGCCGGGAAGCGCTTCCAAAGCTTCGCGTTGCGCCGGGACCTCCCCGGCGTGCTGTTGCACCAGCAGGCGAGAGGCTGCGATGACATTCCTGGCCTTGGTGTTGAACAGGCCGATGGTCTTGATGTGTTGCTTGAGACCCGCTTCGCCCAGCGCCAGCATCGCCTGCGGTGTCGTGACGGTTTTGAACAATGCAGCAGTCGCCTTGTTCACACCCACATCGGTGGACTGTGCAGACAGGGTTACCGCTACCAGTAGCTGGTAAGGATTGTCGTATTTAAGTTCGGTGGTCGGGTGCGGATTTTCCCTGCGCAGACGCTCGAATATTTCAATGCGTTTTTTCTGATTCATAACACTGACGCCCGGGTGCAGGGCTGGAGCCTGCTGTCGGGACTGTTAGCTGGCGTGAGCGATCTGCGTGGATGGCGCAGCCTGCCGGACACTCCTGCGCTCCAAACGTCTGTCGATGAGGTTCTTGACCGCGATGAGCAGGCCCAGACCGATGAAGGCACCCGGCGGCAGAACCGCCAGCAGAAAACCACTGTAGTCTTCGATAAGCACGAAAGTCAGCGTTCGCGCTGCTTCACCAAACATCATATGTGCCTGCGCAAACAAGGTCCCTGCGCCGATGATTTCACGCATTCCACCCAGCACCACCAGCACCAGCAGAAAGCCGAAACCCATACTGAATCCATCGACCATCGCGCGGCCGACGGTGTTTTTCGAGGCGAAGGCTTCAGCGCGGCCGATGATTGCGCAGTTGGTGACGATCAACGGAATAAAGATGCCGAGTACGCTGTAGAGCTCATGAAAATATGCGCTCATGCTGAGCTCGATGACCGTGACAATCGAGGCGATCACCAGCACAAACACCGGAATGCGAACTTCCGGGCGCACCAGGGTGCGGATCATTGAAATAATAGTGTTGGAGGCAACCAGCGTCAGCAGGGTTGCCAGCCCGAGCCCCAGGCCATTGATGAAGGTGCCGGTAACCGCCAGCAGCGGACACAGCCCGAGCAGTTGCACCAGACCAACGTTGTTGCTCCAGAAGCCATCGCGCACGAGTTTCGGGTAAGACGTCATGATGGCGTTTCCTGCTCCTGCTCCTGCTCCGGGTCCTGTGCGAAAAGTTGGTGACGATTGGCTTTGAAGTATATCAGAGCATTGCGCACGGCTTTCACCACGGCGCGCGGTGTAATGGTGGCGCCGGTGAACTGGTCGAACTCACCGTCGTCGCGGCGGACTTTCCAGCCGTCCAGGTCCGGATTGTTCAGCGATTTGCCGGTGAAACGGCGAATCCAGTCAGACCGCTCCGCCTCGATGGCGTCGCCAAGCCCCGGCGTCTCCTGATGACGCAGCACCCGTACGCCGGTGACGGTGCCTTCCAGATTGATGCCGACCAGCAGCTGGATCGCCCCGTTATAGCCGTCCGGTGCCACCGGCGACAGCACTGCGGCCACCGGCCAGCCGTTCTGGCGCGCCCGGTAGACCGGCGCCGGCGCGCGGGTTCCGAGCAGCGGACTCTGTACCAGGATAACGTCGGTAAAGATATCGTTGTCGTAGCTGTCGGTATCAACCACTTCATTCAGTTTGCGCAACAGCGCGCGCCGCTCGTTATCGGCAATGCGTTCGGCTGTGGTGTCGTACGTATAGGCGACCATGCCAGTCCCGAGCACGGCGAACAGGAACAGAAAGCCGGCGGAAATCAGGATCGACCGGTAGCGCATGCTCTACTCGTCTGACTTCGCATGACCAAACACACGTGGCCGGGTGTAATAGTCGATAGTCGGCGCTGCCATGTTCATCAGCAGTACGCCGAAGGCCACGCCGTCAGGATAGCCGCCCCAGGTGCGAATGATATAGATCAGCACGCCGATGCCGGCGCCGAAATACAGGCGTCCGCGCGGCGTGGTCGCTGCCGATATCGGATCGGTGGCGATGAAGAATGCGCCCAGCATGGTTGCACCGCTGAACAGGTGAAAAGCCGGAGAGGCGAAGGTATCCGAATCACCGATATAGAAGAACAGTGACATCAGGAACAGCCCGCCGAGCATGCCCGCGGGGATCTGCCAGGCGATAGCACGCTGCTGCAACAGTGCCAGGCCGCCGAGCAGGAACGCTGCATTGATCCATTGCCAGCCGAGGCCGCCAAAGCTTCCGAACAGAGGATTGGTTTTGATTTCAGTCCAGGTCAGATCCTGACTGAGATCGCTCTTGGCCCGGTCCAGCGGTGTCGCCATGGTGATCGTGTCCAGCGGCGTGTCGGCGGGCAGTGTTTCCAGCATCGTCATGCGGAAGGTTTCGACAAAAGACAGGCTCTCCTGGCCCATTCCGGCAGGGGCTGACCACTGGGTCATCTGCAGGGGGAATGAGATGATCAGCACCACGAAGCCGACCATCGCCGGGTTGAACGGGTTATAGCCGAGTCCGCCATACAGGTGTTTGGCGACCACGATTGCGAACAGAGCTCCGACCACCGGAATCCACCAGGGCGCCAGTGGTGGCAATGCCAGCCCCAGCAACAGACCGGTTAGCACTGCGCTGCCGTCCATCAGCGTGCGGCGCACCGGCCGGTGGCGCAGCCGCAGGATCAGCGCTTCCCCGGCCACCGCGGTCGCGGTCGCGATCACCAGATTGAACAGGACGCCCCAGCCGAAGAACCACATCAGGCACAGGGCTCCGGGGATCAGCGCCAGTATGACGGTCAGCATCAGGCGTCCGACATCATTGCGCGGCGGCAGGTAAGGTGAACTCTGGGTGGGAAATTCCATGGCTCTCAGGGTTCGTTGCGTTGCGACTGGCGGCGCCGGTCAGCCTCGGCGATTTTCGCCTGCTGCTCCGGAGTCAGATTATCGGTGTTGCCCGGCGGTTGCGTCCGGGCGGCTTTTTTCGCCTTCACGCGTTCCAGCGCAGCGGTTATTTCCGCCTTCTTGGCGTCAGCATCACCCTGTTTCGGGCGCAGGGCTTTCTTGGCTTTGGCGCGCCGCGCCTCCAGCTCCTGTTTTTCGCGCTCCAGGCGTTGCTGGCGGAATTCGTGGCGCTGACGGGCGATATCCGCCTGCTGCCGCTCACGTTCAAGATTCCAGATTTCGGTTTTGGCGAAACGGTAATACTGCACCAGCGGAAGATGGCTGGGACATACATACGAGCAGCAGCCGCATTCGATGCAATCGAACAAGTCATAGTCCTGTATTTTGTCGAAATCGCGGGCGCGCGCGTGCCAGTACAATTGTTGCGGCAGCAGGATAGCGGGACAGACCTCAGCGCACTTGCCACAGCGGATGCATTCGACGGCCGGTGGCGGCGGTGGAGTCTCCTCCCAGGTGGTGGCAAGAATACAATTGCTGGTCTTGATAATCGGCAATTGATCGCTGGGCAGGGAAAAGCCCATCATCGGACCGCCCATCACCAGCCGCGCCACGCCTTCTGTGTAGCCGCCGCATTGCTCGATCAGTTCAGCGATCGGGGTGCCGATCCGCACTTCCAGATTGCCGGGCCGCTTTATCCCGGCGCCGCTCACCGTCACGATGCGCGAGATCAATGGCTCGCCATGCATCAGTGCGCGTGCCACTGCCGCCGTGGTGCCTACGTTATGACAGACGATGCCGATGTCGATGGGCAGACCCTGGCTCGGTACCTCAAGCCCGGTGAGTGCATAGATCAGCTGTTTCTCGCCACCGGCCGGGTAACGACCCGGTACGGTAATCACAGAAATGTCATGCTCATCACCGTCTGACAGCGCCTGCTGAAGGCAACGGATAGCGTTCGGCATGTTGTCCTCGATGCCGATTACCACCTGTCTGGCGTGCACCGCATGGCGGATGATGTGGATGCCGTCAATGACATCCTGCGGCCGTGCGCATATCAGCGCCTCGTCGCAGCTGATATAGGGTTCGCACTCGGCGGCGTTGATGATCAGCAGATCGATGTTGCGCCCGGGACCGGGATTGACTTTGACGGACGTCGGGAAGCCCGCTCCACCGAGACCGACGATACCGGCGTCACGCACCCGCTGGCGTATTTCCGCCGGGTCGGCGTCGAGGACCGAGGCAAGCCTGAGGCCGGTGTCCGCCATGCGGTCCTCGCCGTCGCTGTCGATCACGATGCAGCCGGCCGAGAGGCCGGCGGTGTGCGGTACCGGGTAAGAGCCAACATCGCTGACGGTGCCGGAAGTCGGCGCGTGTACAGGTGCGCTGATGTAACTCAGCGAGCGTGCTATCTGCTGCCCCTTGAGCACTTTGTCACCGACGCTGACCAGCGCCTGGGTGGGCTCGCCAATGTGTTGACTGAGCGGCACGTACAGGCGTTTTGGCACCCGCGCGATGCGAATCGGCTCCTGCAGCGACTGTGCCTTGCGGGCGTCGAGATCCGCGCCGCCGGGGAACTGTGCCGGTGTTTTAAGGAGAGTCACCCGTTGCGGTGCGTCGGGCAGTGGCAGGTCGGCCGGCTCAGTTTTCGCCATGTGCGATCCGACGCTGCTGGTCTTCGGGATAGGGCCATTTCCAGTGTCGGATGTCCGTTTCTACCGGCACCATGTCGATGCAGTCGACCGGGCAGGGCGGCACGCACAGTTCGCAGCCTGTGCATTCACTGGCGATAACCGTGTGCATCTGCTTGGCGGCGCCGAGTATGGCGTCGACCGGACAGGCCTGGATGCACAGCGTGCAGCCGATGCATATTTCTTCATCAATTACCGCGACACGCTTTTCGGTATGCAGGCCGTGTTCGGCATTCAGTGGTTTGGGATCGCGACCCAGCAGATCGGCGAGCGCCTGGATCGTCGCTTCACCGCCGGGCGGGCACTGGTTGATATCGGCTTCGCCGGCCGCAATCGCCTCGGCATATGGCCGGCATCCGGCATAGCTGCACTGGCCGCACTGGGTCTGCGGCAGGATTGCATCGATCTGGTCCACCACCGGATCACTGTCGACCTTGAAACGGATAGCCGAGTAACCCAGCAGCAGTCCGAACAGGGCGGCGAGGATACCGATAGCGAGTATGGCGGTCAGCATGGCATCCTCGCTTCAGCCCTTGATCAGTCCGGAGAAGCCCATGAAGGCCAGTGACATCAGGCCGGCCGTGATGAGTGCGATCGACGAGCCCTTGAATACGTCCGGCACGTCGGCTACCGCGATGCGTTCGCGCATTGCAGCGAACAGAATCATCACCAGAGAAAATCCGACCGCCGCACCGAAACCGTACAACGCCGATTCCAGGAAGCCGTGCTCCGTCTGTACATTCAGCAGCGCCACCCCGAGTACCGCGCAGTTGGTGGTGATCAGCGGCAAAAAGATTCCCAGCACCTGATAGAGCAGCGGGCTGGTTTTGTGAACGACCATTTCGGTGAACTGTACCACTACTGCAATGACCAGAATAAACGTGATCGTGCGCAGGTATTCCAGACCCAGCGGCGCCAGCAGGTATTCATTGGCGAGATAACTGCAGATCGAAGACAGCGTAAGCACGAAGGTGGTCGCCAGTGCCATGCCGGTTGCAGTCTCCAGCTTGCGCGAGACGCCCATGAACGGACACAGGCCGAGGAACTTCACCAGTACGAAGTTGTTCACCAGTACCGTGCTGACCAGTATGAGGGCAAACTCGCCCATTATTTGACCCGCATCCCCGGCTGCGCGCCGTCATCCGGCTCCAGTATGAACAGGTCCTTGCCGCCGGGGCCGGCCGCCAGCACCATGCCTTCGGATACGCCGAAGCGCATTTTTCGCGGCGCCAGGTTGGCGACCATGATAGTGAGCCGTCCTTCCAGGTCTTCGGGTGCGTAGGCGCTCTTGATGCCTGCAAATACATTGCGGGTTTCGCCGCCCAGATCGAGTGTCAGGCGCAACAGCTTGTCGGCTTTCTCGACGGCGTCTGCTTTCACGATGCGCGCCACGCGCAGATCCAGTCTGGCGAAATCATCATAGTCGATGATCGGGCTCAGCGGGTCCTCGGCCAGCGGGCCGGCGGGCGCCTGTTGTGCCTCAGCCATACTCTCCTTCGATGCCTCCAGCAGCGCGCTGATGGCATTCGCCTCCACACGCGTGGCCAGATGTTTGAACGCCGCGATGCGCGCCGGGAAACTGTTCAGATCGTCCCAGTTGAAATCACGCGACATGCCGAACAGTTCACGCGCCACGCGCGCACTCATGGCTGGAAGTATAGGCGCAAGACAGATCGAGAGGCAGTAGAAACCATGCAGAATGCGTGAGCAGATGCGTTGCAGTTCGTCCTTGCGCTCCGGATCTTTGGCCAGCTTCCAGGGCTCCTGCTCATCAAAGTCCTGATTGATGCCATCAGCCATTTCCATGATCTTGCGCACTGCCTGGCTGTACTCACGCGCCTCGTAATGTTCGGCGATCTGTTGTGCCGCGGCGGAGACATCAGCCATATACTGCGCCTGCCGGTCGGGGCTGGCGGAAAATTCCGCCACGCCGAGCAGTTCGCCATCGAACTGTTTGACAATAAAGTTGGCGGTACGACTGGCGATGTTGACGTACTTGCCGACCAGATCGCTGTTGACGCGTTTGACGAAGTCGTCGAGGTTGAGATCGAGGTCGTCGATGTCACTGCCGAGTTTGGCGGCAAAATAGTAACGCAGGTATTCCGGATTCAGATGCTCGAGGTAAGTACGCGCCTTGATGAAGGTGCCGCGTGACTTGGACATTTTCTGACCGTTTACAGTGAGGAAGCCGTGCGCGAAAATCGCCGTCGGAGTGCGGAAGCCCGCGCCCGACAGCATGGCCGGCCAGAACAGCGCGTGAAAACGGATAATGTCCTTGCCGATGAAGTGGTACAGCTCGGTGGCACTGCCGGCACGCCAGTAGGCATCGAAATCCATGCCGGTGCGCTCGCACAGGTTTTTGAAACTGGCCATGTAGCCGATCGGGGCATCCATCCACACGTAGAAAAACTTGCCCGGCGCATCCGGAATCTCAAAGCCGAAGTAGGGGGCATTGCGGGAGATGTCCCACTCCTGAAGGCCTTCTGCAAACCATTCGTCGAGTTTGTTGGCGACTTCAGACTGCAGGTGTCCGGCGCGGGTCCACTTCTTCAACAGGGTCTCGAAGTTGCCCAGGTTGAAGAAATACTGCAGCGATTCCTTTGCCACCGGTGTCGCTCCGGAGACCGCCGAACGCGGATTTTTCAGCTCGGTGGGCGCATAGGTCGCGCCGCAGGCTTCGCAGTTGTCACCATATTGATCGGCTGCGCCGCAGCGCGGACATTCGCCCCGAATGAAGCGATCCGGCAGAAACATCTGCTTTTCCGGGTCATAGGCCTGGGTGATGGTGCGGGTGGTGATATGTCCGGCATCGCGGTTGCGGCAGTAGATCAGCTCCGACAGCTCACGGTTTTCTGGCGAATGGGTGCTGTGGTAGTTATCGAACTCGATCAGGAACTCGGCGAAGTCGGCACGATGCTCCCGGGCGACATCGGCGATCAGCTGCTCCGGTTCGACGCCCGCCTGCTGGGCACGCAACATGATCGGCGTGCCGTGGGCATCGTCCGCGCACACATAGGTACAGTCATGGCCGCGCATCTTCTGGAAACGCACCCAGATATCGGTCTGGATGTACTCAACCAGATGCCCCAGGTGGATGGAACCGTTGGCGTAGGGCAGGGCGCTGGTTACCAGCATGGTGCGTTTCTGATCGGACATCAAATTTCCTGACAGCACTTATAGATAGCGGCGCATTATGCCAGATGCAGGCCCCAACGGGCACATGCCGGCAACAGGGTATCTAAACCGCACAAAACCCGTTGAAGACCCGCGCGGGCCGCTTGTGTAGAATAATCGGTTAGTTTTTCACAGTTTTTTCATGCCGGACTCCCGGTTACGTTACTAAGAATATCCAGAGGAACCTGACCATGGCTGAGGTAACCCAGCAGCAGATCGAAACCAAGCTGAAGGAATACATTGATCCCTATATGGAAAAGGATCTGGTTACGACCAGGACCGTACGCAACATCATGATCGAGGGTGACCAGGTGGTCGTCGACGTGGTGCTGGGATTTCCCGCCGGTGGCTATCGGGAGGAACTGTCGGCAAAGCTCAAGGAAATGCTCGAGTCGCTGGACGGCGTCGCCAAGGCGCGCGTGAACGTCAATTTCCAGATCGAGGCACACGCCGTGCAGAAAGGCGTGAAGATGATCAGCAGCATCAAGAACATTATTGCCGTGGCTTCAGGCAAGGGTGGCGTCGGTAAATCCACTACTGCGACCAACCTGGCGCTGGCGCTGTCAGCCGATGGTGCCAAGGTCGGTATCCTGGATGCGGATATCTACGGTCCCAGCCAGCCGCGCATGATGGGTATCACGGGCAAACCGGAGTCCAAGGACGGCAAAACGCTCGAACCGATGATGAGTTATCACGTGCAGACCATGTCGATCGGGTTCCTGGTCGACGAGGAAACGCCCATGATCTGGCGTGGTCCGATGGTCACCCAGGCCCTGCAGCAGCTGCTGAATGACACCAACTGGAGCGATCTCGACTACCTGGTCATCGACCTGCCGCCGGGTACCGGTGATGTGCAGCTGACGCTGGCTCAGCAGGTGCCGGTCAGTGGCGCGGTGATCGTCACCACGCCGCAGGACATTGCCCTGCTGGATGCCCGCAAGGGTCTCAAGATGTTCGAGAAGGTCGAGGTACCGGTGCTTGGCATTATCGAAAACATGAGCATCCATATCTGTAGCGAATGCGGCCACGAAGAACACATCTTCGGTGAAGGCGGCGGTCAGCGGATGTCCGACCAGTACGAAGTCGACTTCCTCGGTGCATTGCCGCTGGACCGGTCGATTCGCGAGGAAGTGGACAACGGCAGGCCTTCGGTTGTTGCCAATCCGGATGGGCGCATTGCCCAGATCTACCGTGACATTGGCCGTCGTACCGCAGCCAAACTGGCCATGCAGGCGAAAAACTACGCGGCCAAATTCCCGCAAATCGTCATCCAGAACAACTGATCCAGTCTCACGCCGGGGCCAACAGGCCGTTTCTTCGCTGCTGCAGCGCGGGAACGGCCGGTCCTGCCGTGACTGCTTTTCTTATGTCACCGTTCCCGGTATCGTTGCCGCTTCAATTTTTGGCGGGATAAAGAATGTCGATAAAATCCGATCGCTGGATACGCCGCATGGCCGAGCAGCATGGCATGATAGAGCCTTTCGAGGCCGGCCAGGTACGTAATAACAGCAAGGTCGGACGACTGATCTCCTACGGCACCTCCAGCTATGGCTACGATGTCCGTTGTGCCGATGAGTTCAAGATTTTCACCAATATCAACTCCGCTATCGTCGATCCCAAGAACTTCGATGCCAGCAGCTTTGTGGATCTCAAATCCGATGTCTGCATCATTCCCCCCAATTCATTCGCGCTGGCGCGCACCGTCGAATACTTCCGCATCCCGCGCTCGGTGCTGACCATCTGTCTCGGCAAGTCCACCTACGCCCGCTGCGGCATTATCGTCAACGTTACACCGCTGGAGCCGGAGTGGGAGGGGCATGTGACCCTGGAATTTTCCAACACCACACCGCTGCCGGCCAAGATCTACGCGCATGAGGGCGTCGCCCAGATGCTGTTCCTGGAATCGGACGAAGTCTGCGAAACCTCCTACAGTGACCGCGGCGGCAAGTACCAGGGCCAGACCGGCGTCACACTCCCGAAAGCCTGATCTCTCCACCTCTACCGACTACCCGCAGGTGTCCTGAGGCGCCCGTACGGACTGGTTAACTGTCCCGCTGTCCTGCCGTTAAAAGGCGCTACATGGACTGTGTGACCGGGCCGGGAACAGGCCGCGGTCAGCTCCCCGATCTGGCTGAGAATGATGAGTGCTGTGAGCGACAATTGTGCTGATTCCCCCGTTGTCGAAGTGTCTGGTCTGGTCGCGCACTATGGCGACCGCCTGATACTCGATGGAATCGATCTACAGGTATTTCCTGGTGAAATTCTCGTCATCATGGGCGGCAGCGGCTCCGGCAAGAGCACCTTGCTGCGGCATCTGTTGGGCCTGAAGAAGCCCAGCAGTGGGCAGATCCGGGTACTCGGCGAAGATCTCACCCGACTCGATCAGAAACAGCTGTTCAAGCTGCGCAGGAAAATTGGCGTGGCATTCCAGAACGGCGCCCTGTTTGGTTCGCTCACCGTTGGCGAGAACGTCGAACTGCCACTGCGGGAGCACACTGACCTGGATGCCAGCACCATCCGCGTGATGGCGCGTATGAAGCTGGAAATGATGAACCTGGCGGGTTTCGACATGCTGATGCCGTCGGAACTGTCCGGCGGCATGTTGAAACGCGCCGGTCTGGCGCGCGCACTGGTGATGGATCCGAGCATTCTGTTTTTCGATGAACCGTCAGCGGGTCTGGATCCGGTGACCGCAGCCGAACTGGACGATTTGATTCTGAATCTGCGCGACACCCTGGGTATGAGCATCGTGGTGGTGACTCACGAACTGGAGAGTGCCTTCAATATCGCCGACCGGATCGCGGTGCTGGACGAAGGGCGGTTGATCGTGACCGGAAGCGTTGATGAGGTGCGTGCGACTGATAACGAGCGCGTCCAGGATCTGTTCCACCGGCGTCCGCGCAATGAAGCTGTCGATCGTGACGCCTACCTGCACCGACTCACCGGCTATCGGCACGACGCTCCGTGATCCGCCTGCTCAATCGCATCGGTGACAGCAGTTTCGGTTTTCTCGAACAGGCCGGGCGCCTGTTGCTGTTTCTGATCCGGGTGCTCGCAAAGGCGCTGCGGCCGCCGTACTGCTGGCGCCGGGTACTGCATCAGATTCATTTCATTGGCGCCCGTTCGACGCTGGTGATTCTGGTGGCCGGACTCTTTACCGGCATGGTTCTGGCTCTGCAGTTTTACGACACGCTGGTGCGCTTCGGCTCCACAAGCCTGCTCGGGTCGGCGGTGGCGCTGGCAATGATCCGCGAACTGGCGCCGGTCCTGACCGCGCTGGTGGTGATCGGTCGTGCTGGTTCGGCGATCTGTTCGGAGCTGGGCATTATGCGCAGTGAAGAACAGATCGATGCGCTGGAATGCATGGCCATCGATCCCTACCGTTACCTGCTGGTGCCGAAGCTGCTGGCCTGTGTGATCTCGGTTCCGTTGTTGACCAGCCTGTTCATTATGATTGGTATTGGCGGTGGCTGGTTCGTGGCAGTGGTCTTGTTCGGTCTCAGTGAAGCCGCCTATTTTCAGGGCATGTACGAGACGGTAGTCATGCATGATATCTACATGGGCTTTACGAAATCGCTGGTGTTCGGTCTGCTGATCGTCTGGATCACTTCGGCCAAAGGGTTTTTTCTGCACCTGGAGCGCTGCGGTGCCTATGGTGCCGAAGGCGTCAGTCGCGTGACTACCGATGCCGTAGTCGCCGCTTCCATCTCTGTGCTGTGCGTGGACTACCTGATCAGCGCACTAATGTTATGAGGTCATTATGAATCGTTGGTCAGTAGAAACCGGTGTGGGTCTGTTCGTAGTGGCGGGTCTCGCCGGACTGTTTTTTCTGGCGACCAGGATGGGCGGGGTCGGCGCATTCGAGCCGGAGACCTGGACTGTCGAGGCGCGTTTCACGTCGGTTTCCGGGCTGAAAGAAGGCGGCCTGGTCGAACTCGCCGGGGTGCGGGTCGGGAAGGTCAGGAGTATCGTGCTGGACCCCGACACTTACGAGGCGGTCGTGCATATGAGTCTCGACAGGCGCGTGGAACTGCAGGAAGACAGCGTTGCCTCGATTCGCACTGCCGGCATTATCGGCGACCGCTATGTGAAATTGTCGCCCGGCGGGTCGGAGCTGATCCTGGAAACGGGTGACGAAATTATTGAAACCGAATCCTCGATCAGTATCGAGGAGCTGGTGAGCAAGTACATTTTCGAGGGGGGTAAAGAATGAAAAATCTGATGCTGATAATGCTGCTGTGTCTGCCGCTGTCGGTTACGGCGGGCTCGCCCACCCAGATGTTGCGCGCGACTATCGATGACGTGCTGGTCGTTCTGCACGATGCGCAGATGGAGAAGAGTATAAAGCGGGAGAAGGTCCGCGGCCTTATCAATAACCGCTTCGATTACGAAACCATGTCCCGGTCGACGCTGGCGCAGAACTGGAAACAGGCTACGCCGGAGCAGCAACAGCGTTTCATTGCCCTGCATGCGCGCACGGTGCAGGACACTTACCTGGTGATGGTGGAGGAATACAATGACCAGGCCGTTCAGTACCGGGATGAACAAATCAAAAAGGAGCGCTACGCGCAGGTCGACACGCTGATTCTGGACGCCGGCAAGGAAATTCCGGTCAACTACAAGTTGCGTTTAAAGGATGGCGAGTGGCTGGTTTATGACGTGGTCATCGAAGGCGTCAGCATGATCAGCAACTACCGCAGCAGTTATCAGCAGATGGTCAAAACCGATGGACTGGATGGACTTCTGGCGAAGCTCGGCAGCAAACTGGAAGGCGCTACGGAATAGCGGCGCCGAGTTCCTGTGGCCCCTTGAACTCGAGGTCGTGCAACAGGATTTCGGTTTTTATGCCATTGCTTTTCTGCTTCACGAAACGCACCGGAAAATATTCCAGTTCCGGTGCGCTCCAGATCCAGCTCTGATCACTGCTTTCATCCAGACGCTCCAGCTTGAGAGTCTCATAGGTGCCGAACGGCAGAGTTATGGTCTCGCCTCCGGCGACCGCAAATTCATAATGTTTTATACGACCCCGCACGGCGACCGGATACCGGAATCTGCGCGCGCCGTCCCGCAGATCCAGCAGCATGGCCAGCTGCATCACCAGCGGGTCCAGGGTGTCCTCCGGAATATCGATCTCCCAATGCTCGCCGGCGCCGCGATTGGCCACCCGCAGGTGCTCCCAGTCGAACACCAGCCTGGCATTGTCATCGGCATCGCCCTTTTCGCGCTCGGCAGCGTATTCGATCACCTGGATGCGGTTGTCGACATAGCGCCAGCGGCTGCTTTCGCGGGCAACATCGGCAGTGATCCATTTTGCCAGTCCGCTGGTGCCAGCCTCTGACTCATACAGGTATTCGTCCGCCTGCAAGTGCTGCAGACTGAACCGCGCATAGCCGACCTTGACGCCATTGACGCGCACATCATAGCCAGCGCTGAACTCCGGATAGGGATCAGCGCCATCCGCCAGCGCGGCGACGCCGAACAACAGCAACGCAGCGGATAAAGCGCTGCACAATGCCCTGCTCAGAGGATTCCGGAAAGTCTGTCGCATGTGCTTATTGCTCCGCCGGGGTGTACAGCTGACGGGGCTGTTGCAACGGCTGTTCGTCAAACAACACCTGTTCCCCTTCGCAGCGTATCCGGCCTTCGGCGATCCAGTGGATCACCTGCACATACAGCCGGTGCTCCTGTTCCAGGACCCGCGCCGCCAGCGTCTCGGCTGTATCATCCGCCAGTATCGGCACCTGCGCCTGGGCGATCACTGGTCCGCCGTCCAGTTTCTCGGTGACGAAATGAACGCTGGCGCCGTGTTCCGTGGCGCCCGCTTCCAGCACTTTGCGGTGAGTGTGCAAGCCGCGAAAGGCGGGCAGTAATGAAGGATGGATGTTAATCAGCCGAGCGCGGAAATGCTGCACGAATTCCGCCGACAGTACCCGCATGAATCCCGCCAGCACCACCAGATCCGGGCTGAAACGTTCAATCAGTCCTTGCAGTGCGCGATCGTACTGTATCCGCTCTGGATAGTCGGCGGGGTCCAGTGCCAGAATGTCGATGTTGTTGCTGCGTGCGTATTCGAGGCCGCTCGCGGTGGTATTGCTGCTGATGACCGCGCTGACGGTGGCCGGCAACCGGCCGCTGGCAATGGCATCGAGGATCGCCCTGAGGTTCGAACCGCGTCCCGATATCAGAACCACCAGCGACAGCGGCGTTTGCTCAGCCATCCAGTTCGATGCGCGGCTTTCCGTCGCCGGCTTCCACCCGGCCGAGTATCCAGGCGCTCTCACCCTGTTGTTCGAGTATCGCCAGGCATTGCCTGGCCTGGTCGTCCGGTACACAGACCACCATACCGATGCCGCAGTTGAGAGTGCGATACATTTCCGGCAGCGCAACATTGCCCTGTTGCTGCAGCCAGGTGAAGATGGCCGGCCAGGTCCAGCTGCCTGTGTCGATACGCGCCACTGTGTTGTCGGGCAACATGCGCGGCAGGTTTTCCGGCAGGCCGCCTCCGGTGATGTGACAGAGACTGCGTACCTCGACGGTTTCCAGCAGCTTCAACAACGACTTTACATAAATGCGCGTGGGTGCCATCAGCCAGTCCAGCAGCGGCTTGCCATCCAGTTCGTATTCCATGCCGACACCCGACCGCTCGACGATCTTGCGGATCAGGGAATAGCCGTTGGAATGCGGACCCGAGGACGCCATGGCGATGAGCGTGTCTCCGGCCTGCACCGACTGCCCGTCGATCACTTTATCCTTCTCGACGATGCCGACACAAAAACCGGCCAGGTCGTAGTCTTCGGTCTTGTACATGCCGGGCATTTCCGCAGTCTCGCCGCCGATCAGCGCGGCGCCGGCCAGTTCGCAGCCGCGACCGATGCCGGCAATCACGTCAGCCGCGATATCGACGTCCAGTTTGCCGGTGGCGTAGTAATCGAGAAAGAACAGCGGCTCCGCACCCTGCACCACAATATCATTGGCGCACATGGCTACCAGGTCGATGCCGATGGTGTCGTGGCGTCCGCTGTCGATGGCGAGCTTCAGCTTGGTGCCGACGCCGTCGGTCCCCGATACCAGCAGCGGCTGACGGTAACGATCGAGTGGCAGTTCGAACAGTGCGCCGAAACCGCCGAGCCCGGTAACGACACCGGGGCGGCGGGTTTTGGCGACCACGGGTTTGATCCGCTCGATGAGCGAATTACCGGCGTCGATGTCGACACCGGCGTCCCGATAACTAATGGAATCGGGAGAAGAAGAATCGTGCCCAGACACAGCAGGCTCCGTCGCTGGAAAAGCAGCTATGGTACTCGTACTGCGGGCAGTTTGCATGGATCGGTTGGGGGGCGGGCGGGAGCGAGGGAGGCTGCCGGGCTTAGCCGCGGGCGACGCCTATGGTATGGTAGCGCCGAAATTCCGCGGGTTGTGGTGAAGTCTTTGATTCTACGTTATTGCCTTGCTGGTCTGTTGGGCCTGATGTTGCTATTGCCGGGTGCGCATGCCGCGCGTCTGGATAACCTGTTCGAGGCCGAAGTGGCCGTCGGTGGCCGTGACGAAGCGGCGCGCGAGAGTGCCATGCAACAGGCTCTGCGGCAGGTGTTGGTGAGAATCACCGGTGACAGTGCCGGTGTGCAGCAGGCCGCGGGAGACAGGCTGCTGGCGCAGCCCGATCGTTTCGTCGAGCAGTATCATGTTCGTGAGGCGCCGGATGCCGACAACGCGGCGCTGCGGCTGTGGGTCCGGTTCGACGGAGTGAGCCTGGCGCGTGAGGTGCGTAAAGCGGGTCTGCGTTACTGGGGCCCCGACCGTCCTGATACGCTGGTCTGGCTGGCGGTGGACAACCGCGGCCAACGTCACCTGATGGCGGAAAGTGCGGATACCGAGGCTGCCGGGGCGCTGCGGGAAGCGGCTCGGGAATATGGTTTACCGGTGACCTTGCCGTTGCTGGATCTGGAAGACCAGCGCGCCGTTGACTTCACCGATATATGGGGCGGCTTTCAGGGCGCCGTCGAGACTGCGTCGCGACGTTACCGGCCGCAGGTTATCCTGATCGGCAAAGTTGGCCGCGCGGGCGCCAGCGGCTGGCAGGGCGGCTGGACGTTGCTGGCCGCCGGTAACACCCAGACCTGGAACAGGTACGCCGCCACACTCGACAAAGCTGTCGCTGCGGGCGTTGCCGACGCAGCAGAATGGCTGGCCGCAAAGTATGCAGTCGCCACTACCGGGCAAAGCATACGCGCGCTGACCGTGGACGGTATCCGTGGCGTCGATGACTACGGACGCGTGTACAACTATCTGTCTTCCCTGACGCCGGTGGATAGCGTGCAGGTCGTGCGCGTGGCGGACCAGCAAATCGAGTTCGAACTCAAACTCAATGCCCAGGAGAGCAACCTGGTGCAGCTGATCAACCTGGGCAGAGTGTTGCGCACTGACGATCTCCGGTCCTGGCGGTTCAGCGTAAATCCGTGATTCTGCGCCCCCGCGATATTCCTAACCTGATCACCATTGCCCGCGCGCTGCTGGTGGTGCCTACCGCCTGGGCGCTGGTGGAGCACCAGTATGCGCTGGCGCTGATGCTGTTCCTGGTGGCCGGGATATCCGATGGCCTGGATGGTCTTCTGGCCAAGCAATTCGACTGGCATAGCCGTCTCGGCGGCATCCTCGACCCGCTGGCGGACAAGGCCCTGCTGATCGCCTGCTACGCAGCATTGAGCTGGACCGGATTGTTGCCCGTCTGGTTGTTCGTTCTGGTGGTGTTGCGCGACGTAGTGATCGTGGCCGGCGCCGTTACTTATCACTTCCGGATTGCCCGCCTGGATGCGGAGCCCACGCTGGTCAGCAAGTTGAATACCCTCATGCAGATCGTGCTGGTGCTCGCGGTCATCGTGCAGCAGGCCAGTGGCTGGGGCCAGCGCGAGTGGCTCGATCCGCTGATCTATCTGGTCACCGCAACTACCCTGTGGAGTGGTATCGACTACGTGATCACCTGGAGCCGGCGAGCACGGGCGACACGATGAGCCGTCAGCTGGCATTGGGTCTGTGGCTGAAAGCTTCGGCCCGCTTCGATAATTTTATTGCTGAATCCAGTGCCGAACTGGTGGACCAGTTGCAGCGTTGCGCCAGTGGCCAGGGAGAGGCGTTTTTTGCCTGCTGGGGCGCGCCCGGCTCCGGCAAGAGTCACCTGCTACAGGCGGCCTGTCAGCACGCGGCCGATGCCGGTCGCTCGGTCACCTATGTATCGCTGCGCGAACACGCGGCGCTGCAGCCGGAACTGCTGGAGGGCTGGGAGAACTTTGACCTGGTATGCATCGATGACATCGATGCCATTGCCGGACATGCGCAGTGGGAGACGGCGCTGTTTCATCTGTATAACCGCATCCGCGAACGGGGCGCGCAGCTGATCATCAGCGCCGCCTGCGCGCCCGCCAGGCTTGATATCGATCTGGCCGATCTGCGTTCGCGGCTGAGCTGGGGAGTGGTGTATCAGTTACAGCCGTTACGCGATCAGCAGCTGTTGCAGGCCCTGCAATCGCGTGCTCGTGAACGTGGTTGCGAGATCCCCGATGACACGGCCGCCTATCTGCTGAAACGCCTGCCGCGCGATACTGCCAGCCTGTTCGACATGCTCGAACGCCTGGACCAGGCATCACTGGCGGCACAGCGCAAACTTACCGTTCCGTTTGTGAAGGCGGTGCTGGATCTGTGACGGCGGCGCCGGCGTTCGGTGAGCTGGCGCGGATGAACATGATGCCCCCGCCCAGCCAGCACAGCGCCAACACCACTTCAGCAAGCGCCGGCCACAACGCCGCTGGATTGCTCCAGGCTTCGACGATGCCGTGGGTGAGATAGAGAAGCGACAGGAACAGGCTCCATGCCACGGTATAGCGGCGCGCGTGCAACAGCCCGCGCAGCGGCGCGAACAGCGGCAGTCCCAGCAGCAGTAGTGCGAAGGGTGCGGAAATGAGCTGCGGTGGTGCCAGCCACCCGTACCAGAGCAACAGCAACACCATGATGCCAAAGTAGCCGCACAGCGTCACAACAAAAAACAGCCGGGTACGCGACACGTTCAGGTGCCCAGCTTCATGCCCAGTGTCGCGAGGCGTCGGCCCAATGCCCGGCACAGGCGCAGTTCGGCATCCGTCAGCGGTTTCTTGCTGTCGACGCCGGCCAGGTGGCTGGCGCCATACGGCGTGCCGCCGGCGTCAGTGTGCATCAGATCGGTTTCGCTATAGGGAATCCCGCTGATCAGCATGCCGTGGTGCAACAGCGGCAGCATCATCGACAGCAGGGTGGTTTCCTGGCCGCCGTGCAGTGACGAAGTCGAGGTGAACAGCGCTGCCGGCTTGCCGGCCAGGTCGCCCGCCAGCCACGCACTGCTGGTGCTGTCGATGAAGTATTTGAGCGGCGCCGCCATGTTACCGAAGCGGGTCGGGCTGCCGAGCGCCAGTCCGCTGCAGGCCCGCAGGTCGTCGATGTTTGCGTAGGGCGCGCCCTGGGTCGGGATACTGTCTTCCGCCGCCTCGCAGACTGTCGAAACCGCCGGCACCGTGCGCAGGCGCGCCTGCATGCCATCCACTTCCTCGACGCCACGCGCGATGTGCTGTGCCATTTGTTCGGTGGCGCCATGGCGGCTGTAATACAGAACCAGTATTTCGCCCATCACAGAATCTCCAGTACCCGTTCAGGCGGACGGCCCAGTGCCGCGCGGCCTCCATGCACAACAATCGGCCGCTGGATGAGGCGCGGATGGCTGATCATTGCCTGAATCAGCTGTTCGCGCGTCAGCGTCGGGGCGTCCAGCCCGAGTTCCGCATACTCCGCTTCTTCCTTGCGCATCAGATCGCGCGGTTGCAGTTGCAGGAGTTGCAGGAGATCGTCGAGCTGCGCAGCGTCCGGCGGGTCTTCCAGGTATTCGATGATCTCCGGTTCGATACCGCGTTCCTGCAACAGGTCGAGGGTCTGGCGCGATTTGCTGCAGCGCGGGTTGTAATACAGTGTGACTTTGGACATGCGGTCATTTTCCTTGATACGTACCGGTCCGTACAGGGCTTTCTTGACCCGCTCTGTCGCGGGTGCTAGCGTTTAGCGGAATTCCTCGAGTTACTGCGTATATGTCACTATCCAAAACGTTTTCCGGTTGTCGCGGACTGCTGTTAATGCTGCTGGTGACGATGGCCGCATGCGGTACGGCGCCGGTACAGGAAATGAGTGAGGCCCGTCAGGCGATCGAAGCGGCGCGCATAGCGGGGGCCGAGCAGCATGCGGGTGAGCGATTCGAACATGCCCGTACACTGCTCAAGGACGCCCAGCAGTTGCTCAACGATCGACGTTTCCGCGATGCGCGCCGCAGCGCAACGCAGGCACGTGACGAGGCAATTCTTGCCCGGGAAGTTGCGCAGCAGGTCCAGGAGCCATAACGGAAACACGGTACAACGGAATGAATTTGTGCCTGATGCGTCTTGCCAGAGACGCAACCCTTGGCAGCGGGTTTAAGCGCCCCGCATCCATGGTAATAACGAAAGTGTAAAAATTATATATGAATCAGCCACTAATGGAGAAACCAATGACATTTTTATCTTCCAGACATCTTCTGATCGCTTTTCTGGCTGCATTTCTGGTGGCAGGTTGTGCCGGTACACCCAAGCCGACCGAACCGACGGGGGCGCGCAACGATGTGGCGCAGGCCATCGATACTGCCAAAGCGGCCATTGCCCAGGCGGCGGCGCTGGATGCATTGTGGCGAGACACAGAAGACTTCCTGAAAAGCGCGGAAGAAGCCGCAGCCAGTGGCGATAACGAAACAGCCCTGAAGCTTGCCAACAAGGCACGTAGTGAAGCTGAAATGGCAGTTAACCAGCACTACCTGGAAAAGGCCAAAGTACTGTATGCCAAAGCCAGCGCCGCCGACGGCGTGAGCGCTGCACAGCAGAGCACGATGGTTGAAGCGGCCGAGGCCATCCGCAATGGTGAAGGGCGCAAGGCCTATGATCTGCTGGTTCCGCTGGTGGCGGAACTGGGCGCCGCATCAATGCAGTACAACGTGGCGGGAGGCGATAGCCTGTGGTCTATTTCCGGGCAGGAAGGCGTGTACAACAATCCTTACCAGTGGCCACTGATCTACAAGGCCAACCGCGATCAGATCAGCGATGCCGACCTGATCTATCCTGAACAGATCTTTTCCGTGGACCTCAATCCGTCCTCCACAGAGGCCAGCGCGGCAGTGAATCACGCGCGCAATCGTGGTGCCTGGTCGGTCGGTGTCGTTGAAGAAACGGATCGTAACTATCTGGGCGGAACGGTCGAACTCAGATAGTTCCTGATTGCTCAGGAAAGCAGCTGGTAAATAAAACGATCGAAACCCGATCCTGATTCCAGCAGTTCGATGCAGCGGGCGCGGTGCTGAACACCGCGGTTGTCGTAAAGCGCAAACGCAGCGCCGGTGTGTAGCTGGTTTACACACGCGATAATGGTGCGGACACTTTGTTCCCCCCGCTTTTGATCGGCCGTGATGGCCGGCTGGAACTCACCCGCAGTCTCATTGGTGGCACTCGGTCTGATGACCGCCGCCACCGGTTCGCCCGCCAGATATTGCAGCCCGGCATCAAAGCCGTTCATCGACTCTGACTCCGCCAGCCAGCGAAACACTCCCAGTACCCAGTTCCCCGGCGTGGGCGGCGCGCGGCGTGCCGCGAGCAGTTGCCCGACCCGCGGTGATGGCGAAGTCCCTCGGTAACAGATTCCGAGCCCGCCGCTGTTGCGGTTGGTGGTCACGCACTGGAATTTTGCCGCTGGCGGGTTTCTCGGCGTCGCGCCGGGCGCCGCGGGTGCGCCGATGTTAATGTGGTTGTCTTCGTCGCCGGTGAGGTACAGCTTCGCGTCGAAGGGGCGGTTTCCGTTGATCGCGCAGTAGGCGGCTTCCAGTCCGACGACCAGCTCGATGCCGATCGCTGCATCTTCGCGCGATGTGGTTCGCTCGCGTCGTTCTTCCCAGTACCCGAGGATTTTTTTCAGAGTCGCAAGCAACAGCGCGCCGGGAACGCCTGCCGCCATGCCTCCGATCCGTGTCTGATCCTGCTGCTTCTCCAGTCTCAGGATGTCGTTCCGTATCTGCTTGAGCAGTGCAGTGATGTCGATCGCAATACCGTCGCTTTCTGAGCTGTGCAGGCGCTGATCGCCTGCCGGAACCATGAGTATTGCAGCATCCGGATCGTGATCCAGACTACTCATGTGAGTCAGATCGATGTGACTGCGGAAGTAATGTTGCAGAGCCGCCATCATGCCGGGGCGCAGCTGATAGGGATCAGTC
Organism: Thiogranum sp.; assembly: GCA_024636585.1. GTDB lineage: Bacteria > Pseudomonadota > Gammaproteobacteria > DSM-19610 > DSM-19610 > Thiogranum. Next base: position 8,320 of record JAGXGS010000038.1, on the reverse strand, counting down.
AGTTTGAGCAGTGCGATGAGGCGAAAGCTGGCATCGATAGCGATTGGCTCATTGCCTCCCAGACGCGCTGTATAGCCGCTGCGATTGCTGCTTTGCGCGTGCCGGAAAACGGTCAGGCATTCGCCCCAGAGCGCGCGCGGCACTCGTTTATAATGCATGTAGCAGTGGACCAGCTGCTGGCCGAGCGCATGCACGGCCCCGAGCATCGCCGCCGGCAGATGCCGCGCATCGAAGAAGCCGGCTTTGCCGTTCGCCAGAACATGCACGAGAATCTTGTAGCCGAATCCGATGTTCTGGGACAGCTGCTTCAGCAGCGGTTGTAAAGCCGCGGCGTCGGCCGGGTCGCCGGGTGCAGTCTCCGAGAGGCGCTGGTAGGTGCGCAGAAATTCATCCAGTATTTCGAGTCGCGCGCCCGGCGCGATCACCTGGCGATTGAGCAGGCGCAGTTGCTGGTTGGCGAGCTGCAGAGTGCGCAGGGCATCCATGTAGGGGAGGTTTTGCAGCCATTCGCGCACTTCACGCGGTTTCAGGCGGACGCCCCCGCTGTCGCGGTCCTGCGCTGGTATAGTGAGCTGCAATTCGGTCATGATCGCTGAAAATGTTGGATTAACTGGCGCTTATAGCGGACGTCGGACGAAAAACTGGACCGGTTACGGAACGTTTTCCAGGATTCGCGGGTCCTAGCGTTAGTCTCGAAACCAAGCCAAACGGGAATTTTGATGAGAATGTGGATTATTGTTTTTCTGGGCCTGTTCGCGGGCGCGGTATGGGCCGAGCCGGTCGAGTACAGCTTGCCGGATCTGGACGGCAAGGTGCACTCGCTGGCGGATTATCGCGGCAAATGGGTCATAGTGAATTACTGGGCAACCTGGTGCCCGCCATGCCTGGAAGAGATTCCCGAACTGAATGATTTCCATGACCGGCATCAGCCGACCGGTGATGCGGTGGTGATTGGCGTCAATTTCGAAGACATCGGCCACGAACAGTTATCAGCGTTCGTGGACTCGTTTTTGATGACCTATCCAGTGCTGCGCACGGAGCCTTCGTTCGCCACACCACTTGGCTCGATACCCGGTCTGCCGACCACCTTCATCATTGATCCGACCGGAAAACCAGTGGCGACCCAGGTCGGCCCCATCACCGGTGACCAACTCGATGCCTACATCGAGCGCAAAAAACAGGAAGCAGCGACCGACGGTTGATCTATTCCAGCGGCGGGCGACCGCTGATCGCTTTGGCCCGGAATGCGCTACCGTTCCGCATGCCTTCCAGCAGCACCGTGCTGCCAGGACTTGAGCGGCCGATCAGAAACATCGCACTGTAGGCGTCGGTGACAGTTTTGCCGTTGATGCTGACCACCACGTCACCCGGTTGCAGGCCGGCCGTGTCAGCCGGGCCGTTGCGCAGTACGCCGGCGATCAGCATGCCGCGAGTGTCGTCGAGGCCGAAGGTGTCAGCCAGCTGCGGCGTCAGGTCCTGCGCTTCGATGCCCAGCCAGCCGCGGTCGACGTGACCGTGTTCGATAATCTCCGTCATGACCTCGACTGCCAGCGCCACCGGAATCGCGAAGCCAATTCCCTGAAAACCGCCGCTGCGACTGTAGATGGCACTGTTGATCCCGATCAGTTCGCCGCGCGCATTCACCAGTGCCCCACCGGAATTGCCCGGATTGATGGCCGCATCGGTCTGGATGAAGTCCTCATAGCGGTTAATGCCGAGCTGATTGCGCCCGGTGGCGCTGATGATGCCCATGGTCACGGTCTGGCCGACTCCATAGGGATTGCCGATCGCCAGCGCCACGTCGCCGACCCGCAGCCTGTCCATCGACGCGAGCGTCAAAACCGGCAGATCGTCCATTTCGATTTTCAGCACCGCCAGGTCGGTGTCCTTGTCGGCGCCGACCAGCGTGGCGCGTGCCTGGCGCTCGTCCTGCAACATCACCTGGATTTCGTCGGCACCATCGATGACATGATTGCTGGTCATGATGTAGCCCTGATCAGAGACGATCACGCCGGAGCCGAGACTGGTCTGTAGACGCTTGCGCGAGCCACGTAACTGGTCGCCGAAAAAATGTCCGAACAGCGGATCGTCGAGTAGCGGGTGCTGCTTGCGGATCACCACCTTGGCGGTGTAAATGTTGACTACCGCGCGGGCCGCCGGTTCGATGGCGTCAGCGTAGGATATCGGTTGCCCCCCCGGAAGTGTGCCGGTAGCCGAAGCAGGCTGACCGACTCCCAGGCGTGGCGGCGCCTGATGAACTTCAACGATTGGCGATTGCCAGTTCAGCCACTCGGGTTTGAACAGAACAATACCGACGGCGACCGCGATACCGACAGTTGCTGCCTGCAGGAAAAAAGAAACCGTATCACGTATATTCATCGGAGCTCGCATTCTATGAAGCGCGGGGATTATCACGGAATATAGTCAAGGAGGCCAACATTGGCTGCGCTGCAGGACCTTTTAACCTATTGTGACAGGCTTCTCGATGCGCCGCGTTTCCAGGATTACTGCCCGAACGGCCTGCAGGTCGAGGGCGCGGGCGCGGTCACAAAGCTGGTCAGCGGGGTCACCGCCAGTCAGGCCCTGATCGAAGCGGCGGTGGCCGAGCAGGCCGATCTGCTGCTGGTCCATCACGGTTATTTCTGGAAGGGCGAAGATCCGCGCGTTACCGGCATGAAGCAGCGCCGTATCAAGACCTTGCTGGCCAACGACATCAGCCTGCTGGTCTATCATCTGCCGCTGGATGCACATCCCGACCTGGGCAACAACGCACAGCTCGCCATGCGCCTCGGCGTTACGGTGGAAAGCGGTTTCGGCATGCCCGGCGGTCCGGAGCTGGCGAATATCGGCTGCCTGCCGGAACCGCTGGCCGCAGCCGACTTCAGCGCGCGCATTCACCAGGCACTGGGTCGTGAACCGCAATGGATTCCGGGTCGAGCGGAATCGATCCACCGGCTCGGCTGGTGTACGGGTGCCGCCCAGTCATATCTGGAGGAGGCTGCCCGGCGCGGGCTTGATGCCTTCGTGAGCGGCGAAATATCCGAGCCCACCGTGCACATCGCCCGTGAGTATGGCATCCACTATTTTGCCGCCGGCCACCACGCCACCGAACGCTATGGCGTCAGGGCGCTGGGCGAGCACCTGGCGGCTCATTTTGGCCTGCAGCACGTGTTCTGCGACATCGACAATCCCGTGTAGACGTTTTTATCGACATATCAAGCTTTTTAGCTGCGGATTACTTGACCTGTTCGGGGACTTCCGACATGCTATGCCCGCTGTTCAAGCAAGGGTTTGAATTTTAGAATATTCTGATATCCATTGGCGTTTGCGTTCCGCTAACCGCTTGTGACTAATCGGTATTAACCGGTGTTTTTTTACGGAGACCAATGAATGAGTGGTGACGGTGTAGATACCAGCAAGCGCCGGTTTCTGACGGCCGCGGTGTCGGTTGTCGGCGGCGTTGGTGCAGTTTATACCATGGTGCCTTTCCTGGCGTCGTGGATGCCCAGTGAACGTGCCAAGGCGGCCGGTGCGCCGGTCGAGGCCGATATCAGCAAGCTGGAACTCGGACAGATGATCCGCGTTCAATGGCGCGGCAAGCCGGTCTGGGTAGCGCGCCGCACGCAGAGCATGCTCGCCGATCTGCGCGAACTGAACCCTCAGCTGCGCGACCCGGAGTCCGACGAGCCCCAGCAACCGCCTTACGCGCAGAACCTCGGCCGTTCCATCGAGCCGGAGATTCTGGTGCTGATAGGGCTCTGCACGCATCTGGGCTGTTCGCCGGGTTTCGTGCCGGAAGCGGAACCGCAGCCGTTCGACCAGAACTGGAAGGGCGGTTTTTTCTGCCCCTGCCACGGCTCGCGTTTTGATATGGCCGGCCGCGTCTATAAAGGCGTGCCTGCACCGCTCAATCTGGAAGTTCCGCCGCACAAGTACATCAGCGACACCCTGATCCTGATCGGCGAAGATAAAGGAGTCGTGTGATGGGTATGTTATCGAGCACGCGCGACTGGATCGATGCACGTTTTCCGATGACGAAAATGTTCGAAGAGCATCTGTCCAAGTATTACGCACCAAAAAACTTCAACTTCTGGTACTTCTTCGGATCGCTGGCCCTGCTGGTGCTGGTAATCCAGATCGTCTCCGGCATCTTCCTGACCATGAACTACAAGCCGGATGCCGCGCATGCCTTTGCGTCCGTCGAATACATCATGCGCGACGTGGAGTGGGGCTGGCTGATTCGCTACATCCATTCCACCGGCGCCTCGGCGTTCTTCCTGGTCGTCTACCTGCACATGTTCCGGGCCATGCTTTATGGCTCCTATAAAGGTCCGCGCGAACTGATCTGGATCTTCGGCATGTTGATCTACCTGATGCTGATGGCGGAAGCGTTCTTCGGTTATCTGCTGCCCTGGGGCCAGATGTCCTACTGGGGTGCACAGGTCATCATCTCGCTGTTCGGCGCGATTCCGGTGGTCGGTGATGAGCTGGCGTTGTGGATACGCGGCGACTTCGTTATTTCCGATGCCACGCTGAACCGGTTCTTCGCATTGCATGTCATCGCCGTGCCGCTGGTACTGGTGGCGCTGGTGGTCATGCATATCCTGGCGCTGCACGAAGTGGGTTCCAACAACCCGGATGGCGTGGATATCAAGAAAAACAAGGACGAGAACGGCATTCCCAAAGACGCCATTCCCTTCCACCCCTATTACACGGTGAAAGACATCGTCGGTGTCGTGGTGTTCCTGATGTTCTTCTCCATCGTCGTGTTCTTCATTCCCGAAGGCGGCGGTTATTTCCTGGAGAAGCCCAACTTCGAGCCGGCCGATCCATTGAAGACACCGAACCACATCGCACCGGTCTGGTATTTCACTCCGTTCTACGCGATGTTGCGCGCGGTGACCATCGACATCGGACCCTTGACTGCCAAGTTCCTCGGCGTGGTGGTGATGGGTGCGGCCGTGGTGATCCTGTTCTTCCTGCCCTGGCTCGATCGCAGTCCGGTGAAATCGATCCGCTACCGTGGACCGATCTACAAGATCATGCTGGCCCTGTTCGTGGTCGCATTCGTGGTGCTCGGCTGGCTGGGCACCCAGGCAACCACCGACGCCAAGACGCTGATGGCGCAGATCGGCACCGCCGTGTATTTCGCGTTCTTCCTGCTGATGCCGTTCTACACCCGCATCGACAGGACCTTGACGGTCCCTGACCGGGTAACGGGGTAACGATCAATGAAAAGACAACTACTGGCACTTCTGTTGATTGTATCTCCCGGACTGACGCTGGCTGCGGGTGCTGGCGTGCACCTCGATCATGCCAACATCGACCGGACCAATCTGGAAAGCATGCAGCGTGGCGCGAAAACATTCGTCAACTATTGCCTGAGCTGCCACTCGGCGCAGTTTCAGCGCTACAACCGCCTGGCACGCGATCTGGAGATTCCGGAACAGGCGGTGATCGACAACCTGATGTTCACCGGCGATCAGATCGGCGGCCATATGGATGTCGCTCTGACCAAAGCCGACGCCAAGCGGTTCTTCGGCGCTGCGCCCCCGGATCTTACCCTGGTGGCAAGGGTCCGCGGCGTGGACTGGCTGTACACCTACATGCGGACCTTCTACCTGGATCCGATGCGCCCCTTTGGCGTGAACAACAGGGTGTTCCCGAACGTCGGCATGCCGCACGTGCTCTGGGAGTTGCAGGGCTGGCAAGCGCCGGTTTACCACACCGAGGCGGACGCGAATGGCAAGGACCACCAGGTTCTGACCGATCTCGAGCTGGTGACACAGGGCTCACAAACGCCTGCCGAGTACGACCGTACAGTGCGGGATCTGGTAAACTTCCTGTCCTACATGGGCGAGCCGGTCAAGCTGGAGCGCCAGCGCCTGGGTATCAAGGTGCTGCTGTATCTGCTGGTGTTCTTCATCCTGGCTTACTTGCTCAAGAAAGAGTACTGGAAAGACGTCCACTGATCCCTGCGCCGGTAGCGGTCGGGACAGCCCCGGCCGTTGCCGGCGTATTCATTGTTACTGGAGAACATAAATGGCTGTAATCGCCAACCGCCGTTCGGTGATGACCCTTTTTTCCAATGCATCCTGCCCGCAGAGTCATCGCGTGCGGATCGTGCTGGCGGAAAAAGGCATTACAGTCGAGATCGCCAATGTCGATCCGGATCACCTTCCGGAAGACCTGATCGACCTGAATCCCTACCAGAGCGTACCGACGCTCATCGACCGTGAACTGGTGCTGTATGACGCCCAGGTCATCATGGAATATCTCGATGAACGGTTTCCGCACCCGCCGTTGATGCCGGTCGATCCGGTGTCACGGGCGCGCAGCCGACTGGCCCTGTACCGCATCGAGCGCGACTGGTATTCACTGATGACTGAAATGGACAAGGGTGAGAAAGCCGCGACCAAAGCGCGCAAGGCATTGCGTGACAGCCTGACGTCCAGCGCCGAAGTATTCAGCGCCAAACCGTATTTTCTCAGCGACGAGTTCTCGCTGGTCGATGCCACCATCGGTCCGATCCTGTGGAGGCTCAAACACTACCGCATCGAACTGCCCCCGCAGGGCAAACCGGTACTGGAATATGCCGCCCGACTGTTCGGTCGCAAAGCCTTCCACGCCAGTCTGACAGAAGCGGAAAGGGAAATGCGCGACTGACGCGGCTGCCGCTGGACCCCCGGTTCAGCGGTGTCGCGCAGGCTATAGTGTTGTCATGACTTCGAATCGTCCTTACCTGATTCGCGCTATCTATGAATGGCTGCTGGACAACGAGTGCACCCCGCACCTGTTGATCGATGCCAATGCAGAGGGCGTCGAAGTGCCGCAGAAGTTTGCCCAGGACGGCAAGATCGTTCTGAACGTCGGCCCGACCGCCGTAGAAGCCCTGAGCATCAACAATGAAGAAGTGACCTTCATGGCGCGCTTCAGCGGCGTATCGCAGCTGGTCGCGCTGCCGGTGCATGCGGTACTTGCCATCTACGCCAAGGAAAACGGGCGCGGCATGTTGTTCGAGGAAGGGGAGAACGGACCCGACGAGCCCGGCCCGAAAGGCAAGCCCGACGTCAAACCGCCGTCGCTGAAAGTCGTCAAGTAAGCGCTCAGCCGACCGCCCGGCGCGCCGCGTAACTGGCCAGCCCCTGCAGCGCCGCATCGCCGTAGCAGATCACCCGCACCGGCATCGTCTCCAGCAGGCCGCGCATCTTGCCCTTGTCCAGGAATGACTGCATGAAAGCCGGCGTCTGCAGCGCCGGAAGAATCTTCGGCGCAATCCCGCCACCGATATACAGACCGCCGATCGCTTTTATCTTCAGGGCCAGATTACCGGCCTCCGCGCCGTACAGGCGCACGAACCAGTGCAGCGCGTCGTAACAGAGCGGATCGCTGCTCGCCAGCCCGCGCTCGGTAATGGCCGCCGCTATATCCTGTTCCGGGTCCTGCCACCAGTCCGGCGCGGCATCGCCTGACCGCTCGAGCAGGAACTCATACAGGTGCACCATGCCGGGACCCGACACCACCCGTTCCCAGCTGGTGCGGCCGAAGCGCTTCTGCAGAAACGCGCACAGCTCCCAGTCCTGCGGCTGGGTCGCCGCGAAATCCGCATGACCGCCCTCGGTCGCAAACGGCTGATAACCCTCGCCATCGAAAAACAGCCCCGCCTGACCCAGCCCGGTGCCCGCAGCGATCACTGCGCGATTCCCCGGCCCAGGCACACCGGCCTGCAACGACGTCAGCTGGTCCTCCTGCAGCGTCTCAACGCTCCAGGCCAGCGCCTCCAGATCATTCAGCAGATAGACCGAAGACAGCCCGAGCTGGTCCGAGAGCTCCGCCTGCGCGATTCGCCATGGCAGGTTGGTTATCTTGCTGATCCCGCCGCGTACCGGCCCCGCCACCCCGAACGCCGCCGCATCCAGCTGCAGATCCCCCTGGGCATCCAGGTACTTCGCGACAACTGTATTCAGCGAGTCGTGTGCCTGGCTGGAGAACGTCTGCCGACAGCTGATCGTGACAGTCCCCGCGTCCCACTCCAGCAGTGCCAGGCGCGTATTGGTGCCGCCGATATCCCCGGCTAAAATCCGCATGCCGTACCCCTTCTGATTGGTATTCTTCTTGAATATAACGTTACAGCAGATTACCGCCCCCGCGCCACCCGCCAACATTGCAAGCCGCACCTATCTGGTATAACCTGCCGCGCTTTCCGCCCGCCTTTGCGACGGCCGGATTTCCGGAGAGGTGTCCGAGCGGCCGAAGGAGCACGCCTGGAAAGTGTGTATACGGTAACGTATCGAGGGTTCGAATCCCTCCCTCTCCGCCA
>JAGXGS010000037.1 GCA_024636585.1 Thiogranum sp. | reverse complement strand
CGACCTTCCAGCCATCGTCATAAATGACATCCTCTCCGAGCACCATGTGCCCGGCGGTCGGCTCGATCACCGCACCCAGGCATTTGAGCAGCGTGCTCTTGCCGGAACCGGAGGGGCCGATCAGCCCCACGACTTCACCCGGTGCAACCTGCATATCGACTTGTTTAAGCGCATCGACGGCGGTATCGCCCCGGCCATAGCGTTTACTCAGTCCCTGAATGCGTATGCCCTTGCCAGCCATGTCAGCCACCTATGGCCTCGGCCGGATCCACCTTAAGGGCGGCACGAATAGCGACAATGCTCGACAGTACACAGATCACAACGACGGCAATGAATCCGCCAACCGAGTCGAGTGGTTCGAGCAGTACATATTTAGGGAAGAAAGGCGCAGCAAAAGTCGCCGTAATCTTGCCCACCACAAAGCCGATGACGCCCAGCGCCAGCGCCTGCTGGAGAATCATCATGGAGATGGTTCGATTGCGGGTGCCGATCAGTTTCAGCACCGCAATCTCGCGAATCTTTCCGAGCGTCAGGGTATAGATGATGAACGCCACGATGGCCGCGCTGACCACTGCGAGAATCATCAGGAACATGCCGATCTGTTTAGCCGAAGTGACAATCAGCTTACCCATAAGGATGTTTTCCATCTGAGCGCGCGTGTATACCGTCAGGCGCTTCGATGTACGGATCGCCTGCGCTACTGTGTCGGGACTGTGTCCGGGCTCGACCTGAACCAGAATGGCATTGACCCAGGGATTGCTGCTTTGCGAATCGATTACCGCATCCAGCAGACCCGGCACTGCGGGACGGTTAAAAGCCGGATTTTCAGCAGTGCGCCGCCGCTGTTGCCAGATAGCATCATTGTCTTTGAGGAACTGCGCCTCCTGCGCATCTTTCAGGGGAATGAACACCATCGGATCACCGCCGGAAGAAACCATCCGCCGCGTCAGACCGACGACCGTATAGTGGTTGCGGCGTATCTGGAGCCGATCGCCGAGCCTGAAACCGGTGGCGATATCGGCCACCGCTTCATAGTGGCCGCGCGTTATCTGCCGACCCGCCACCAGGTAAGGAGGCCAGCCCGGCAGGCCCGGATCACCGGCAGTAATGCCTGTCACCATGGTGCGCACATCCCGCTCGCCGTGACGCACCTGCATGGTGAGATAGGTGACATTCGCCGCGCGCGCCACACCGCTCATGCCGCGAATGCCGCGCCATAGATCGTCATAGAGACTGGAAGATTCAGCATAGGGACCGAGGGTGTCCTTTTGCACTACCCAAAGATCGGCACTGCTGTTATCGAGCAGTGCTCGGGCATCATCGACCATGCCGCGATAGACGCCTGCCATGGTTAAGGTCACGCCGATCAGCAGTCCCAGACCGACGCCGGTAAAGACAAACTTTCCCCAGGTGTGCAGGATGTCGCGCCCGGCGAGGCTGATCATGGTGCAAGGCCCGGCAATTGCTCGACCACATGGATACGGCTACGCTTGCCCAGCGCTTTTTCGCTGTATGCCACGACCCGGTCGCCGGCCACGAGACCCTCGCGTATCGACACCTGTCCATTCAGATCAGAGATTCCCAGACTGACCGGCGTGAAATGCAGATCGCCGTCCTTGACCTGCCACACGCCTGACTGGCCGTTCCGGCGCTGGATCGCGGCATTAGGGATCACCGGTTGTGCTGCAAGTGCAGGCAATTCAACCGTCACCTCGGCCAGTTCTCCGATCGGAGGCAATGGATTCGGCAATTGGTCGAATACCACCTTGGCCAGGATTTCCTCGGTCACCACATCGGCCAGAGGTTCTATCCGCAGCACCCGCCCCGCCTGCCACTCGCCCGCCTGTGAGCGCAATGCGATGCGGCCCGGGAGATCGGCGGCGAGACCTCGCGCACGGATCTGGTCGAAGCGGACATTGATCCACAGGCTGTCGGGATCGATCAGTTCCACCACTGCCTGACCCGCGACCACGGTAGTACCCGGATCGGCGTCGCGTTTGACGACCAGACCGTCGACCGGGGCAATCAGCTGCAGATTGCTGCGCTGCGCCGCAAGCACCTCGCGCTCGGCGCCTGTCCGGACGAGTTCCTCGCGTGCGGCGATGAGACCGGCCTGGGCAATCCGCAGTTCCTGCTGCCTGGTAGCCACGATCTCCTCGCTGACCGAGTTCACCTTCAGCAGCTGTTCGTAACGTGACGCCTGGGTGCGGGCAAAGTCCGCGCGCGCCTGCGCTTCATTCAGTTGCGCGCGGGCGCGATTGTGCGCGGCATCCTGCGCCCGCAGCCGTTCGTCGAGATCCACCGGGTCCATTTCGCCGAGCACCTGACCGGCCCTGACCTGGTCGCCGACATGGACATCCAGTCGTTCGACACGTCCGGCAAAGGTCGGACCGATCCTGTAGGTGTAACGAGCCTCGACTGTGCCGATGCCGAACAGTGCCGGTAACAGGCTTTTATCTTCGACCTCGACCAGCGTCACCGGCACCGGAGCCAGTGGTCCCGAGCGCACGGCAACGTAAATAAAAAGCGCCAGTAGCGGAACCAGTACCAGCAGCAAAGCCAGGGTGCGTTTCTGGATGGACAACCATTTCATGACGCACTCCGGATGCCCCGCTGATAAATAGCGAAGACTTTCGGTGCATCGCGGCGCATATGGCTTACATCGCCAGCCAGCAGTGATTGCACGACCAAACCCTGAATGGTGCCAATGAACAATACGGCGGACGCCTCGGCATCGAGTCCGGCATCGATTTCTCCACACGCCTTGCCGTCTTCAAATAACCGGCCGAGGCGTTCTCCATAACGCCGGATGAGCGTTTGCGCGATGCGCTTCGGCGCCGTTTCTTCAGGACGCTGCAGCTCGCCAAACAACATGCGCGGGATGCCGGGATGCTCAGTGATGAAATCGACGTGCGCCATGAACATGCTTTCGAGCGCGGCGAGCGGAGAGGATTCGGCCTGCACGGCTTTTTCTATCCGTGCCATCAGCCGTTCCGCCACCCACTCCATCACCGCCTGCAGAATGGCGTCCTTGTTCGGGAAATGACGAAACAGCGCGCCCTGGGTCAGGCCCATACGTTTGGCGATAGCGGCTGTGGTGATGGTGCCGGGATTCTGCTCCCCTGCCAGCTGAACCACAGTCTCGACAGTTTCTGCACGTCGTTGTTCTGCCGGAAGATATTTGAGAGTACTCATGCTTTTCCCGTTCGAAAGATAGTAATTGATTACTATCTTTATATAGCGGAAAGAGCCTGTCAACCGTCCCCCGGGGTTGATCGAGTGGTTTACTGCTGCGCGGGTTTCGACTGCCGGTGTGCCGCTGTACGACCGTCAAGCCAGCCCGATGAGCTCCGCTGTGCGCTGCGCCGAAAGCGGGCGATTCAGGTAATACCCCTGCACAGAATCGCAGCCATTGATCCGCAGGAATTCCATCTGCTGTGGGGTCTCCACGCCTTCCGCGATCACATTCAGATTCAGACTGTGACCCATGGTGATTATCGCCGAGACGATCGCCTGATCTTCCGGATCAGTAGCCAGATCGCTGATGAAATGACTATCGATTTTCAGTTTGTCGATGGGGAACCGCTTGAGATACTGAAGCGACGAATAGCCGGTTCCGAAATCATCGATCGACAGACTGGCTCCCATGTCTTTCAGGCGCTGGAGAACTTTGGTGGCCAGTTCCGGGCTTTCCATGACACAGGTTTCCGTGAGTTCGAATTCGAGGTTCGACGCAGCGACTGCGTTATCGAGCAGGATGTTCTGGATGCTACTGACGATTTCCTGTTGCCGGAACTGACGGGGCGACAGATTCACCGCAACCGGTAGAAGGCGCATGCCGCTGGCAGACCACTCGCGAATTTGTTCGCACACCCCACGCAGCACCCATTCACCAATCGGCACAATCAGGCCGGTGGCCTCCGCAACCGGGATGAATTCATCCGGCAGCAACAGCCCGCGCTGCGGATGCTGCCAGCGCAGCAACGACTCGACGCCGATGATACGCCCGGAGCGGAGATCCACCTGCGGCTGATAAAGAAGGAATAACTCGCCACGCGCCAGCCCGTTGCGCAGCTCATTTTCCAACACCCGCCGCTCAGCGGCATGCGTATTCATCTCGGCAGCAAAAAACTGATAATTGTTCTTGCCGATCTCCTTGGCCCTGTACATCGCCGCGTCGGCACAGTTCAGCAAGGTTATCCCGTCCTTTCCATCGCGGGGATAAAAGGCGATACCCACACTGGCTGAAAGCGTCGCCTGACGACCCCCAAGATCATAGCAAACCGCCACCTCCTGAAGGATACGTTCCGCGGTCGCCGCCACAATATCTTCAGGTGCTTCGCGGATATCTTCGGCGATAACCGTAAACTCGTCGCCACCGAATCGCGAAACCGTATCCTGTTTGCGCATGCAGGCCTGCAGGTTGTCGGCAACCCGGGTCAGCAACAGGTCGCCCTTCTGGTGGCCAAAGCTATCGTTTATCAGCTTGAAGTTATCCAGATCCACAAACAGGACCGCGAGCTGTTGCCCGTGCCTCGCGGCCGTGTCCAGACCGTGCTGCAGACGATCGAAAAACAGATTGCGATTCGGCAATCCGGTCAAACGATCGTGTGTAGCCAGATGCTCCAGCCGATTCCGGGCGCGCTTGTATTCGGTTATATCCGTGCCAAATCCAGCCAGATAGATTGCACCATTGGCAATAAAACGCTGTCCGGTGAATGAGAAATCACGCACGCCCTTGTCTACGGTTATTAATCGCGCTTCCGCTTCTTCATAACCGATGCGGAAAACTTCCTTTACTTTCGCAGCGATCAATGGTCTGTCTTCCGGATGAACGATGTCTAACGAGGAAGTCTTCCGGAGAACCTCATTCGAAAGGCCTGTAATTCTGTTCAAATAGCTGTTCCAGCGCACAAAGCGGTACTGTCGGTCTATAACGTAGAAAACGCCCGGCGCGCACTTGATGGTGGCATCGGTCAGCGCCCGTTCCCGTCGCAGCTCCTCTTCAAGCCGCCTGCGCTCGGTGACATCCTCCAGGACATGAACGGAATATAAATACCGACCCTGTTCATCCTTGATGGCCAGAGCACGACAGAAAAAAGTTTCACCGGAAGCGGTCGTGATGTCCTCGACCTCCTCCTCGCCGCCCTGGCGCAATGCCCTCAAGCAGCTGGGAACTGGCCCCTCCGAACGCGGGAAGACCCGCCAGTATGGCGTGCCGAGGATGTCATCGAGACGCGCCTCCGCACGACTGAGATAGGCCTGGTTTGCAAATCGTATCCGAAACTCGTGGTCGTGAATAAAAACCGGATGATTCAGCGCGTCGCAGGCGTTCAGGAGCTGGCGCAGAGTCTCCTGTGCCTCCCTGGCGGATGCCAGGAACAGCGGTTGGCGCAGTGTCTGTTCTTCTCCGCTCATCGATTGGCCCGACACCATTGCAACAGTCATCGAACATAGCTCAGCATCAGGCTGCGACGCATTGCGATTCGTCACCTGTAAAGCCGCGTGAATCGAAAGGTATAACCTGATTATTTCAGTATGGCGTTTCTGACGCGTTCATTCAGCCAATAACGTTTAGCCCGCTTCAATCAATTGCAGCTTCTGCAACATCTAGTCGCCAGGGCTATGGTCATTGCGAGGCGCATAGCGCCGTGGCAATCCCGGGCGGCGGCTGCCGCTTTTTGAGATTGCCGCGTTGCGCTCGCAATGACGGGGAGGAGGAAATCAGTGCCGGCTGTGAGTGAACACTTCAGCCGGGCAGCATTCTTCGTAGCTGGGTATCCCTTCGCGCCGCTCGTACCAGCCCTGGCTGCGATTCACTACCTTCACGGCCAGCAGCATCACCGGGACTTCAATAAGCACGCCGACCACGGTCGCCAATGCGGCGCCGGATTCAAAACCGAACAGCACAATGGCAGTGGCCACCGCCAGCTCAAAGAAGTTGCTGGCGCCGATCAGCGCCGAAGGACCGGCAACGCAATGCGGCGAACGCACTGCGCGGTTG
>JAGXGS010000036.1 GCA_024636585.1 Thiogranum sp. | reverse complement strand
CGACCTGCGCGCTTCCAGCCTCGAAACCCTGATCCAGCTGGTCGGAACCGGCTTCGGCGTGACCCTGGTGCCGGCGCTGGCGATGCGCGGCTCCTGGACCACCGACAGCGGCGTCATCGCCCAGCCGCTGGCGATCGCGGACGCCTCGCGGCGGGTGTCTCTGGTGTTCCGGCACAGTTTCCCGCGCCGCGCGGCACTGGATGCCTTTGCCGATACGATCCTTGCGCATCTGCCCAATACCGTGCACCGGATCGGGAAAGGCGGGCGCCCGGAGCGCAAGCCTCGCCGGCGCTAGAGGCGCCTGTTCAGCGCCTGAGCCGGCACCTGCCAGTCATAGTCTTTCCCTATGGCAGCGATACATTTAAACGATTTTGACTATTTACCTGATAGCCTATACTTCGTCCATGAATTTGACGAAACCAGGCAACCGAAAGGAGATTAGTATGTTTGAAAGTCGAGAAGGCCAGAGCGTACCGCAGGTCACGTTCCACACCCGTCGTGACAATGACTGGCACGATGTATCCAGCGATGAAATATTCAAGGGCAAGACGGTTGTGGTGTTCTCTCTGCCAGGCGCTTTTACCCCGACCTGTTCATCGACCCACGTGCCGCGCTACAACCAGTTGACACCGGCATTCAAGGAGCATGGTGTGGACGAAGTGGTCTGCATCTCGGTCAACGATGCCTTCGTGATGAATGCCTGGCGCCAGGAACAGAAGGCATTCAATGTCAGTTTCCTGCCTGATGGCAACGGCGATTTCAGCCGCGGCATGGGAATGCTGGTACCGAAGAATGACCTCGGATTCGGTGATCGTTCATGGCGTTATTCGATGCTGGTCAGGGATGGCAACATCGAGAAGATGTTCATCGAACCGGACGTGGCGGGCGATCCCTTCGACGTTTCCGATGCCGACACCATGCTGGAATATATCGCCCCCGACGCCACCAAACCCCTGAACGTGACGGTGTTCAGCCGCGACGGTTGCGCCTACTGCGCACGCGCCAAGGGCATGCTCCATGACGCCGGCATCGCCTTCGAGGAACTGGTGCTGAACCGCGACTTCAGCGAATCCACGCTGCGCGCCGTCGCCGGCAAGCCCATGGCACCGCAGGTGTTCATCGACGGCGAACTGATCGGCGGTTCGGAACAACTGGAGGCGCATCTGGCTCAAAAGGCCAGGCACGCAGCCTGATCTGACGGTAATGACACGCGGCACCGGGTGCAATATCCCGGTGGCTCGCTATGACCGTGGCGCATGTTAACCTTGCGCCACATCCATTACCCGCAGGCGCCCTGTGAAACGCATCGCTGTATTTGTAGACGTACAGAACATTTACTACACCACACGTCAGATCTACGGACGCCAGTTCAACTACCGGCAACTGTGGCAGCGCATCAGCGCCGCGGGCGAGATCCTGTCCGCGACCGCCTATGCCATCGAGCGCGATGATGAAAAGCAACGCCAGTTCCAGAATGCGCTCAGGCAGATCGGCTTTACCATAAAGCTCAAGCCCTACATCCAGCGCAGTGACGGTTCCGCCAAGGGCGACTGGGACGTGGGCATCACCATCGACATCATGGACACTGCAAAAGACGTGGACTGCGTGGTGCTGCTGTCGGGAGACGGCGATTTCGACCTGTTACTGGAAAAACTCCGCAGCGACTTCGGCGTCAGCACAGAAGTCTATGGGGTGCCGGGACTTACCGCCCAGTCACTGATAGCGGCCGCCACGGTCTACCACCCGATCGAAACGGATTTACTGCTCTAGCCAGGCCGGCGATGCGCCGGGCGCCGCGCTTTTCTGGTAATATGCGCCTCCTTCCCGTCGAGCCCCCCGGCCTGGTTTTACTGTGACTGCAACTGCCTTTTCATCACTGCCTCTGGCACCCGAATTTCTCGCCAATATCCAGTCTCTGGAATATCACGCGATGACCAGCATCCAGGCCCACAGCCTGCCAGCCGTCCTGGATGGCAAGGACCTGCTGGCGCAGGCAAAAACCGGCAGCGGCAAAACTGCCGCCTTTGCCATTGGTCTGCTGCACAAGCTCGAGACCCGCACCTACCAGACGCAGGCACTGGTCCTGTGTCCGACGCGCGAACTGGCCGACCAGGTCAGCAAGGAAATCCGTCTGCTGGCGCGCACCATTCCCAATACCCATATTCTGACGCTGTGCGGCGGTAAGCCGATGGGTCCGCAACTGGCCTCGCTGGAACGCAACCCGCACATCGTGGTGGGCACGCCGGGACGCATACTGAAGCACCTGGGCAAAGGCACATTGAAGCTGGACGGGCTGAAAACACTGGTGCTCGACGAAGCCGATCGCATGCTCGACATGGGCTTCCTGGAAGACATCATGCGCATAATCGACATGGCGCCGCGACGCCGGCAGACGCTGCTGTTTTCCGCCACCTATCCGGATGAAATCAAGGCTGTCAGCGATGCGATCCAGACCAATCCCGTGGATGTCCGGGTGGAAAGCCTGCACGACAATAAAAAGATCCAGCAGGTATTTTACGAAATCGCCAGCGGCGAACGCACCCGCGCGCTGATTTCGGTGCTGCAACATTATCGCCCTGAATCCAGCCTGATATTCTGCAACCGCAAACAGCAGTGCCAGGAACTGGCGGAAGAACTCTGGGAACAGGGTTTCCACGCCCAGGCCCTGCATGGCGACCTCGAGCAGGCCGAGCGCGACGAGGTGCTGGTGCAGTTTGCCAACCGGAGCAGTTCTATTCTGGTTGCCACCGACGTGGCGGCGCGCGGGCTGGATATCCGCGAACTGGAAGCGGTGATCAACTTTGAACTGTCACCGGACCCGGAAATCCATATTCACCGCATCGGTCGCACCGGCCGCGCCGGCAATGCGGGACTCGCAATCAGCCTGTTCCTGCCCTCCGAGAAGTTCCGGATCGAAGCCATAGAAGACTACCAGAAGCGCCCGGTCAGGATTGAGCAAACCACTACGCTCAAAGAGCGGGAGCATTTTAAACTGACACCGCCCATGGTCACCCTGTGCATCAATGGTGGCCGCAAGAACAAGGTGCGGGCCGGTGATATACTGGGCGCGCTGACCGGCAATACCGACTTGCCGGGCAAGCAGATCGGCAAGATCGAGATCTTCGATAACCTGGCCTTTGTTGCGGTGGACAGATCCGTGGCCCGGCAGGCCCTGAAGATCCTCACCGAAGGCAATATCAAGGGCCGCCGGTTTCGGGTGCGTAAACTGCGTTAGCGCGGATTGGCGGGCCAGTCCATCAGCGACTTCAGCACCGGCAGGGTGATCTCCTCGAAGCGCAACAGCCGTCCACCATGTTGTTCCGCAAAGGCCGCGGCAGCTTCGCGCGTGGCAAACGACGCCAGGGTCGGCCCCATAGCGCCGGTTCGTTCACTGCCCACCACATACCAGGCGCCGCGCGCGTCGATCAGATGCGTATCTTCCGGATGTGCCCAGTCGCTTTGTGCCATGTCGTGCACGTAGATCTGTTCTACCACCGCCGCGGTTTCCGGTTGCAGTAACCAGGCGAACAGATCGCGTGTCGAACAGAATTTCAGCGGCTGTTCGACGCGTGTCACATAGGCCTCGCCTTTCGGCCCCGGAAAACGCGTGATGATCATTCCACATACATGACATTCGTCACCGTCAGTGATTGCTACCGGCGGCGGCTGCAGCGGATCGGTGCCGGCATTCTGTTCGCAACCCGCGCAGATCAATAAAACCAGCACCACGAGACTGCTCAAAGTTATTTTCATCTTCACACCACCTTGCGCCGGAAGCGCCATACGGCAAGACTCAATGGCACCGCAATCCACACCACCAGTATCGCTGCCAGCGCATACGGCCGGAACAAAGGACCGGTGGCGATCGCGGCCAGTCCGGTGTACTCACGCACCGCCTCGAAGCCTGCAAGGTTGGCAAGCCGGAAGACATCGGTGGGATTGAGCAACAGCAACCAGGACAGCCACTGCCCACCGCTGCGGCCCTCGCCCATCACCAGAATGCCAAGCAGGAGCAAATCGAACACCAGCACAAACCAGAACCATGCGATCAGCGCCAGTCCGGCGGCACGGGATTTTTCGCCAACCAGCACACTGATCAGCTGCGCAATCGCAATGAAACACCAGCCCAGCAGGATCGCGGAAAGAATGAAGAATCCAAATGCATGCCAGAGCTCGGCATTCGCCATCTCGCCCGACAGTATGCCGATCAGCAGCCCGGCACCACCAAAGCCGACCAGCGTGGAAACCGCGAGTATGGCCGCATGGCCGACAAATTTTCCGATCAGCAACTGCGCGGGTGTCAGTGGATAGGTCAGCAACAGCAGCAGCGTGCCCTGCTCTTCTTCTCCGACCACTGTGTCATAAGACAACAGCAGAGCGATCAGAGGAATCAGGAAAATTGCCAGGCTGGCGAGACTGACGATGGTAGTGGCCAGCGAGGTGAAACCGACACTGCCGGATGCCGCGGCACCGAAGTAGGAAATGCCGACTGCAAGGAATGCAAACACCAGGGTTATCGCCAGCACCCAGCGGTTACGCAGTCCATCGCGGAATTCCTTGGCGGCGACGATCAGGATGGTGTTCAAGACACCTTCTCTCCGGCGGATTCGCGATTGAAGTGGGCATAGAGCGCGTCGAGCGACGGCGGGAAGACGTCGACATCCTGCAGACCCTGCACATCCATCAACAGTCGCAACGCAGTCAGCTTGACGGATTCCGGACCGGTGAACTCCAGGTGCTGTGGGTTAATCAGCCGAACGCTCATGCCGGTGGCGCCGATGCGCTCCGTCCAGCCCAGTGAACTCCACTGACCGCGCACCCGGATGGTCAGCGGCAGGGCCGCCCGGGCACGCAGTGCATCGAGACTGCCGAACGCCAGCAGGCGCCCGCCGCCGAGAATCGCAGCGCGATCGACATGTCCTTCTATGCCCGGCAATACATGCGAAGACAGCAACACTGTAGTGCCGCGGCCGCGCAGTTCATCGAGGGTACTATAGAACTCGCGCGTCGCTGCCGGGTCGAGCCCTGCCGTCGGCTCATCGAGCATCAGCAGGCGCGGTTCGCCGAGCAGTGCCTGGGCCAGTCCGAGACGCTGGCGCATGCCCTTGGAATAGGTCCTGACGCGTCGATCGGCAGCCGCCGCCAGGCCGACCTGTTCCAGCAGTTGTCCGGTTTGCGACACTGCCGCGCCCTTCAGGCGCGCGAAGTAGCGCAGCACTTCACGACCGCTCAGCTGCTCATAGAACCGTACATTCTCGGGCAGAAAACCGATGCGGCGACGATGTTCGCGACCCAGCTCCAACGAAGGCGCAACGCCCATTACCCGGATCTGACCTTCGCTGGGCCGGATCAATCCGAGAATCAGTTTCATGCTGGTAGTCTTGCCGGCGCCATTGTGGCCGAGCAAACCGATGATCTCGCCGGCCTGCACCGACAGCGTCAGCTGCTGCAGCGCCTGCACGCTGCCGAAGCGTTTGCCCAGCTCGATGAACTCAACGATGGCTGTCACTGCTGCGCCTGCTGCCAGTGCATCGGGTGCATCAGCGGATAGCTGTCGCGCACGCCCTGCGGCCTTAATACCGGAAACTGCTGCTGCACCCAGCGCAGGGTTTCCACGGCCGGACTGTTCATCAGCACGCGGGCGACCGGATATTTCCACAACAGTTTATCGACCGCATCATTGGGCTCGTACGGCCGGTCGCCGATGCCGTCGGAATCGAGATCCCAGCCGAGATAGTCGCTCCAGTAATTACCGCGCCCCTGCTCCGACCATTCCTGTTCGCGTGTCGCAACGTACTTGACCTGGACACGATTGCGGATGAAGGCATTATCGAAAATCCGGTTCTGTTCCGACCCGGCCGTGAGGTGGATACCGATATCGGCATCTTCAAGACGATTGCCGGTGACATCGTTGAATTCCGAGTTATAGATGAACAACGCCTTACCCTCCGCACCCGGGATATCTGCGCCACTCGAAACCCAGGCGTGACCCTGGCGCGTACCGGTAACGGCATTATTCGCGATCGTGCTGTTGGTAATGAAGTTCAACAGAATGCCGTAGTTGTTGTCGTTTTCAGAACGATTACCGGTCACCACCAGATACTTCGACTGCATCAGCGCATAACCGGTGCGGGTATTGTAGCTGTAATTGTCGATGACCTCGTTATGATATGAATACATGTAGTGAATGCCGTAACGCAGGTCGTGAAGCACGTTGTTCTCCAGCCGGTTGTTCTGACTGGTATCGATATAGATGCCGTCCCGGGTTTCCCATACCTCGTTGCCCGATATCAGGCCGTCGTGGACTGCAAACAGGTGGATTCCGTTACCCCGGTCCTGGGAGCGCCGATCCGGCTCTCCATACACACGATTGTCGATCACCTTCGGCGCACGGCAGCCATCGAGCCAGATCCCGAACGCATTCCCGTCAAAATAATTGCCGCGGATTTCGATGTTGTGGGCACTGCCTTCCACAAAAATTCCGGCGTTCATGTCGGTCAGGTTATGACCGGAGTTGCGGACTTCGAAGCCTTCGATCACCACATCCGGCGCATTGACCCGCAGCACGTCTCCCTGTCCGCCGCCATCGAGCACAGCGCCAGGCGCGCCCAGCAGTCGAATGCTTTTGTCGATGATGAAATTGCCGCGGTAGATACCGGGCGCCAGGCGCACCGTATCACCGTTGCCGGCCCGCTCCAGCAGCGCGCGCAACGGCAGACCCCGAAGCTCCGCCCGCACCTCATCGCCTGCTGCAACCACGACGGGTTGCAGCAGGAAAAATGACAGCAACAGGCTGAGGATGAATCGCGCTATCGGCATGCTGCGCTCCGGCACCGCCGATCCCGGTCAGCGTCTTCCGGGGCCGGCGTGCCGTTGCGCTCTCGCGTCAGGCCTCGACCAGCAGGCGGCCGCGCATTTCCATGTGCAGCGCGTGACAGAACCATTGACAGTAGTACCAGTGAACGCCGGGCTTGTCAGCCGTGAAGGTCAGTGATGCGGTCTGCTGAGGACTGATTTCCATGGCGACACCGTGATTGATCAGGGTAAAGCCGTGCGACACATCCTCGATCTGGTCGAGATTGGTGATAGTCACCGTCACCTCATCGCCCTTCTTGACTTTGATTTCATTGAGACCGTAACTGGGTGCTACCGAGGTCATATACACCCGAACTTTGTTGCCGTCACGGATGATCTTGTTATCGGTTTCCAGCGTAATGCCATCCTTTTTGGCCCGCGCAACGGTTTCGGCGAAGTAAGGATCATCGCGTTCCCAGATCTTTTTGGTCCTGATCTTTCTACGGTGCACGATTTCGCAATCATGCGGCTCTGCGTAGGCGGGTCCATCGTGCACCAGCTTCATTTCCTCACCGGAAATATCGATGAGCTGATCATTTTCCGCGTGCAGCGGCCCCACCGGCAGGAACCGGTCCTTGGAGAACTTGCTCAGCGACACCAGCCATTTGCCATCCGCCTCATTCGACTCGCCCATGCTGGTGTGGTTATGCCCCGGCTGGTAGTGAACATCCAGCTTCTGGCGAATGTAGTTCACTTTCTCGCCGCCGTAGGATTTGATCGCGTCGGCGATATTCCACTTGCAGATCTGGCTATCGATGAACAGCGTGGTATAGGCGTTGCCGCGGCCGTCGAAAGCCGTGTGCAGCGGTCCCAGACCCAGTTCCGGCTCGGCGACAATGACGTCGCGCGGTTCGGTGATCTTGCCGGAGAACAGGTCGTGCAGGCGTGCGATTTCGATCACGCTGACGGTTGGTGACAGCTTGCCATTGGCGACAAAGTACTTGCCGTCCGGCGACGTATTGAGGCCGTGAGGACTCTTGGGAATCGGAATATAGGCGGTCAGTTCGGAGCCATGCCGCCCGTCCAGCACCGGCACTTTGGAATCGCCGAGCGTAGTGAATTTACCAGCCTTCACCGCCGCTTCTATACGCGGAATGTTGAACACCACGGCCCAGTCGCGTTCGTTGCGCATGGTGTCCGCCAGCGTAAAGCCCTCTTCCGAGTTATAGCAGGTGGAACAGGCATAGTTTCCGTCGTAGTCGGCATCGGTGTTGTCCAGGTTACCGTCGACTATCACCTGCCAGGCAACTTCCATGCTATCGCCATCGATAGCATTGAACATGGTCCGGTAAGCACCCGCATCTTCCATATTGCTGCCATCGTTCGGATAGGGAATGCGGAACTCGGCATTACAGAACACGTAACCGGTGCGCGGCGCCTTCTGCAATCTCAGGCCGTGAATTGCCTGAACATTGGGCACATTCACGATCTTGTCGGTTTTCATGACGTCGCAACGAATGCGCGCGACACGCGTATTGGCCTTGTCGTTGATGAACACATAGCGTCCGTCATGCTGACCATTGGTAAAACTCATATGCGGGTGATGCGCATCGCCGTTGAGCGGGGCGTTATCCCCGAGTATGCGTTTGCTCTCGTTGGTGATGCCGTGCCCTGTCGCGCTGTCGTAGTTGAACACCGGGATGCGCATCAGCTCGCGCATCGAGGGCAGGCCGAGAATGCGGACTTCGCCCGACTGGCCACCGCTCCAGAAACCGTAGTACTCATCCAGATCACCGGGATGGATTGCTGTCGCATTGCCGGATTCTTTGGCAGCGAATGCCGGGCTGATGCCGACCATGCCGCTGCCGATACCGGCACCCGTGACGCCTGCAATGGCCGTTGCACTGATGAAATCGCGTCGTGAAATCCCTTGTTTGTCTTTTTCCTGTGTCATTGTCCTACCTCCGTCTTCACTTCGATTGGTCGTTAGGGCTTGCACTACCGCCCGGCTTTGGAACTACTTCTACAGCGATGTTATCGAGACCATCCGTGTTCTTGCGTGCCTCGACCTTGCGAGCGCGCTCCGCCACGCGTTCATATTTCTTGCGCCGCTCGACCAGCGGCGGGCATTTATGGTCATCCCAGTAAGTCACCTGGCAGTCGAGACAATAGTGACATTCGTTGATATTGATTTCACCGGTTTCATGGATCGCCTGAATCTCGCATTCTTTCGCACAGATCTGACAGGGATTGCCGCATTCTCGCCGCCGCCGCAACCAATTGACCATACGTAATCGCGCCGGCACGCCCAGCGCCGCGCCCAGCGGGCACAGGTACTTGCAGAAGAACTTGCAGTTGAATATGGAAATCACTACCAGACCGAGCGCGTAGGCGACAAAGATCGCTTCCCGATCGAAACGCAGTGTAATCGCGGTCTTGAATGGCTCCACCTCCGCGTAGCGTTCGGCGGTTCCGAGCGACTGCAACGATATTCCGAACAGCACCAGCAGAATGATGTACTTGATGCCCCACAGGCGATCGTGCACCACCTGCGGCAGATTGAACTGGCGAACCTTGAAGGCGCGTGCAATTTCGTTGACCAGCTTCTGCAGCGCGCCGAACGGACACAACCAGCCGCAGTACACGCCGCGGCCCCAGAACAGCAACGAGGCGGCCACGAACACCCACAGAATGAAGATGGCGGGATCGATCATGAAGGTTTCCCAGCGAAAATCGCCGGCAAATATCGAATTGGTGAAGACCAATACATTGACGATCGACAACTGGCCGAGCAGGTACCAGCCAATAAAAAACAGGGTGTAGACGGCGAACGTGCGACGCAAGGTAATGGTCAGTCTCGGGTAGCGCACCAGAACATCCTGGAATGCCAGAATCACCACCAGCAGAGTAAGCCCAGCCACCAGCACGGCGATCTGGAACTTGCTTTCCAGCCACACCGCCACCCACATCGGCTCATCTTCGGGGGCCATGCGTACCGGCTCGGGGCGATCGATGTAACTCTCCGGAATCTGATAGCTGCTGTCGAAGCTGACGAAGGCGCTCTCCAACGGTCCGACTTCCCGCTTCACCAGCAGATTGAGGCTCCAGGAGGAACCGGGATCGAACTCATAATTCTCGCGAATAACGAAAATCCCCATCTCCGAGAATTCCGGCGTGCCCTCCGCATACACATCACTGAGCCGGTAATAATCGAGATCCCGGAACGAGATTTCAACATCTCCCTGCATCACCTGAATGCGGTCAAAAATGCCGCCGCGCACATACCCGGAACCCTTGAAGGAATAAATGCCACTGGCCATTATGGCGATGGCATGCTCACCCGCCTCGAGTTCCGACATCAGCCAGTTGTACTGGGATTCCCCGAGCAGATTGCGGCCGATCGTAGGCGCGTTCAGATAGCCATAGTAGAGATCGACGAAGGTTTCATTAGCCGCATCCTGCGGCGCCTCGCCAATGCCCTCGGCGGCGGTGCCCTCGAACGCTGAGTCGACTTCGCCGCGGGGCAGGTGCATGCGCCGGATGGCACCGTTGCCGGTCAGATATGTCCAGTCGCGTTCCTGGAATACATCCATCCGCACAGTCGCCGGCGGCGTCACCGAGCGTTGCGGCGGTTCCATGATACCGCGCGATACGGCGACCTTTCGCGCCGCCCGCAACAGCGTCTCATTCATCACCATAACCGTCACAGTGGCACCGGTGATGGCATCGACATTGGTGTAGCCCTCGCGCGAACCGGCACCGACCTTGAGGTGGTCAGTCACCGGCTTGCCGATGTACTGCCGCACGAAATCCCTGAGGCTGGACTCAGGAATACCAACCAGCAGGATCGGTTCATGGTGTTCCAGCACCGTGACGCCGACGATCCGGCCTTCCATGTCGATGCCCGCCAGCATGTTGACCGGTTTTCCCGAATAGGCCGGGATCGGCGCGATGTCCGCGGTTACAAACAGATAGCCAATGGTCTCGCCGTTCCTGATTACCGGCGCCGCGAGCGGGTCGCCCTCGAATTCGCCAAACTGATCGGCATCGGGAAAAAATGCCCGCGCGTCGGGGTATTTGTGCACCAGAGCTTCATCCGCAGCATGCGCGGCCGGGAGCAGGAACAGCAAAAACAGGCACAGTAATCCGGCGAACCACAGGCCGTGACTCGCCGGAAACAGATGCCCTGAATTCATCCCTGCTAACATATCGCCATTAGAACAGCTGGAAGGTCAGCCATTCAATGCCATCCTGACAAATAACGCATTGATATTCATCAAGACGGGGCTGGCGCCCCGGGATCTACACCTTTGACAGAACCTTGGGCTTCACGAGCGCCGGCGCGGGTTGCGCAGTCTCCAGGGCCGCCAGCCAGACATCCATGTGATCCTCCAGCATCCAGCCGCCCCGCACCCACTGACGCAGCTGATCGCCTTCGCGCGCCAGCGCATCCAGATCGCTGACACGCTCGCGTATCGCCCTGATCCAGGCGGCGGGATTATTCGCCACCCGGCATACCGGCCCATCCTGGTAAGGAAACACATCGCTGGCGATCACCGGCCAGCCGAGGATGCCGTATTCGAGCAGCCGCAGGTTACTCTTTGCCTCGTTGAAATTGTTGCGCTCCAGCGGCGCCACCGCGAGATCCAGATTCAGGCTCGCGAGCTTGGCGGGATAGTCGGGGAATGCGACGGCACGATGAAACTCCCTGATGTGCGGGCGAATCGAATCCGGGCACATGCCAAAGAAAACCCAGTCGACTTCGGCGGCGGTCTGGCGCACCACTTCGGCAATGAGCTCCAGATCACCGCCATGCTGCTGAGCACCGGCCCAGCCCACGCGCGGTCTGGCGCCGGCGCGCCGCTGCGAGTGGAGATCGCCCCAGATACTGGTACGCAGATAGTTCGGCACAATCCGAATATCGCCGGACATGCCGGCCAGTGCCTGGGCGAGCGGTTCGGTGGTAACTACCGCGCGATCGGCAAGTTCCAGTGCCCGGCGCATCCGTTTCTTCATATCCTTGTATACCTTACTGAAGAAGGGATTACTCGGCGGCAGGGCGAACATCAGGTCATCCTCGCCGAAGACCACAAGCGCCGGGTGGTGTTTTTTGTACTCGGCCATTACGTCCAGATGAATCTCATGCAGCGTGTTGTGCATCAACAGCACGTCTGGCGCCAGTCGCTCGAGTTCCGCCAGCGTCGGGATACGTACGCGCCGGTCAGTAAATACACCCAGCGCCGTCTGTGCGCGCCCGCTCTCGTCAAGTACTTCCAGCGGCTGTTCGACGCGGTATTTCCATGCGCCGTAGGAGCCTGCCCCAAAGCCCATGATTCTGGTGCGCTCGTGAAACTTCGGGTCCCAGCGCGCATCGACGTCGGTGTCGACTGAAACGAAGCGGTGCAACAGACTCAGATTGCGATTGAAGGCCGGATCATTGGCCAGCCGCGGCAACCATTTGTCGCGCATGGCGCCCAGTTCCTGCCGGCCGCGCCCCTTGTCCTGAGTGTCGGTGAAGCCCTTGAGGCTGACCGAACCGTGGTGAAGCACTGTCGCAAAAGGCGTCCAGACGATTTTATGTCCAGCCTCCCCTACCCGCAGACAGAAATCCACATCATTGAACAGCACCTTGAACTGATCTTCGTCGAGACCCTGCACCTCCGCATAAACGGATTTCCGCACCAGCATGCAGGCGGCGGTGACGACCGAGAGATTCTGGGTCATCTGCGAGCGACCGAGATACCCGGGCGCCGCCATCGGACTGCCGATGTTGACGTGTTCGCAGATACCGTGCGCCCCCATGCCACTGATCAGCCCAACGTGCTGGACGGTCTGGTTCGGATACACCAGCCGCGCACCGACAACGCCGACATCGGCGCGCTGACCATACATCATCATGCGTGACAGCCATTGCGGCTGAATGATCACCGTATCGTTATTCAACAGCACCAGGTAATCGCCACCGGCCTCGCGCGCGGCGAGATTGTTCATGGCGGAAAAATTGTAGGGATGCGGATAGCGCATGACACGTATGCGCGGGTCTGTGGTCAGCTGCCGCAGGTAGGCCAGCGTTTCCGGTTCACAGCTGTCGTTGTCTACGACGATCAGTTCGTAATTGGGATAGCTGGTTTTTGCGATGATGCTCTCGACACAGGGACGCAGCAGGTCCAGCCGGTCGCGAGTCGGTATTACGATACTCACCAGTGGCACATCGGAATGCTCGTATTCAGCGAAATAGCTGTGCGGCAAGAGTCCCTTGCCAACCCGTGCCCGAAGGCCGCAGCGGGCCAGGTGCTGTTCGACCGCAACCCGGCCGAGTTCTTCCATGGCATCGGTCTGGCCGCCTTCGCGGTTCCAGTCGAGCCGGTGGAACAGCAGTTCCTGGACATGCCCGATTGCCGCTTCGCCGAAGCGCTCCACGCATTTCAAAGTCAGATCATAGCCGCCGGCACCGCCCGCTGCCGTGAAGCCATCGGCCTCACAGAAAGCATCCCGCCGGATCAACAGAAATGAGCCGACATAATTGGTCGAGCGCAACAGATCCAGATTGAAGTCCGGCTTGAATTCCGGTTCATGACGTTCGCCGGTGCTGGACACCCGGTCCTCATCGACATACACCAGCCGCCACTGCGCCTGGGTGCTGATATGCGTTGCACAGGCGGCCAGTGCCTGTGGTGCCAGCCGGTCGCCCGCCTCGACGAGCAGTATCCAGTCGGCCGGTATCGATGCCGCCTGCTCGTTGACCGCGGCCGTAAAATCGCCGCCGCCGGTTACCGCGCACCATTGAATCCTGTTGTTGGCATCCAGCGCATCGGCCGGCAACTGCGCGTCAGTCACGATCGTAAGATACCAGTTATCGTAGATCTGATCGCCGATGGAATCGAGCGTGTCGGCCAGAATCTCTTCGGTGCCGGCACGCGCAGTCACCAGGATGTGGACCAGCGGACGCGCTGCGCCCATCTGTGCCAGACGTTCCTGGTAAAGCCGCGCATCCGATGGACGCAGGGCATGGCGTTGTATCCAGACGCCGTATTGCGCGGCCCACATCTTCTCCGCGACCTGGGCACGGTAAGCCGTCAGCTTCTCATCCCGCGCCGTGCGCACCCGTTCACGCGCGCCTCCGGCTGCGGCGTCGGACCCGTTCACATAGGCATGCTGATCCCAGATAGTCCTGAGTTCATCGATAAAATCGCCACGGCAGGCCAGCTCATGATGAACTCGCATGGCCTCTTTTGCGCGGGCGCCGATGTCGCGGCGCAACTCCGGTTCCTCGACCAGCCGGCGCATCCAGGCTGCGGCCTCAGGGACCCGGGCATCGGCCCAGACGGTTTCCTGGCCGAGCGCCTCGGCGCTGTAATGCGAAATACTGCCGTCGACCGGGATCAGGTCATAACCCACGACACAGGCATTGGTATGGTTCATATAGGTCATATTGCCCGACCAGCCGGTGGCGA
This sequence comes from Thiogranum sp., assembly GCA_024636585.1. Taxonomy (GTDB): domain Bacteria; phylum Pseudomonadota; class Gammaproteobacteria; order DSM-19610; family DSM-19610; genus Thiogranum. The sequence goes on along the minus strand of JAGXGS010000036.1, from coordinate 9,903 downwards.
TTACCGGCAGCCCCAGCGCCATGGCCTCCATAGGTCCGAGTCCCAGCCCTTCCGAACGGTGCAGCGACACATACACATCGCAGCTTGCATAGAGCTCGAGTACTTCCTGATAGGACAGGCTTTCAGTCATGAAGTGGACGCGGGGATGCTCACCGCACAGGACATTCAACTCCGCCACGATGGGATGCGCGACGCCATTCTTCATGGCATTATTGAGCTTGATGACGAGGTGCGCGCGCGGGTCTTCGCCAAGTTCTTCAAGAAACGCGCGAATCGTCGCAAACGGATTCTTGCGCTGCGGATCGCTGTAGGGTTCGAAGCCGGTAAAAAACACTACCGCATCGTCAGGCAGGCCATAGCGGGCGCGATTGCCTTTGATGTTCTCCGGCAGATAAATGGGGTGCGTCGCCGAAATCGTGGTGACGCCGGAAAGGTTGAATTCGAAGGCATAACGAATGAACTGGGTTTGCGCAACCAGAACGTCCAGCGTCTCCATGGGCGCGATCCAGTGCTTCGGCAGAATCGGCAGTTCCCACATGCAGAACCCGATGTTCAGGCAATTCGGTTTGTAGTTGAGAACGGTCGGCAGAAGTTCGCCGATGGCAGCCGGCGGTAATATGATGAGATTGATCCCGTAGGGCATTTCCTGGATCGAGTTGACGTAGTATTCCTCGAAACTCGAATCCGCGCCTTTGCGCCCCTCGCCCGGATCGAGATCCAGAATGGAGACCGGGCAGTTGCGCTCCAGCAGTACCCGAACGACATTGCGCGCCGTCACACCGATGCCGAGATTGCCGCTCACATAGCTGATCACATTGAACCCGAAGGGTTGGGTCTCACTCATTACCTGCTCCTTAATACACTCTCGAGCACTGCTGTGCAGCGGCGCCTGATGATTCATACAACTCATTGTCGCGATCGCTCTGCGCCCGGGATGGTGCCGGCGGCTTCCGGTTTCTGACCGAGTCAATGTAGGTTGTGGCGATATCGGAAGGCGCCAGTGACAGCATTCTTTCGCATTCCTCCCACTCGTTCTGCTGCCCCAGCAGGGCGAGCAGATTGCACCATGCAAGGCTGGCGCGGGGCGCTATCGCCAGCGCATTCCGGTAGCAGAGCAGTGCGTAAGCCGGTTCGGATGTCAGGTGATCGATCCATGGGCAACGGAAGGCCGCCGCCAGATCGCCCTGCGCGACCCAGGCATCGGCAAGCGCATCCATGTCCGATGCATCCACCGGGTACAAACGGGCGATCGGCACGGCACTGCGATAGCGGGTGGTGATCTCCAGCGCTTCCTGGGTCGATACATCCGAACCGAGCGTCAGTCCCCGGGTGTTCTGATAGAAGGTGCTCAGCACTTCCGGCACCTTCACGGCCTGCAGGCCAGCGGCGACGAAACGCATCTGAAATTCATAATCCCCTGCCGCCTGATAAGTCGGATCGAAATAGCCGATGCGGTCAAACACGCGGCGCCGCCACAGCGGGTGAGGCCCGAGAAAACAGAACAGCATGGCGAGGCCGGGATGAAACTCCGGATATTCCACGGTACGGAATACCGATCCGGAATCGATGCGTTGATTCGGAACATTGGTCCATTGACAGCTCGCATAGGCCAGATCGGCGTGCGGATGACTTTCGAGCGCAGCCACCAGCTTTTCCAGCGCCTGCGGATGATGTGCATCGTCGGTATTGGCGTTGGTGATGTACTGCCCGCGTGCGGCCTGCGCCCCGCGATTCCAGACCGCATAGATCGTTTCCCGCTGCTCGGTGCGCAGATACACGATGTTGGCATAGCGGCTCTGGAAGTCCTCGACGACCGCACGTTCATCCTGCTGCGAACCGCTGTCGATGACAATGATCTCAAGCTGATCCGCGATACTCTGCTGTTCCAGGTCATCGAGACAGTCGCGCAACAGCTCCGCCGAGTTGTAGGTGGAGACGATTACACTCACTAATGGCTCAAGCGTTTCGGTCTCCAGATACTGGTGCAACTGGTTCAGCTCTTCATGATCCGGATAATCACTGAGGTATGACGCACAGACTGCCAGTGCATCAGTGCGGCGGCTGGCTTCAATAAGAATCTTCACCGCATTGACGACGAATGTTGAGTTATCCGGCTCGGCGTCCATGGCCTGGGCCAGATAGCTGATGGCTTCCGGCAGGTTTCCGGCAACCCAGGCAAGCACCGCCAGGTTGTTACAGGTGGTGCCGTTCGCCGCATCCAGCGCATGGGCGGCCAGGAACTTTGCTTTGGCTCCTGCCGCATCTCCCGCTTCAGCCAGCGCTTCACCCTGCTCGTTGAGATCGGTTACCGATGCGGCGGCAGCGGGTTGTTCAGTGGTCTGTACAGGCTGTTGACTACCGGTCGAATCCGGCGCGCTTTCGAGTCCCTGCAGGATTTCGCGAAGTGGCAGGTCGTCCGGGTGATCGTTCAGATAGCCGCGACACAGAACCACGGCGTCCGCGGGGTGCCCGGTCGCGCACAGCATCTGCACGGCATTGAATACGACTTCGCGATTGTCGGCATCGGATTCCAGCGCACCGGCCAGATGCAGCAACGCCTGCCCGGGATCGCCAGCGTCCCAGGCGACTACTGCGAGATTGTTGTGCGCCATGGCATGCGCAGGCGCGCGCTTCAGAGCCTGCCCGAAACATTCGCGCGCGCCCTCCGAGTCGCCTGACGCGAAGCGGCGTTCGCCCTCTTCGACCAGCTCATCTACGCCAGACCGGGGCACAGCGACAGAATCGCGGCCGACCCCGACACCCCAGTCGACATCCCAGATATCGAGATCGGCAAAGTGCGCTTCACCCAGTTCCTGGAACCAGTCGAGCACCTGTTGCTCGCGCCAGGTGTCCGACTGGCGCAGGCGCTCCGCGTTGAAAAACGGATAGGCGTCATACCAGGCGCGCGGTGCCTCGCGCAGGCCGAGCTGGCTTTCATCCTTGCTCGGCGCATAGAGTTCGTTGATCGCCGGTGCGGGTTTGTCAGGATAGTGAATGCGTTCCAGGCAGCGATACCAGGCTTGCTTGACCAGCAGTTGGCGCCAGTTCACGAACTGGAAATGCAGCACCCCGTATTCGTAACCCGGCAGTCGGTAGCGTTTTCCACCCAGGCCCGACGGCATGCGGTCGAGGTGAATGAAGACTTCGTCATAGCGGCTGACACCATCGTCCGCGAAGACGAATGGCTTGTAATTATCAGTCCATATCGATCCATCGTGACGGTACTGATCGACCGAACGCCACAGACAGATCCACGCCAGCTCCAGCACATCGCCAGCCTGCAATTCCAGTATCTTGTGCCGCAGCAGATCGCCGTGGGTCAGATTGGCGGTAAAGGCTTCATCGGCATCCATCACTACAAAATGCGTACCCCCCAGCTCGCGCCCGACTGCCAATGGCCGCGCCCGGCGGATGGTCTCGTGGAATTCACCGTCACGTTTGCGGATGATTCGCTCGACCCGGCATTCGGTGGCAATCGACTCAACGATCGCCAGCGTGTCATCAGTGGAATCATCATCGAAGTAGACGATGGAGTCGCACACCCGGGACAGCGCGCGGATACAGAACTCGATATGGCGCGACTCGTTCTTGCCCGGCACCAGGCCGATGATCTTGCGGTCTGCCGAACCTTCGCGTGGAAGTTGTGCCGGCGCGTAAGCGGCCGGGACAACGACCGGCGAGCGCCCGAACCGGGTCGCAAGGCTTTCGCGCCCCTGCAGAAAATGTTTCCAGATCGTTTCAGCATGACGGGCCCGGAACTGTTCGCGCTGCGACGCGTAGTCCTGTTTCAGGTTGATCACCTGCTGATCGTGTGCGGTATGCTCTTTCACGCGACCGCGGTCTACGGCTGCAACACAGTCGCGCAGCCGGTCCAGATCCACCTTCCCGCCCAGATGCTCTATTGCCGCTACAAAATCCGCCTCCGGATCGTCGCGCAGGCCTTCATAGCACAGCAGTGTGCTGCGCTGCGTGAACTGCTCTGTGCACAGCCATTTGCTGGCGTGCTGGCCGTAAAGATCCGCCCAGAACGCCAGGCGCTGTGGATCGTCGAGGTCTTCGTTGTGATAACAGAGCTGGGAATACAGTGTGTCGACGGGATCTCGGTACAGGTACAGGACGTTTTCCCGCACCACGTTCAACTGCATGTCGTGGGTATGATTCAGCAAATAATCGCGGCTGCTGTGATCGAAGAACGAACGCGTCAGCAACGGTCGGTCGAAGTACATTTCCAGCACCATACGCAACCAGTGCGAACCGGTGCGCGGAAAACTGACCAGGTGTGGAAAGTCGCGCTGGGCCAACTGCGCAAGCAGGTCGGTTTCGGGTGCTACCAGGGCAGCACCTGCGTCCTTCCCGGCAGGAAATTCGCGCTGCACATCCAGGGTAAAATAATGCCGCTGCGCCAGCGCGGTTTTGGCTATCTCGGCAAACGCAGTCCCTGCGTTGTGGAAAAACACCACATGCCCCGCCCAGGAAATGTAATCGGGCACGGAATCCCGGCTGTACTGTGGCAACAGGTGATCGGCCGCAGCGGAATCGCTGAGGTGTGGCAGGACTCGTTCAAAGGCGCAGACTTTAGTGCCACCGTAATCGTCAAAGGGAAACTGCGGGTGTCCGGGAACCCGGAAGTCGTCCAGAACAATGATGGCTTGCGGACACCCCTGACGAATCAGGTCGAGCTCGGTCGGCAGCGGCCAGTCTTCCTCCCAGTGCGCGTCCAGATAAAACACCGGAAGCTCACCCAGACGCCGGTTCTGAATCAGGTCAGTAAGGAACTGTACCGAGTGTGAATGGTTCAGACTGACATTCGTCAGTCCCGCCAGGCGTCGTGAGGCAGTCAGGTGAAAATCCGGATTGATCTCCACCGAATGCACTTTCAGATCCGGCCAGCGCCGCGCCACAAAGGCAGTGGAGCGTCCAAGGAAGGTGCCGGTCTCGATAAAATCGCTGACCGGCAACTGGTTCAGCAGATGCGTCACCATACCCTGATACTGCGGATCGCCATGAAAGGCGAAGCGCCGCGTATGATCCTCGAGAATGTGCCGCGAGGGCGCGCAATCAGGGAAGCGCCGCAGAATGTCCCAGTGCAATTCTTCGCCACGCCGCATGGCAAGTGCCTGACGGGTTGCATCGGCGCAGCGTGCCAGGTGAAAGGCCGGTCGCCAGTCATCGGCACAGCGACTCATGACCGACTCGAACAATGGCATCGCGAGCGCATACTCGGCATTCGACTCGTGTATCAGCGCACGCGCATAGTCGGTCCAGTGATCGTTCTGCGGGAGAACGGCGAACAGATTCGCATCCGAACGCAGCAGTTCGATCAACTCGTTTTCAGGCGCGAAAGCGAGTTCGAAGGATTGGCTGGAGGGATCGAAGTTGCGCAGTTCATCCATCAACTCGGCGCCTCGCGCACCGGCATCGCCAGCGGCTGCAACACCACGCCTGGCAGCGGTCAGATCGACGGCAACGCGTTGCGCCTGATCGCCGCCCTGATCCAGAGGGCATTGGGTGTGCGTTAGCAACACATCGTGACAGGTCCCGGCAACGGCGTGCAGAAGCGCTGCTTCCCTGCTGTAGAAGATGCTGGTGCCGACATGGAAGCCCTTGATATAGCCGCCCGGCAGCAGAATAGAATCGATTTCCCGTTCCCGATCGACACCCTCAGATTCTATGACGATAACCCGCGGTCGGTGCTGGGCAAGATCCAGTCCCTGCAGCACATTGACCTCGCAGCCAGCGACGTCGATGCTCAACACATCCACCGGTGGCATGGCCTGTTCACGCAGCAGGCTGGTGATGGTGCGGAGATTCAGTTGTTTCTCGAAGCCGGTCACGCCATTCCGGTTTCCCACGGTGCAATGCACCACCGTGCTCCGGGGCCGATTGCGCCTTAGAATATCTATATAGTCTGTGTGGGCCTCGATACACAGGCCGCGCCAGCCGCGCTTTTCGAGCGACAGGGTATTCGAGAAACGCATGCCATCGATGCAGCCGAGCTCGACGAAGATACCGCTGTGCTGATCTCTGAACATCAGATCAAGGAGATAGTCCTCGCCATGCCGGCTGAAGAACCGCCTGGAGAATCGGTCAGGTGTACTCACGCATGCGCTCCATTGTCCGGGCCCGGCGAAGTACCACCGGATTTTCGACCCAGATCAAGCTTGCGCTCGAAAGATGCAACAACGGTGCCACGGGGCTGTTCTGCTATCGAAAACAGCCAGTTAGCGAACCAGACCGATAACTTCGCCAATATCCGCCAGATTTCCGGCGCCAGCAGTAATAGCGGCAACTGGCACAGGTATTGCTCCAGTCAGAAAAACTACGCCAGGTGTCAAAGAATGAACCCGAATCATTGCGATTTTCCCAGCGGCCTCGGCACGCCGGCTGCCCCTGAAGATCCTTTTATTCCTGATCTCAGCGCCATTGCACGCGCCCTTGCCGGCAGGCAGAGCGCGCGCGTCATCGAACCGGGTGAAGATGCGGAGAGGCCATTGACTGCCGCCCTTGGCAGGCTATTGCCGGTCGAGGCACTGCAGGATGCCAGCCAGGCACCGGTCGATGTGGCATTCATTCATCTGCATCCGCAGCTGACGCTGCTGGTACAAAAGCTGTATGCGGTTCGCGAGGCGCTGACGCCCACCACTCTGCTCTGCGGTCCCGGAGGCGACCGGCTCGCGGTACTGCCGGCACTGCACATATTGCTCCAGCAGTTCATCGAACATTTCCGCATCGAAGACGGCTTCTGGATCGCGCAGCCGGAGGGCATTGCGCATCTCCAGCAATTACCGGCATTCGAAGACATCTCGCACCTGGTCCAGCAGGTGGAAGTGGATCTGCAGACTGAGATGGAAACCATCGATGCACCCGCCGTGGCTGAATGCGCTGCCGCGGTGGAAAGCATTTCCGGCGATGCCGTGGCGGCCGCCGTGCGCCTGCTGCTCGAACGCGAGCCCGGCTCAGCGGAGATCGAAACCCTTATCAAGGGTTCCGGGACGTTGAGCGAGGTTCGCAATCGCATCCTCCGTAGCGATGAATTCAAACACCAGAACGCGGCCCTGTTCTGGCATACGTTTTCAGCTAACGAAGCACCGATGCAGATTCAGCTAAATACCACGGATCAGGAGCGCGGACTGCTGCTCGAGCATATTCAGTCAAGCTGGGAACACCTCGGCGCCACCGAACCGCACTGGTCGGTACTGACCAATGAACAGTTCAGGCAAAAACACATTGCGGAGAATGAAGAAGCTTTCTATCAGAGTGGAAAACATCACGTCGATGCATTGTGGCGTTCGTTGCAACGGGTCGGCGTGGACCCGGGGGCATTCAGCAGCTGCCTTGAATATGGCTGCGGTCTGGGGCGGGTGACGCGCTGGCTGGCGGAGCGCTTCGACACCGTGTACGGCTACGATATATCCAGCGCCCATCTTCAGGGGGCCGGTAACTATCTTAGCCGTGCCGGCATCGACAATGTGGTCCTGCAAACCGTGACCAGTCCCGGCGAAGTCGAAAACCTTGCAGCGGTTGATGTCGTGTATTCACTGATCGTGCTGCAGCACAATCCACCGCCCGTCATCGCGCTGATCGTACGCGGGCTTCTGGCGGCCCTGAACCCCGGCGGCGTCGCCTACTTTCAGGTGCCCACCTATCAACGCGACTATGCCTTTTCCTCTACAAAATACCTGTCCGCCGCCCTGAGTGCAGAGAAAGAAATTGAAATGCACGTTCTGCCACAGTCCGAAATCTTTGCCATTGCCAGTCAGAGTGGCGCACAGGTCCTGGAGGTTTTCGAGGACGCCTGCACCGGCATTATCGATGGCGGTCGCTCCAATACCTTTATCATTCAGAAAAACCATTAGCCAGACTTCGCGGTGAGCCACCGCTCATCGCCCTGATGGAAAATCAGCGCCTCCACGTCTATCTTTTTAAAGATGGCGCACTTACAAAAAAAACTTCGCATGCTCGCCAGCACCGCTGCCCGGGCTGCAGTTCTCATCCTGATCTGGACCGCACTCACTGACGGCGAGGCGATCTGGCCCTGGGGCATAGTGCTGGCGTTTGCGGCTGCCGCCGCAAGCCTGCCCGACATGCCGGTTCGCGCCGGACGCTTCAGGGCGATGCTGAGATTTTTCCCGAAAGCTCCATTCCTGGCCCGCGAGGCGATCATGAGCGGCTGGGACGTAGCCACCCGCGCCCTGAAACCGCGCATGCCGTTGCAGCCCGGCTTCCTCGACGTACCGCTGCGCGGCGATCCTCCCCAGCTGCGTATGGCGGTCGCCTATGCGATCACAATCATGCCTGGCACCATGGCAGTCACACTCACGCCTGACTGCCTGCATCTGCATGTGGTTGACGAGCGATTGCCCAACCGCGATAGCGTGAGACGCATGGAACATCGGCTTGCCCCCCTGTTCGGAAATGCCCGAACATGAACACATTGCTGCTGGTGCTGGCGCTGTTTCTGATGGTCAATCTGGCAGCCCTGCTGTGGAGGGTACTGCGCGGTCCTCACGCCGCGGACCGGCTGGTGGGAACCCAGGCCATCGCCACAATCACCATTGCCATCGTGCTGTTGCTGGCTGAAGTGAGCGGCGATCGCGCCAGCTCTGACGTAGCAATCCTGCTGGCGGTGTTTGCAGTCGTTTCGACCGCTGCATTCGTGCACCGTCTGATGCCCCGGCTGAACGATGATGATGACGACAGGTGAAATCCTCGCGACGCTGGCGCTGCTGACAGGCGCATTCTTTTTTCTCGCCGGCACCATCGGCCTGCTGCGCTTTCCCGATCTCTATACGCGCCTGCACGCCATCACCAAGGCCGAGAACATCGGCCTCGGTTTTCTCTCCCTGGGACTGGTGATTTTGTCCGACAGCTGGGCCGAGGCGTTGCGAGTAATCCTGGTGTGGATTCTGGTGGTGCTGGCTTCCGCAACCAATGCCCACCTGACAGCACAGAGCGCCGAACGGCGGCGCATTCGTCCATGGCGACCCTGAACATTATTTTTGATCTGCTGCTCGCCGTGCTGCTGGCTGCAACCGCCTGGCTGGCGCTGGACGGTCGCGGCCTGGCCCGCACCGTGATGCTTATGCTGGTGTTCGGTCTGCTGCTGAGCCTGGTGTGGGTACGTCTCGGCGCAGTGGATCTGGCGCTTGCCGAGGCAGCGCTCGGTACCGGCGTGACTGTGGTGCTGCTGATCGAATTGCTGGCACGGCTGCAAGGGAGACCGCGTGATTAAGCTGCTGATGGGACTGCTGACGGTCGGTGCCGGAATCTGGCTGGTCCTGCAGTTGCCGAATCTCCTGGGACCCGGGCTGGGCGCGCACGTCAGCGCGCAGCTGGAAAACAGCGGCGTGCAGAGTCCGGTTACCGCGGTGCTGCTCAATTTCCGAGCCCTGGATACGCTCTACGAAGTCGCAGTGCTGGCGCTTGCCGCCAATGCCGCCCTGAGCCTGAAACCTGCCGCTGCGCTGCCCGAAGCGCCAGAGGCCGCAGCGATGCTGGACTGGCTGGTGCCACGCCTGCTGCCGGTGGTCCTGCTGTTTGCCGGCTATCTGTGGTGGGCGGGCAGCTCGCGGCCGGGCGGCGCCTTTCAGGCCGGAGCCACCGTGGCGGGCATGTTGCTCCTGCTGATCCTGAGTCGCCGCCAGCTACCTCTCTACGGCCGCGGGGCGCGTGCGGTGGCGATGGCCGGGCCGCTGTGGTTCCTGCTGGTCGGCAGCGCTGCGGCGCTGGCGGGCCGAGCCTTCCTCGACTATCCCGACGACTGGACCAAGGCACTCATTCTCAGCGTGGAAGCTTTCCTGACTGCCGCCATCGGCGTAATTCTGGCTCTGCTCGCAACCGGCGGGAGGCAGGAATCATGACCGGCGTCGAGGTTCCACTGATCTACGTCGTGACCGGTATCTT
>JAGXGS010000035.1 GCA_024636585.1 Thiogranum sp. | reverse complement strand
ATCCTGTTCTTCCAGCCAGCGGGAGAGACCGGACAAGTCGCGCCGATATGCTGCAAGCGTGTTGTCGCTCAGGCCATTCTCCATCCACAGCGCATCTGCAAATCGCTCGATGATGATCATGTCATCGTTGAATGCCTGCGAGCCCTTTATAATCGGATCATCCGACATCGTGCTTTTTTATCCATCACAGCCTGGTGGTGTCATCATATCAGAGTCGAATTGCGACTCCGACCTCAGCCAGCCTGTTACACTGGAATGCGTCCGATTCAGGTGGCTGATGATTTTACACAATCCCATTAATGATGAGTCTATTACGCTCCTCGTTCTCGCCGGAGGCCGCGGCTCCCGTATGGGTGGCCGCGACAAAGGCCTGATCATCGTATCGGGCAAGCCCATAATCGAGATTCTTCTGGACCGGCTCCAGACCCGGGAGGGACAGGTCATCATCAGCGCCAACAGGAACCTGGAGCACTATGCGCGTTATGGGCACCGGGTGGTCGAAGACAGGATGAGCGGCTTTCCAGGTCCTCTTGCAGGCATGCTCGCCGGACTGGATGCATGCGACACTGCGTTTCTTCTGACTGTACCGGTAGATGCTCCACTGGTAAGCAAAGAATTTCAGGAACGAATGAAGGCGTGTATGCAAGAGCATGCTGTTCCGGCCTGTGTCGCAGAATGTGCAGGACAGGTTGAGCCTATGTTTTGCATGCTCAATCGCAATCTGAAAGACTCCTTGCAGGAATTCCTGAGCCTCGGCGGACGATCGGCCAGGGAATGGCTGGAACAAACTCACGCACATCATGTGGATTTTTCTGACATGCCTGATCAGTTCACCAATTTGAATCTCCCCGACGATCTTCACAAGATCGATCCTCATCGTCTCCCCGGTGATTAACGTTGAGCGACCTGTTCACCAAGCCTCCAGTTATCGGATTTGCCGCCTTTAGTGGTACCGGCAAGACCACCTTACTGACTGCCCTGCTGCCTCTTCTTGAGGCTAGCGGTGTTCGCACCGGAGTCATCAAGCACTCACATCATGATTTTGAAATAGATCGACCGGGTAAAGACAGTTTCCTGCTCAGGAAGGCCGGTGCACTGCAAATACTGATCGCTTCACCATTCAGAACCGTGCTTGTCCGCGAGCATCGCCCGGAAACAGAGCCGCGACTCGATCATCTACTGGAGCTGCTTGACAGAAGTACGCTCGACCTCATTCTGGTAGAAGGTTTCCGTCACGTCGAATTCCCCAAACTCGAGATTCACCGTGCCGCGACTCAAAAGCCCTTTTTACATCCCGGGGACTTGTCTATTATCGCCCTGATAACTGATCAGGTACCGGCTACGGATTTACCGTGCCTGGACATCAACAGTCCTGTAGAAGTAGTTCGGTTCATTCAGGACTATATTCGCTCAACTCAATCTGGAAATAACGCATGAGTAATTCGTCCAAAGACTGCTGCTCCGAACCGGAGCAAAAACTTTTAAGTATCGATGAAGGCCGAAAGAGGATTTTGCACGCCATAGAAGCAGTAACAGCCACCGAACAGTTACCGCTGCGCTCAGCACTGGGCCGCATAGTAGCCAGCACTATTATTGCGAATGTTGATGTGCCGCCTTTCGACAATTCTGCCATGGACGGCTATGCCGTACGCAGCAAAGACTGCTCCGGTACCGAGACCCGACTCGATATCATCGGATCCTCCTTCGCAGGGAAGCCGTTTTCCGGCAGTGTAAATCCCGGTCAATGCGTTCGCATAATGACCGGCGCGGTAATGCCTGACGGCGCAGATGCGGTCTTGATGCAGGAACATGTTGCGCAGCGGGGACAGCAGATTCACTGCTCGGGCACAGTCGCGGCAGGTCAGAATGTGCGCTATACCGCTGAAGATACTCGTCGCGGAGATGTGGTACTGGAATCCGGCACTCGATTGGGCGCGCCCGAGATCGCCTTACTCGCTTCGGTCGGTGTTGGTGAGGTCCGGGTGAATCGGCGGCTGCGAGTTGTGTTCTTTTCGACAGGCGATGAATTGAGCAGTCTGGGCAATGCACTGGAGCCAGGGCAGATCTACGACAGTAACCGCTATGCCATGTTCGGCATGCTTTCACGCCCGGTCGTCGAGTGCACTGATCTGGGCGTCATAGCGGATGAGCGCGATGCTGTGCGCAACGCTTTTCGAGAGGCTAGCGAAGCGGCCGATCTGGTTCTGACATCGGGGGGAGTATCGGTAGGTGAAGCGGATTTCGTAACAGAGATGCTTGACGAAATGGGGAGCATTAATTTCTGGCGGATGGCGATGAAACCAGGGAAACCACTGGCGTTCGGGCGTCTCGGCAAAGCCACGTTCTTTGGCTTACCCGGAAATCCAGTCTCTGCAATGGTAACTTTTTATCAATTTGTGCTTCCCGCCATCAGGAAAATGAGTGGTGAAAATTCGCACGCGCCACTGCTGTTCCAGGCACGTTGCACAAAGCATTTGAAAAAGGCACCGGGACGCGCGGAATTCCAGCGGGGTGCGCTGGAACTTCAGCAAGATGGCAGCTGGACCGTCACCAGCACGGGAACTCAGGGCTCCCATCTGCTGACATCCATGACCAGAGCAAACTGTCTGATTCACCTTTCGGCGGACAGCACCGGTGCTGACGAAGGCGAAATGGTTACTGTGCAGCCGTTTCAGGATTTTGTCGGCTAGCCCTGTTTCTGCTGCTGCTCGGCAACGTCAGCCCGCACCTTATCCATATCAAGCGCCTGTGCCTGCTCGATGAGCTGGTTGAGCGCCGAAGCGGGCAAAGCACCCGGTTGCGAGAAGATGAGGATCTGGTCTCTGAAGATGGCCAGCATAGGGATCGATCTTACCTGGAATTGCGCTGCAAGCTCCATCTGCTCTTCGGTATTCACCTTCGCAAATGCCAGATCAGGATGCTCCTCAGATGCTTTTTCGAAAATAGGCGCAAAAGTCTGGCAAGGACCACACCACGAGGCCCAGAAGTCAACGAGTACAATATCGTTGTTCTCAATCGTCTCCCGGAAGTTCTTGTCCGTTAATTCTATCGTTGCCATCTCATCACCCCGATCGTGAGTTACCCGTACAGTTTAACAATAGCCGAACAGGGGGGAAACCATAGAAATTTTGAGCTGACGAAACAGTCAGTGGTTCAGGACTCGCGATTCTGTCTTTGCTCATTGATGGAGGGGGATGCAGGCTCGGCTTCAGAAGCTGTATCACTGCGGTAGGTCGCATCCAGTTCAACCCGGTCTCGTCCCAGACGTTTTGCCCGATAGAGTGCTTTATCAGCTCTTTCTATGAACGCACTCGCCGTTTCTCCAGGCTTGTAAAGCGAAACGCCGGAAGAAAATGTCGGCACCTGAATCAGGTCCCCATTAGCCTGCCACCGTGTTTCCAGCCCCCGATTCCGCACTTTAGTGAGTGCGCGCAGCGATCCTTCCGCATCGGTATTCGGCAGCAACACTGCGAATTCTTCACCACCGTACCGCGCAACCAGATCATGATGCCGGAAGATTGACAAAATATTTTTTGCGTAAATCTGCAGTACTTCATCCCCACCTGCGTGACCGAACTTGTCATTAACCTGTTTAAAATGATCCAGGTCTATGAGAGCGAGCGACAAAGGAAAACCGTAACGCTGCACACGCGCCACTTCATCCTCAATCCGTCGCAGGAATGCCCGCCGATTCGGTAAGCCTGTCAATTCGTCGGTCAGACTGAGCAGCCGTACGCGCGTCAGCTCGTCATTCAGCTGCCGGCTATCGGATTCGATCAACTGCAGATAGTGATGTGTGCTGTCGAGCTTTTCGGCAAGATCATGATGCCCCTTGGTCAGTTTTTCAATTTCTCTGATCAAGGTCCAGCGCAGATCTTCCAGTTCCTTACCATCGCCCGCCTGGCGCAGTTCGCCCAGCACAACCTCAAGCAACACACCAAACTCTTCATTCTGTGCGATGGTGCCTAAGACCTGTTGAGCAAGCGTCGACTGCAGCTTCTGAATATCACGGCGTTTCGAGTCAAGATGACTGCGATAAGCCGTGTCGACCTGTAACTCAGAAGATGAGCCACCGGTTTCCTCGTCAGTCTCCAGCTCATCCATTTCCGGCAATTCATCCGGTCGCAACTGGTGGCGAGCAGCTGATTGTTCCTCCCGCGCCTGTTGCTCCTTCGGCTCCGCGAAAGGCCACTCAGAATCCAGCAGCGATTTCGCCGGCGCAGCCGTGCGGTCAGATTCATGGGTTACAGATGGCGTCTCCACTGGAGGCGTAGCTGCAACGACTTGTTCAGGGGCCGCCTGTTGGGGCTCCGGCACTGGTTGCGCGACGGGGATATCAGAAATCCCGAAAGCCTGTAACAATGGATCGACCGCCTCCTGTAGCACGCCTGTATCGAGGTCCTGTAAAGAATCTATCTGAGTGGCGTAAAGTTCAACGTATTCCTGCAGAACCGCCAGATCGTTGGCTGTCAATGGCGGCTGAAGACGCGCCTGCAGAAGGCGAATCTGAACCTGCAACATAGAGCCTCTGCGCAAATGGCCGGCATAAGCATCGAGCAACTGATTCACCAGGGCAATATAGGCACGCTCGCTCGTTCCCCGGCTCGCCATGACATCCTCGAGCATCCGTTCGACCTGGCGATAAATTACTCCACCGGTCGGCGATTGGCGCAGACTTTCCAGCAGGCACAATATCTTGCGCACGCCAGCCGCCTCCACTCCGTCCGAACCAGTTGTACTCATTTTCAGAAATACTCTTTCGAAATGTGTAAAAAAAACATACCGGCGACCCTCAGACTATTCTTTTTAATTATCCGCCAAAATCATGCTCCATGTCAGACCCGGTGAGGAAAGCATGGTGCTTTTCTAGACTCAGTCTCGGACGTTACTCCGGTTCCCCCAAAAGGACAAACCGCCTGCCCGGTCAGCCGAAATCGTTGATCTTGAACTTGAGTAGTCATGACAGTTTTTTGGAATTCAATGAATTACACATGGATTCCGACGGCGACATTATTTTGACATACTAATCAATGGAGTAGCGCCGCCACGGCTTCAGTACCAGAGATCACCTTCACGTTGCCGATCTTGTGAGAGGCCATTTTCCTACAAGCGACCGCATCATTTCCTCGATCTTTACCGGCTCTTTTCAACCGAAGTTTCACGCTCACTGTCGCTTTAACCCGACACGTTTTTGACGAATGAAGCGATTTTTGATGCCTGCTACTGAAATAGCGCACCACAAAATTGTAAATTATTCCGATAAAATATCCGACCCATCCTCAAATTCCGGCATCACTGCGCAAGTGCCGCAAAAATCGAGTCGCGGATGTCGTCAACTTTCCCAATTCCGCTGACGCGGATATAAGCGGGTGCTTCCGAGCCGCCCTGCTCCGACCATTTCGAGTAATACTCGATCAGTGGTTCAGTCTGGTCGTGATACACCTTCAAGCGCTGACGCACAGTCTCTTCCTGATCGTCATCTCGCTGCACCAGTGGTTCTCCCGATACGTCGTCTTTCCCTTCCTGCTGCGGCGGATTAAAAACAAGATGATAGGTCCGCCCCGATGAAAGGTGGACTCGTCGTCCACTCATACGCCTGATGATCTCATCATCATCCACATCTATTTCCACAACCGCGTCTATAGGTACATCTTGCTGTTTGAGCGCGTCCGCCTGAGCGAGCGTGCGTGGAAATCCATCGAACAGGAAGCCATTGTCGCAGTCAGGCTGAGCAATGCGTTCCTTGACCAGCCCGAGGATAAGATCATCCGACACCAGGCCTCCGGCATCCATCACCTTCTTTGCTTCGATGCCCAATGGAGTTCCCGCCTTTACGGCAGCGCGAAGCATGTCACCGGTAGATATCTGTGGAACCCCGAATTTTTCCCTGATGAAATTTGCCTGGGTGCCTTTACCGGCTCCTGGGCCACCTAGCAGAATAATGCGCATGCAATGCCTCCTTTCGGATTAAAGAAACCTGCGGCGGCTATTATTGCCAGCGACCGCTACAGTCATTATGCGCGGCAGGTTGCCGGGGAGACAAACAATAGAATAAATGAGGGGATGTGGCGGGCTTATGAAACCGCTACCAGGAGCGACGACAGACGCAGAAGTTCTTCCGCAGATTCATTGACCTGTTCCAGGACATCCAGGGCATCTTCCGACGCAATCTGGCAAACACCGATGCTGGTCTCCGGAATCACGACCGTTTCACGTGCATCCACTCGCTGGCGCAGCAAACCTTCAGCGAGCTGCACAAGATGCACGAGCACCTGATGATCACCAGAATAGCCAGGATTATGATGTTCCAGCAAAGTGATCTGAATTGACTCGGGCATTTTCCATGTCTGCATAAGCCATGCTCCGATGCGCGCATGACCGAGGGCCAGCATTTCGCGGGCTTCCCCCATACCAAGCACATTGCGCTCGATATCCGAGAGAGGCTGATCCGGATGGAGGGCAGACATTCTGTTCAGCAACTGAAATTCCGGGGGGAACAAATGTCCCAACAGAAGCACTCCAAAATCATGCAGTAAGCCACAGAGATAGGCTTCTCCTGCAGCAGGCCGCAGTGAAGCAGGTACCAGAGGCGCCAGCTTTTGAGTCAGCACAGCCATGCAGATCGCACGCTCCCAGAAGCTGCTTAGTCCCAGCGGGCCCGCTTCAGGTATCTTGAAAGAGCGACCCGTCGCCATACCCAACGCAAGATTCAGCACCATTTCATACCCGAGGACGCGCGCTATTGCATCCTGGATATTTGTAATACGTCCGGGGTAACCATAATAAGAAGAACTGGCGTAACGAATGACCTGCGCCGCAAGGCTGGGGTCGAGTTCCACGATCTGGCCAAGCTGCTGCGCACTGGCATTAGGATTCGACTGCAGAGCGAGTATCCTGCGCCCCAGTTCCGGCATTGGTGGCAACCGATAAACTTGCTCGATTCGCCGTTCGATGACTCGCGCTGGATCTGATTCAAGAACGTTCATGATGAGATGCCTGGCCCGACGGATGCTGGTATTACGCTGAGTAGCCTCCCTTCGGTAGCGATGAATCCATTCACTCCCTGGATCGGGCACTGCCAGGTGCAACTTTTATCGACAAAGTACTGGTATGTCTTTAGATCGGGGGGGGAGAGAGTGTCCTAGTTCAGCTGTATCCGCTGTCCCCAAGGAACCCTGCCTCGCCCCTTAACCAGCCACAACACGGGGAAATCAGGCTCCGTCCCGGGAAATTCTCCTTCGGCATCCGTAAAATACACTAGAAGATCGGGCCTGCAGCCTTCCCGATCGAGCCACTCGAATACAGGGGTAAAACGCGTACCGCCACGCCCACTCAGGTCCGCAGGTATCCGAAATTCCTCCCATGGCTCAAACAGCCAGGGACCAGCTTTACATAACTCGGCGTCACAGGCCTGCAGAGTCAATCGAGCTCGCATCTGCCCTTTGATGGCATCTATTTCTGAGACAAACTCGGCCATCTCGGTATCATTGATTGAGCCGCTGGTATCCAAAGCCACAACCACGTCGACCTGGGAACTTTTCAACGTGGGCAAAATGGCACTACCCTCGCGCCGGGAAGGACGCTGATAGCTGTAATCATCGCGGGCAGCCGCAGTCATATAACGGGCCAGCAACATTCTCCAGGGCAGCTGTGGCTGTAGCAGATGGTCCACAAGTCGGGCCATCGAAGCACTCAGCTTTCCCGCTTGCATGGCCTGTTGAGCTGCTCCGGCAAGACGCTGGCGCCACTGGACTGCCAGTTGTTCACGTTCAGTTTCCGACAACGCACTGGGTCCGCCTCCGTCGCGGCTGTTGTCGGAATCGCTCTTACCGGAAGAACGTTCTTCCGACTCGGAATCGGAACCACCCCCGGAACCCGCTGCGGATGAACCGGAGGATTTTTCCTCACTATCAAAGAAGTGATCATCGTGCGTCTCGTCTTCAGTATCTTCCTCGATGCTTGGATAAATCTCTTCCGCGGTCATTCCCTCGAAACCGGTTTTCAGCAACACGCCAGGCGGTGGCTTCAATCCATCTTTTAAAAGTAATGGGTTTATTGCGAGATCGCAGGCAATGTCCCAGCGGCGTTTGACGCGATTCTGTCGACGGGAAAAATGTGACAGGGCGCAGTGCAATGCCTCATGCGCAAGTACAAACTGTGTCTGTTCCAGCGACAGATTCTTTATATACTCAGGATTATAATAAAGCGCGCGAACATCGGTTCCGATGGTTTTGCAGCGCTCGGGCGCAGCAGCTTTGATTGGCAACCTCAACACCAGTGCGCCCAGAAAGGGGCGGTCCAGTATGAGCCGGGTGCGGGCTGCACTGAGCTTTGTTTCGATCTCATCTGTCATGAGCGTCGTCCTCGAACATCATCACCGGATCACTGCAGTTCACATATCGAACAACATGACATCAGATACAGCTTTTGCCCATCTGGAAAACTGCGGAACCTGGAACAGCTCCTGGCCAATGGCTCGATGCATATCGGAAATCAACATCACTCCCATCTCACGCTGCGGGAAGGTAGCAGCGTAATCTATGATGTGACCATAGACGTCCTGCGCATCAGCAGTATCCCGAACCCGGATCGCTCTGCCGACGAGTGCCGAAGCAACCGCATACTGAAGGTCCGTCTCCTTCGGCACCGCAACTGACTCCCCACGCGTTATCGCATCGATATCAGGCAGCTTATCCAGATTATCCACGAATGCATGCAGCTCGATTCCGGCCGCCGGACCCACGCATGCCTGCAATGCCTCAACCAGAATTTCTGAACTGCCCCCGAATTTTTTCAGCGCCCGATGCGCGAACTCCCATGAGCGTGGAGAAGGGAATGCAACAGGCTGATGAGCGGGATCGAATTCGAATAACAGCTCCGGACGGAACCGGAGAAATGCGATCAGACGCTCATCGAGACTGTTTGCATAAGCCCATGCTACCCAGTCGTCCAGATTCACATCCAGCTCATAGTGAGAAAATCGATTGGCAAGCGGTGAAGGCATACTGTAAGTGACGCCTCGATCACCTTGTCGATTGCCCGCTGCAAAAATAGCCCAGCCATTCGGAACTTCATAAGCTCCCAGTCGGCGATCGAGAATTAACTGATAAGCAGCTGCCGAGACACTTGGTGGAACCGATGTGATTTCGTCCAGAAACAAAATGCCCTGGACGCCATGCCTTTCCTGATCCGGCAGCATGGACGGCACCGCCCATTCAACCTTGTCGCCGACTCTGAACGGAATGCCGCGTAGATCTGTGGGTTCCATCTGCGACAGTCTGACATCAATTACCGGCACCCGATGGCGCGCGGCAATCTGCGCGACGATCTGGGATTTGCCAACACCAGGCGGACCCCACAGCATTACCGGTGTATGTTGACCGTGCTGCACACTCTGGAACTCTGTCTCTAGTACTGTCAATAACTGCGACGGGCGCATTTTTCCTCCAGATAACGGGCGCCCAGCGGGCTCCTTTCCAGTCGATTATGGTACGCAAAAGCCATCAGGATTGCATGAGACAATGAAAAAACCACCAAAGCACAGCGGGTTAAATCAGTATAATCATGAACGATTGAACAGCGGCTCGGCTGTTCAATATATCGGCATCGCCGCCGTTAGATAACGCTAATTGACGCGGCTAGAAAATGCACCTGAATGTCACCGAATAAAACCAACACACGACTTCTGCTCTGCTCATCAAATAGAGAGAAACTTGAACCTTTACGCCAAAGGTTGGAGGCAGCCAGCGTCACAATCGACTGCACGACGACGGCCACGGAAGCCCGCCAGCTGCTCTGGGACAATCTGTATGATGGTATTGCGATTGACCTTCTTATGGCTGATCGTGACGGGATCTCTTTTGCAATGGAATTGCGGCAGGAACATCCATGGATTCCTGTTCTTGTCATTTCGCCCAGTCATCAAATCCGGCGCCATGAAACTGATCCAGACTGGCTCACCGATTCCACCGAGCATGCGAGATTAATTTTTGCGCTCAAGCAGGCCAGCCAACGATCGGCCGGGAAAGCTCCCCGAATTCTGCATGTGGAGGAGGACGATCGCCTGGCAGATCTGGTGAAAAATACCATCGGACAGCAGGCGCAACTGTTCCGCGCACGATCCACTCAGGAAGCCCGTATTGCCATGGCTATACGGGATTATGATCTCGCCCTGGTCCGAGCCCAGATGGCATGGAGCTCGTGGCATGCTACTGGCATCCAGGCCGCGCCGCTGCCTGTTAGTACGGGCAATTCGGATGACCCGGTCCTGACTATCCTGGGCAATCTGCGGCGCACGCCGTACGTGCACGAACCGGCGTACTGCTAATACCGCAAAGGCGCAGTCTTGCCGGTCTGCCGATACCGCCGGTAATCGGCCATGATCAAGCCATGATCAAAAGCCAGTTCGGGGCACTTTTCAGAATCGAATAGCGCCAGGTTCCGCGCATCATCCTGCGCTTTTGGTTCACCTCTTGCCGTTCCGATATAAACCGCACTTACCGTGTGACCACGTTTGTCGCGGTTCGGATCTGAGTAACAGCCCAGCAAAGTGATGAGTTGTACATCGAGTGAAGTCTCTTCCCTGGCTTCGCGTACCGCCGCAGCCTCCAGCCTCTCTCCAACGTCAACGAATCCACCCGGCAGCGCCCATCCGTACGGTGGATTACGTCGTTCGATCAGCACAACCGGCGAGTGGGGCCGGTCCTGCATCTCGATAATGACGTCAACTGTGAGCGCTGGTGTTACCGGCATCGACATGAGTTCACCATTTCAGATCGCGCAACTGGCGACGGGCTTTTTTATCGGGCTTGCGCACAGGGTGCGGTGCCGTGGCGGAAGCAAGCTTGTGGCTCGCCGCCAGATCGGCTCGCTTGCGCTGGCTTTCTTCCGATTCCACATACAGGGATTCGGCGACTTTGGCCGAACCCCGGCGCTCCGCAAGGGCCGTAACCGTAACAGCATATTCAAAACCCGCCCTGTTCACTTTGATCTCATCACCCGGCTTGACCGGCCTGGCTGGCTTCACGCGCACTCCGTTCAAGTGCACCTTTCCTCCAGTCACAGCCTGTGCAGCCAGATTCCGCGTCTTGTAAAAGCGCGCGGCCCATAACCATTTATCGATACGTACTGCTTCAGTCACTGATCAGAGCCCGCCTCCCCCTGCTTTCAGGGCGCCGACAAACCGACCAAAATTCCATTCAGCCGCTTCACGAAAACAGACGGATTTTCCAGCTGCCCGCCCTGAGCCAGCATCGCCTGCTCGAACAGAAGATGAGACCAGTCAGAAAATCTGCTTTCATCCTTCTCGGCCTCCAGGTGCACAAATAATGGATGCTGGGGGTTTACCTCCAGTACCGGCTTGCTCGATGGGATCTCGTGGCCAGCCTGCTTCATCAGTTTCTGCAAGTGCATGGCCATTTCATGTTCTCCGAGAACCAGACAGGAAGGAGAATCCGTCAGGCGGTGACTGATCCTCACTTCACTGACCTCATGTTCCAGAACTTCCGTAATTTTCTTCAGGAGATCCTGGTATTTGCTCTCGGCTTCCTTGACGACCTTTTCTTCGTCCTCATCCTGCAGCTGCCCAAGATCGAGATCGCCTTTGGCTACCGAAACCAGCGGTTTGCCGTCGAATTCATTGAAGTGGGACACCATCCACTCGTCGACCCGATCATGCATGAGCAGCACTTCGATTCCCTTCTTCCGGAATATTTCCAGCTGTGGACTGTCTTTGGCTGCTGCATATGTATCGGCTGTGACGTAATAGATTTTCTCCTGTCCAGGATTCATCCGCGCCACATAATCATCCAGGCTAACCTTCTGTTTACTGCTCTCTTCATGAGTCGATGCAAAACGTAACAGCTTCGCAATGCGTTCACGATTAGAGAAGTCCTCAGCCGGGCCCTCCTTCAGAACCTGGCCGAACTGATCCCAGAATTCAGAATATTTTTCGGCCTCATCATTGGCCAGACTTTCCAGCAGACCCAGAACTTTTTTGACCGAAGCCGACCGAATGGTGTCGATAAATTTGTTTTTTTGCAGGATCTCCCGCGACACATTCAACGGAAGGTCTTCTGAATCCACTAATCCGCGCACGAACCGGAGGTACTGCGGCATGAGATGCTCTGCATCATCCATAATGAAGACCCGCCGCACGTACAGCTTTATTCCGTGACGACTGTCGCGATCCCACAAATCGAACGGAGCATGCTTCGGAATATACAGAAGACTGGTATATGACTGCGCCCCTTCCACCTGAGCGTGGGTCCATGCAAGCGGTTCGCCGAAATCATGCGCGACGTGACGATAAAACTCTTTATATTCATCATCTGTGATTTCACGCTTCGGCCGTTTCCATAACGCTGACGCATTATTGACTACTTCGAACTCATCGTGCTTCTCATCGTCCTGCGAGGGCATTTCGATAGGCAGAGCGATGTGATCAGAGTAGCGGGTTATGATGGAACGGAGACGGAAGGGATCCATGAATTCATCTTCGCCTTCGCGAAGGTGCAATGTGACTTCGGTTCCCCGACTGTCTTTCTCCACCGCCTCCAGCGTATAGCTTCCTTCACCATTCGAGACCCAGCGAACCGCTTCATCCGCAGCCGCAGTGGCGCGGCGGGTCGTCAGGGTAACTTCATCAGCAACGATGAATGCCGAGTAAAACCCCACGCCGAACTGGCCTATGAGCTCTGTATCCTTGCTCTGGTCGCCAGTGAGTGATTCGAAAAACTGCCGAGTCCCGGACTTGGCGATAGTGCCAATATGCTCCACGACTTCCTCTCGTGACATTCCAATTCCGTTGTCGCTGATCGTTACGGTACGTGCGTCTTTGTCGAACGTCACGCGAACCTTCAGATCGCTGTCGCCGGCATACAGGCTGTCGTCGGATATTGCTTCGAACCGGAGTTTATCGCAGGCATCTGAAGCATTCGAAATCAGCTCGCGCAGAAAGATTTCTTTGCTCGAATACAGGGAATGAATCATGAGGTTCAGCAACTGCCGAACTTCGGTCTGGAATTCCAGTGTTTCTTTTCTGGCTTCTACCGTCATCACATCCTCTTTATCTGTGTTGCGGGTCCTGTGCACGGGCTCTTATACGGTTTGATAAAGCCGCGTTGCTGGACTCTTGTTAAAAAAACGAAATAGCTGATGAGGGGTCAATGGGGGTGACAGCCGCAAAATTCAACCCCCGGCTCCACCCGCATCACCGAGCAGGCGCAACCGCTGAATTTCACTTTCCAGTACCGCTTTGCGGGCAGGGTCCTGCGTGGCACGCTGCAGGCTGGTGAAAATCCGCCGCGCATCACTCGTCAGGCCGGCCCTTGCCAGTGCTCTGGCGGCCTCGTAGCGTGCGGTTTGCGCCCACGGATCCATAGCCAGTGGATCAAGGTGGACCGCTGATCGTAAATACAGATGCGCCGCAAGCTCGTATTCTTCCAGCGCCAGGCGGGAATCCGCCATCCAGAACAACAGTTCGCGCATCTGGAGAGGTTCCAGTGATTTGCCCGCCAGCGCCGCAAACACCTCCAGGGCTGGCTCGTGTTTGCCAAGCGCCTGCAGATCAAAAACCACCTGGAGCAAACGGTCAATGCGCTCCCTGGTCCATGACAGCTCTTCATCCGTCAGTAGCCGAGCCAGCAGCTCGATACCGGCATCCGCGTTACCGGTGAGGACATTCACCCGCACGCGGCGCAGATTCCATTCGAATTGGTCTCCACCGGAGGGCGGCACCGCAAGACTGTCCATCAGGCGCGACGCTGCGTGCAGCTGCCCTGCCTCCAGGGCATCATCTACCAGTCGGTGGCGGATTACCGGCGGAACATCATCCGCACTTTCAAATCGACGGGACTCGAGATAAATCCTTCGTATCAGTATTTCGCCCTGGGGCAGATCGTCCAGCAAAGCGACCAGATATTCATGTGCGAGCGTGCGATGTTCAACACTCGAGCCGTGCTCCGCCAACACGGCAAACAGTATCCGTGCTCGCAAGGGATCGCTTGTCACCGCATCGACAGCTGGAAAATACCAATCCTCATCGTCACCTAATAGTCGCTGTTCCTGATTGCCGATGTTCTGACCAAGAGCCTGATAAGCCGCCCACAAACGATCCGCCGACAGGTCCAGCTGAAGATCCATAGACTGCTGATCGGAAGCCACCGAAAGTGCACGTTCGAGATGACGAATCTCTGCTTCCGGTTTACCGGCCTGACCGGCGGCGCGTGCCGCCAGTCCCCAGAATGCGCGCTGCAAACCGACCTGATCATTTTTTTCCGCCTCCCGCGCCGCCGCTTCCTCGATCGCGGTCACTTTACCGGGGGCCAACTGCAATTCCGCCGCAAGACGCAGCAAACGCCCTTGCCCGGAATCATCGTGGCTCAGAAGTCGCAAGCTGTGCTCTGCATCGCCAGCCTGCAGCGCTACTCTCGCACTCAACCAGCGCCAATCGGCATTTTCATCACCGAAATCCTGTCGGTAACGCGATAGAGCCAGCTGCGCATCAGCATTGCGGTTTTCGGTAAGATAGCTACGCACAATCAGGCGCCGCCAGCGTTGAACTTCCCCGGATTCAGGCTCCGCATTCGTCGACCACAACAGCGAGCGAACAGTAGCTCTGGCAGCTTCGGGCTGTCCCAGCTCAAGTTGAGCATCAGCTTTCAGCTGTACCGCGATGCGCTCAAAGCGCCCATCGATCGCTGCCGGTCTGGCATCTACGCGCCGCACAAGTTCTGCATGCATATTCTGACTATCCAGAATGTGCAGCCTCTCCTGCTCCCATGCCATCCACTCCGACAGACTGCTCTGGACATCGGGCTGGGCCGCATCGATCCGCCTTAGGGCGAGCTGTGGCGCCCCAAGTCGGGCAAGTTGCGCCACCTGCTCCAGCGCGGCAACGTCCAGGCCCTGTGCGCTAGCCCAGGGACCACACAAGGTTCCCAGAACGGCAGCCTGGAAAATCCGATTCGCACGCACGAAAAAGGGCAGCCTGTCGTCAGGCTGCCCTTTTTGCTGATGCGATGCGGTAGCCCGAAGGCGCCGCATCAAATCAAAGCTTCTCTTTGATGCGAGCGGACTTACCCGAACGCTCACGAAGATAATAGAGTTTTGCCCGTCGCACCGCACCGCGACGCTTCACCGTCACACTTGCGACCACCGGGCTATAGGTCTGAAACACGCGTTCGACACCTTCACCATGCGAGATTTTGCGCACCGTAAATGCCGAGTTCAAGCCACGGTTGCGTTTTGCAATCACGACTCCTTCGAATGCCTGCAGGCGCTCGCGGTCGCCCTCCTTTACCTTCACGTCCACAACCACCGTGTCTCCCGGTGCAAAATCCGGAATTTCCTTGGTCATCTGTTCCTTGTCCAGTTCTTCTATGATATTGCTCATGACACTTCCCCTACCACGGGTTTTCACTCTGATTCCGCCAATTGCCGTTCGCGAATAAACTCCGCCAACAGCGCCTGCTGTTCGTTGTTAAGCGTTACATGCTCCAGCAAATCCGGCCTGCGCTGCCAGGTTCGCCCGAGCGATTCCTTCATTCGCCAGCGCTCGATGTCGGCATGGTTGCCGCCCAGCAGCACACCGGGCACCGATTTGCCGTCGATCGACTCCGGCCGGGTGTAGTGCGGGTAATCCAGCAACCCGTCCATAAAGGAGTCGCGCAATGCCGACTCTTCGTCACCCAGCGCGCCGGGTAATAATCGCGCCAGCGCATCGATCCACACCAGTGCCGCGGGTTCACCACCACTCAACACATAATCGCCGATGGACCATTCCTCATCGACTTCCTGCTCAATGAGTCGCTCGTCAATACCTTCGTACCGGCCGGCCAGCAGGACCATATGCGGCATTTGCGCAAAGCGCCTTACCGCCGCCTGATCCAGCCGCCTGCCCTGCGGACTCATGTAGAGCACCGGCCCGCCGCCCATCCGACGCGCCGATTTAATAGCATCAGCTACCGGCTGCACCTGCATCACCATGCCCGGACCACCGCCATACGGCCGATCATCCACGCTTCTGTGCCGGTTCGTGGCATATTCCCGAGGATTCCAGGCAACTACTTTCAGCAGGCCTTTTTCCACCGCAATACGCGGAATCCCGTACCGGCAACAGTCCCGGATCATCTCCGGAAACAGGGTCACAACATCAATCCGCAACCCGCTCAAAAATCCTTATCCCAGTCGACCTGAATCTCGCCACGCTCAAGATCGACCTCGATGACCACTGGTCCTGTCAGAAACGGGATCAATCGTTCACGTTCACCTTTCACCACCAGGACGTCATTAGCGCCTGTTGACAGGAGGTGGTCAACTGTACCCAGCGACTCACCGTCGACGGTGACCACCTGCAGGCCCTGCAACTCATTCCAGTAATATTCACCGGGTTCAGTCGCGGGAAGCTGATCTCTGCGGATAGCGATTTCGCTGCCCATCAGGTTATAAGCCTGGTCCCGATCGTCGCAGTTCTGAAGCCGGGCGACTACACCTTTGCCCTGCTGGCGGCCTTCGGCCAATTGCACCGGAACCCAATCAGCATCCTGCTCTTTCTTCAGATACCACGGCTGATAATCAATAATGTTCTGGCGCGGTTCGGTGTAAGAGAAAATCTTTACCCAGCCCCGCACACCGTAAACACCGGATATACGACCTACCGCAACAAACTGCTCTCCGGAATCGTTTACTGCTGCGGCTCCTTGAGCAGTTTAGCGACTCGATCGGACGGCTGCGCCCCCTGGCTGACCCAGTACTGCGCGCGCTCGGTATCGATCTTCAGGCGCACTTCCGCACCAGCGGCAACCGGGTTGAAAAATCCGAGGCGCTCGATATATCGCCCGTCGCGGCGGTTCCGGGAATCGGTGACCACCACATGGTAAAAAGGCCGCTTTTTTGCACCGCCGCGTGCCAGTCGAATGGTTACCATCGGGAGTAGTCCTCTATTAAATCTGCAATTGACGACCCCTGAATAGCAAGGGCCGCGGAAAACCGGGCATTTTACGCGATTCGACTGGAAAGTGAAGCGTTAGAAAGAAATAAACACGCACTCGCCTGAGCCAGGGATATGTCCTGGCTCCCGGCATTGCCGCCCGGGGCGATTGCCTTAACACACGAGACAGTTATGTCGACTTTATTTACAGCTAATGATCTGCTCGGCATGGCATTTCGGCAGGTCTGTCAACCTTCTGTTTTACCTTGAATATTTCTCCATGAAAAGAGATCCGGAGAGATCAACAAAAGACGTAATATTTTACACAACTACGCGATCAGCATGGAACAGCGAAGCGAGCCAATCGACAATAGATTGTTTTACAGGTAATTTTCCTCAGTGGCACAGCGATTGCAAACTTACCATTCGGGGAAACAGGGAATGTAAACTAAGCGGTACGAGGTCCGATTGATCGTCAGTTGTCGAAAGAGCAACCTGCGACAATCCGTTAACCTTCCACCAGCAATAATAATAATTCGCACTGGTGGCAAGGGGGGAATTGAAAAGCGACCCTGAATTGAGGCGATCCTTCTGGATCGCCTTTTGTTTTTTTACATCGGAAAACCTTGCGGCATGCGCCCTTTCAGGCCGCGCATCATGTTTTTCATTCCGCCTTTGGACATTTTCTTCATCATCTTTTGCATCTGCATGAACTGCTTGAGCAGGCGATTGACGTCCTGGATCTGGGTTCCCGAACCTGCCGCAATACGGCGCCGTCTGGAACCTTTGATGATATCGGGGAACTGCCGTTCCTTCATGGTCATGGAACGAATGATAGCCAGCATGCGCTGCATTTCCCCGTCATTCACCTGGTTCCGCACCTCGGTCGGCAGCTGACCCATGCCCGGCAGCTTGTCCATCAGGCTGCTCAAACCGCCCATGCCCATCATCTGCTCCAGTTGATCGTGGAAATCTTCCAGGTCGAAGCGCTTGCCCTTGCCGAGCTTACCGGCGAGTTTCTCTGCCTTGCTCCTGTCGATCTTGCGCTCGGCTTCCTCGACCAGACTGAGCACATCTCCCATACCGAGAATACGCGACGCCACCCGATCAGGATGAAATGGCTCAAGCGCAGCGGTTTTCTCTCCCACGCCAAGAAACTTGATCGGCCGTCCGGTTATTGAGCGAATCGACAGGGCGGCACCGCCCCGCGCATCGCCATCGGCCTTGGTAAGAATGACACCGGTCAGGGGCAGCGCATCGTTGAATACGCGCGCAGTATTGGCCGCATCCTGTCCAGTCATGCTATCCACCACGAACAGGGTCTCGACCGGACTGACGGCTGCATGTATGGCCCGGATTTCCTCCATCATGTCCGCATCGATGTGCAGTCGACCCGCGGTATCGATAATGAGCACATCCAGATGTTTTTTGCGCGCATAGTCCAGTGCCTGCGCGGCAATTTCCACCGGCTTCTGACCTGGATCGCTCGGGAAAAACTCCGTTTCCACCTCCCCGGCGAGCGTTTTCAGCTGATCGATCGCCGCCGGGCGATACACGTCGCAACTGGCCACCAACACCGACTTCTTTTCCCGTTCTTTCAGCCAGCGGGCCAGTTTCGCTGTCGATGTGGTTTTTCCTGATCCCTGCAGCCCGGCCATCAGTACCACGGCGGGGGGCTGAACATTGAGCTGTAGCCCGTCGCAAGCCTCGCCCATGATGCTAACCAGCTCATCGTTGACTATCTTGACCAGCGCCTGTCCGGGCGTCAGGCTTTGCAGGACTTCCTGTCCGATGGCGCGGGCGCGCACCTTGTCGACGAATTCCTTCACCACCGGCAGGGCCACGTCGGCCTCCAGAAGTGCCACCCGCACCTCGCGCAGGGCTTCCTTTATATTGTCTTCACTGAGACGCCCCTGGCCGCGCAGGCGCTTGATGGTATGGGTAAGACGTTCGGTGAGGTTGTCGAACATGACAGGAACTCCGGCTTGATCGCTTGGCTACGGGATATAGAACAGGCCGGGAATTATAACGTGAAGCGGTCGCCTCCGCACAGCCGCTCTACCGGCAGACCGACAATACGATGGCGGCATTGCGCAACAATGGTCTCTTCGCAGCCCGGTTTGAGGTGGCTCAGATATAACCGCGGGCGATGTCTGAGCTTTTCCAGATCCTGCGCCAGCAGCTGCGGGCAGTAATGGCGCGCTTTCTCACTCAGTGTGCGTTCCTGGTCGGGAAATGCCGATTCGACGATCAACAGGTCCAGATCATCATGGCGGTTCAGCGCTTCCCACAGGGTGTCATTGGTGGTCGTATCGCCGCTGAAGGCGAAACTGCCGCTGCCATTCTGCACGCGGTAACCGGCTGCCGGCACTGAATGGTTGACTGCAATCATCTCCACCGTCCGGTTACCAACCTGCAGCTGCTCTCCCGGCATCATGGGCTGGAACTTCAGCACCGGTTGCTCCACGCTCGGAAGACAGGAGAAATCCGGCCATACGAGCCAGTTGAATATGTGCTGCTGGAGCACCTGCAAGGTTTCCGGCCGCGCGTGCAGAACGATAGGGGTTTTAATCAGATCAAATATCGAATCCAGCAGCATGGGGAAACCGGCAATATGATCAAGATGCGAATGGGTTATGAAAATATGTCGCACCAGCGACATTTCCTCGCGGCTCAGCTCCGCCAGTCCGGTGCCGCCGTCGATCAGAATGTCATCGTCGACAAGCAGCGATGTGGTGTGTAAAGACACGCCGATCCCTCCACTGCATCCCAGTACCCTCAGCTCCATGACTCGCGCTCTCTGCCAGCAATCCTGCAGATTGAATGCGAAGATCGTGCCACGCAAGTTGGCATACGAAGTGGCAAGCCGTTCACACTTCCACTGGCATCCTGAACATTTCCCGGTGTCGCAGTAGCGCAGCTGCTGCTGACTGCCGCGCAGCGTCAGCCGGTGGTGACGTCTGCCGACAGGCTCATCCACACCCGACAGGTAGTTCCAAGGCTTCCAGCCACCGGCGGCTTATGCCATCATCCGCCTATGCATTCCGTTGGCTTCGCACTCCTTGCGATCATCCTGTACCTGCTTACCAGTGCGGCGCTCACTGTGCGTCTGGCACGTCACGGCAGTGGTCAGAGCATCAACCGTGCGGCAGTTCTGCTGCTTGGGTTTGGCGCCGTCATTCTGCACGCCACTGCGCTTTATCCCGAACTCATGACCCGGGGCGGTCTTGATCTCGGTTTTTTCAACGCCGCTTCGCTTATGGCGCTGTTGATGGTGCTGGTGCTGCTGCTCGCCGCCATCAGCCAACCCGTCGAAAATCTGGGTATTCCAATGCTGCCTATCGCCGCTGCGACGGTTGCCTTGGCCAATCGCTACCCGGACCAGCAAAACATCATTGTTTCTGACCAGTGGCAGCTCGATCTGCATATTCTGTTTTCGGTGCTCGCTTACAGCCTGTTCGCACTGGCGGCACTGCAGGCAATCCTGCTGGCAATCCAGGATCGGCATTTGCGCAATCGCCAGCCCGGCGGTTTTATCCGTGCGCTACCGCCGCTACAGATGATGGAGCGACTGCTGTTCCAGATGATCGGCACTGGCTTTACACTGCTCACGGTCGCCCTGCTCACCGGCATATTGTTTCTGGAAGACATCTTTGCCCAGCACCTGGCCCACAAAACAATCCTGTCCATCACCAGCTGGGTCATTTTCGGCGTGCTGCTCTGGGGCCGCTGGAAATTCGGCTGGCGCGGGCGCAAGACCATTATCTGGACGCTCAGCGGCTTCACATTTCTGGTGCTGGCCTATTTTGGCAGCAAACTGGTGCTGGAACTGATCCTCCACTGACGCGCTCGCGACTGACATCCCGCTTAATTCCGCCTACAATAAAATCACCTCCGGCAATCAGGTTACCTTTCATTGGACGATATTCCGCTCAGCGTTTTGTTTGGCGCCCTGTTCTTCCTGCTCATACTATCCGCATTTTTTTCCGGTTCGGAAACAGGTCTGATGACGCTAAACCGCTACCGCCTGCGGCACCTGGCGCGCGCCAGGCATGCAGGGGCGGTGCGCGCCCAGAAACTGCTGCAGCGTCCTGACCGACTTATTGGCATCATTCTGCTCGGCAACAACTTCGTCAATGTTCTTGCTTCGACGCTCACTGCTGTTATCGCCGTTCGTCTGGCCGGGGAAGCGGGGCTGGTGGTGGGCGCTGCATTGCTTACCATGGTCATTCTGGTTTTTGCAGAAGTCACGCCCAAAACGTTGGCCGCATTGCATCCGGAGCGGGTAGCCTTCCCGGCAGCGTTTGTTTATGGGCCGCTATTGTGGGTCATGTATCCGCTGGTGTGGACAGTCAATATCATCGCCAATGGCCTGCTGAAAACCATCGGCGTGCGGCGGGAGGACAGTTCGGTCGATTCACTCAGTCAGGAAGAACTGCGCACCGTCGTGCTGGAAGCCGGGGCAATGATTCCGAAGCGACACCAGGACATGCTGCTCAACATCCTGGACCTCGAAAAAGTGACAGTCGAAGATATCATGGTGCCGCGCAAGGAAATCAGCGGTATTGATCTGGAAGATGACTGGGAAAGTATCGTGGAACAGATGGTATCGACGCAATATACCCGCCTGCCGGTCTACCGCAACAGCATCGATCACGTTGTCGGATTTGTTCATCTGCGTAACGTCCTGGCCCTGATCAGGCGCAACACTTTTGACAAAAATGCGCTGCAGGATCTGCTCAAGGAACCGCTTTTTATCCCGGAGAATACCCCGCTGAACCGCCAGCTGCTCAACTTCCAGCGCGAACGCCGCCGGGTCGGACTTGTTGTCGATGAGTACGGGGATATCCAGGGCCTGGTCACGCTGGAAGACATACTCGAAGAAGTGGTCGGCGAATTCACAACCGACCCTTCCTCCGCGATTACCGACTATACCCGCCAGGCAGATGGCACATATCTGGTCGACGGAACCGCCAATATTCGCGACCTCAATCGCGCACTGGACATGGAACTGCCGACCGACGGTCCAAAGACACTCAATGGCCTGGTGCTGGAGTACCTCGAAGACATACCGGAACCGGGAACCAGCCTGCTGTTGTCGGGTTATCCTGTCGAAATCGTGCAAACGAAGGGCAACCTGGTAAAGACGCTGCGTGTCCACAGCACCCAGCGACGCGCCCCGAACACCGAGTAACCGGACCAATGACAGAATCACCTGACCCATCAGATCGTCTGCAATTAGCCGATGTTTACAATCGATAAACTCTACCGCGAAACATTTACTTACTAAAGGAAGGTCATGGCGAAGCTAACGCTGGCATTCAAGGATCGCAAGCTCAAGATTTTTGCGATTCCATCCGGGGACTGTCTGATCGGGCGGGATCCTGATTGCCTCATTCCCATCGACAGCCTTGCGGTGGAGCCACAGCACGCGCGCCTCACTACCAGCGGTGAATGCGTCAGCATCGAGCCCTGCAGCGAGAATACGCCGGTGCTCGTAAACGACGAGAAAATCACTGCGTCGCGGCAACTACTGGATGGCGATGAAATCCGGATCGGCAAACATACGCTGGGGTTTTCTGAAGAGCAGGAGGGCGTCCTTCTGGACTCGACCGTGGTGAGACAGCCGGCGACCGGCCTGCTGCAGATTCTCACCGGCAGCCATCTCGGGCGCACTATCCGCCTGGACAAAGCGTTTACGCGCATCGGCAGATCCGATATCCAGCTGGCCGTTATTGCCCGGCGCGACGACGGTTTTCATATCAGTCACCTGCAGGGCGCTCAAACGCCGAACATAAATGGCGTTGATATTGGCGATGCGACGCACAGGCTGAATCATGGAGATGAAATTACGGTCGGAGAATTGAAAGTGCAGTTTTTTGCTGACAACCAGACCGCGGCAGATCCGAATGCTGCGAATAGCGCAGCAGAGGCGATAAAGCAACGCCAGTTTAGCCGTATTCCATTTGATGTCGCTGTAACATTGCGTGGGGCGCAGCAACAATGGGATACCCGTCTGATCGATATTTCATTGCATGGGGCACTCATCAGAGTACCCGCCGATTTTCAATGCGCAGCTGACGAAGTATTTCAACTGAGCGTGCACCTGGAAGGCGGGCCCGATATCACAATGGAGGCATCCGCCGCGCACCATGAGCAGGAGCAACTGGGTTTGCGCTGTCGTGATATCGATGTCGACAGCATTACCTGTCTGCGTCGACTGGTCGAAATGAATCTCGGCGATCCGCAGTTACTTGAACGCGAACTTTCGGCACTGGGTTAACTGCACGGCTGGCCCTCAGGCAAACCAGTCCAGCACCTCTGCATAACGCGCGACGCCGTGAATTTCAAGGCCGTCGATGCCTGCCTTCGGAACATTCGCGGTCGGCACAAGCGCCTGTTTGAATCCCAGTTTCGCGGCTTCCTTCAGGCGCTGCTGGCCGTTCGGAACCGGACGTATTTCGCCCGCCAGGCCGACTTCACCAAACACAACCAGGTCGTTCGGCAGCGCCCGGTCACGAAAGCTGGAGAGCGCCGCCAGCAACACCGCAAGATCGGCGGCCGTTTCGGTCACCCGCACGCCACCGACCACATTCACGAATACATCCTGGTCGCTCATCAGAATTCCGCCATGCCGGTGCTGGACTGCCAGCATCATCGCCAGCCGGTTATGCTCCAGGCCCAGCGTGACGCGGCGAGGATTGGATAACTGGCTGTCATCCACCAGCGCCTGTACCTCCACCAGCATCGGCCGCGTGCCTTCCATGGTAACCAGAATCACGCTGCCCGCGACCGGCTGCTCATGCCGCGACAGGAAGATGGAAGAAGGATTGCGCACCTCCTTCAGCCCTTTGTCGGTCATGGCGAACACGCCCAGTTCATTCACCGCTCCGAAGCGATTCTTGATGGCGCGGATCACCCGATACCTGCCACCTGGATCCCCCTCGAAATACAGCACCGTATCGACCATGTGTTCAAGCACGCGAGGACCCGCGAGGGTGCCCTCTTTGGTGACATGGCCGACCAGGAACAACGCAACGCCCGTATGTTTGGCAAAGCGCACGAGCTGTGCCGCGCTCTCCCGTACCTGACCCACCGACCCAGGCGCGGACTGCAACAGCTCGGTATACAGCGTCTGCACCGAATCGATCACCATGACCTGTGGCGCCTCATGACGCGCGTGTTCAATGATGCGCTCCACCGACGTCTCCGGCAGCAGCCGCACCCGGTCGGCATTGACGCCCAGGCGCTGGGCGCGCAGCGACACCTGCTCCGGTGACTCCTCGCCGGTCACATAAAGGGATTTGAGTGAACATGAAACGGCAGCCAATGCCTGCAATAGCAGCGTCGACTTGCCAATACCGGGGTCACCGCCGATCAATATCACGGAACCTGCCACCAGTCCGCCGCCAAGCACCCGATCCAGTTCATCAACGCCGATCGACACCCGCGCTTCAGCACCTGGTTTGATGTCGGACAGACTCTGCACTACAGGCGCGGCACTGCCGGCGTAGCCGGAGAAGCGCGCTGCCTGAGGGCTGGCAGGTACCACCGACAGCGCTTCGGTCATGCTATTCCATGCACCGCAATCCCCGCATTGCCCGGCCCATTTCGACGCCTGGGCTCCGCACTCGGTACAGTGAAAGATTTGCCGTGATTTAGCCATTCAAAATTGACTATCCGTTGCCATAAACGCGCGGCACCCGGGCAGTCACTCCGCATAACAGTTCGTAGCCGATGGTGCCGGCATGTTCCGCGATCTGTTCCACTGGCAGGCCGCGGCCCCATAACTGCACCGGGTCGCCCGGTCGCGCATGCGGCTGCCCGCGCAAATCCACGCAGATCATATCCATCGATACGCGCGACACGAGCGGCGCCGGCAGTCCGTTGACCAGTACCGGTGTGCCGTTTGGCGCATGGCGCGGATATCCGTCACCGTAGCCGACTGCGACAATACCGAGCGGCATATCTTCAGGACAGCTCCAGCCCAGTCCGTATCCCACTGCGTCACCTTTGCGGCGCGAGTGAACCGCCATGAGCTGCGATTCGAATGTCATGGCCGGTCGCAGTTGTACCGACAATGGCTCGCCCGGCAGCATCGGCGATGCCCCATACAGCATGATGCCTGGGCGCACCCAGTCGAAATGCATGTCCGGGCGCGTGAGCAACGCTGCGGAATTTGCCATTGAGCGCTCTGCCGATTTCCCCTGCAGCCGCGCGCTGAAACCCGTGACTTCGTTGAAAGCCTCCAGCTGTGCATCATTTACCGGGTGTTTGACTTCATCCGCACATGCCAGGTGAGACATCCAGCGCACCTCGCCGGTCTTCATGTAAGGCAAACGCTGCAGGCGTTGCCATACCGTCGTCGCATCGGAAGGGGCAAAACCCA
This sequence comes from Thiogranum sp., assembly GCA_024636585.1. GTDB lineage: Bacteria > Pseudomonadota > Gammaproteobacteria > DSM-19610 > DSM-19610 > Thiogranum. The sequence continues at coordinate 65,391 of JAGXGS010000035.1, read as the reverse complement.
GCCGGTTCATGCCGGTATTGATCTTCAGCCACAAGCTCAGCGCAGCGCCGGAACGGAACCGCTCCAGCCAGACCACCTGTTCTTCGCAGTGTACGACCAGCTGTAGCTGGTGCGTCACTGCCTGCTCCAGTTCATCGGGATGAAACACACCATCGAGCAATACAATCGGCTGACGGATACCGGCCTCACGCAATTGCAGTGCTTCTTCGAGGCTGGCAACGGCAAAGGCATCTGCCTGTGAAAGAGCACGCGCTACGCGAACAGCACCGTGGCCGTATGCATCGGCCTTGATGACCGCCATGATGCGGCTGCCGGCGGCTGCCGCGCGTGCCAGGGATAAGTTATGTGTCAGGGCGTCAAGATCGATTCGTGCCCGTACCGGACGTGTCATCCACCATTATCCGCGGGCACATAGCCACCTTCGGAATAGCTGCCGGCCGAACTGAAATTCTCGAACCGGGTATGCTGACCAAGAAAGGTCAGCCGGCGCATGCCGATGGGACCGTTGCGCTGCTTGCCGATGATGATTTCAGCCGTGCCCTTGTCCGGGCTGTCTTCGTCGTAAACTTCATCACGATAGATAAACATGATGACGTCGGCGTCCTGCTCGATGGCACCCGACTCACGCAGATCCGACATCACCGGACGCTTGTTGGGCCGTTGTTCAAGACTGCGGTTGAGCTGCGACAGCGCAATCACCGGCACGCTGAGCTCCTTGGCCAGTGCTTTCAGGGACCGGGAAATTTCCGAAATCTCGCCGGTTCGGTTTTCCTTGTGCCCCGGAATCTGCATCAGCTGCAGATAATCGATCACAATCAGGCCCAGGTTATGCTCGCGCTTCAGACGCCGGGCCCGGGCACGCAACTCGGTGGGCGACAATGCCGGCGTGTCATCGATGAACAGCGGGGCCCGGGAGAGAATGCTGACGGCGGAAGTCAGACGCGGCCAGTCATCATCTTCCAGCTTGCCGGTGCGCACTTTGGTCTGGTTGATCCGGCCCAGCGATGACATCAGACGCATGGCCAACTGTTCGCCAGGCATTTCCATACTGAACACTGCGACCGGCACCTGATCCTTGATGGCGGCATGTTCGGCGATATTCATGGCAAAACTGGTTTTGCCCATCGACGGCCGCCCGGCGATAATCACCAGATCGGAAGACTGCAGCCCGGCGGTCATATCATCGATATCAGCGAACCCCGTGGACACACCGGTCAGTGGCGTATCCTGGTGAAACAGCAGGTCGATACGGTCGACCGCCAGGGTAAGCAAATCCTTTATATTGCGAAAACCGGCGCCGCGGCTGTTGCCCTGTTCGGCAATTCTGAACACCTGCCGCTCGGCGTTATCCAGCAGCGCTGCGGTGTCGCGACCTTCGGTGAAATAGGCACTGTTGGCAATCTCTGTACCGACATCGGCAAGCTGCCGGAGTACGGAGTTTTCGCGCACGATAGATGCATAAGCGCGAATGTTCGCCGCACTTGGCGTATCTTTGGCAAGGCCGCCAAGGTAAGCCAGGCCGCCCATTTCAGCGAGCTTGCCCTGCCCGTCCAGCCATTCGGAAATGGTGATCACATCGCAGGGATCGCCGCGTTCGATCAAGCTGCCGATGGCAGTGAAAATCAGGCGATGGTCGCGGCGATAGAAATCGCCCTCGGACACCAGATCAGCGATCTGGTCCCAGGCACGATTGTCCAGGAGCAGGCCGCCGAGCAGAGATTGCTCCGCCTGCAAGGAATGTGGGGGGACTTTCTGGCGGTCACTGGAAAATTCGACCGCGGCCGCCGACTGCACCGACTCCGGCATCCGTCCTCCGATTGACTATGTAAAATGCATTGTGGGTAGGAGCACGCATACTAGAACGCTTGCACGCGGTGCTCAAGGACGCAATTTACGGACCCGTTTACCCCACACAAACCGATTTTTTTCTGACGCTGTGTCCCTGCTGCTACCACCGGCAGCAGCAGGGAAGATCTGCGCTTATTCGGCTTCGATTATGACCTTGATCTCGCCATCCACATCGGTATGCAGGTGCAGCGGGACCATGTATTCACCGATCTGGCGGAACGGACCTTCCGGCATCCGCACTTCGCTGCGCTCGACTTCGACGCCGGCCGCATTGAGGGCTTCAGCAATGTCCGCATTACCGACTGAACCGAACAGCTTGCCTTCTTCGCCGGCCTTGGCCTTGATCGTCACGACCATATCAGTCATTTTCTCACGGCGCGCCTCGGCGGCTTCCCGCGCTGTAGCCGCTGCCGCCTCGAGTTCCGCGCGGCGAGCCTCGAAAGCTTTGATATGTTCTTCGGTGGCGGGCGTCGCCTTGCCACCCGGAATCAGGAAATTACGTCCGTAGCCCGGTTTCACATTAACCCGGTCGCCCAGGTTGCCCAGATTTTCTACTCGTTCCAACAGGATGACTTCCATCGTTCTACCCTACCCTTGCTCATGCGGCTTTAATTCAGTTTAGTTGCGGTTCTTTGGCGCAAATCCAGCCAGGGATCCAGCGCTCCGGCGACCATCACCATCATTAACACCTGTGGCAGCAGGCTCATCAATATATACGTGCCGATCAGCCAGGCCTTAGATGCACCCAGGTTTGCCAGCGACGCGTGTATGACCGCGAGACCCACAAACAAAAAAGGCACCGCTACAATCAGCGCCCCCTGCAGCGCCAGTGTACCCGCGCCACCCGGCGCAAATGCCGCCAGGCCGATCAACGCAATGCCGAACAGCGACAGATGCCGGTTTAGGCGCAATGCGTAAAACTCCTTGCGCAGGCCACCGGGATTAACCAGCATCGCCTGCCACCAGCGCCCCACCACCACGCAGGTCAACGCGGCGAAAGTCAGTCCTGCCGCCAGTATCCCGGTCATCAACGGCGCCACCTGCTGCATGAATTCGTCCAGCGCCTGCCGGTCCACCGCAAGTTCCTGCTGCGTCACCACGGCATCGACCATGCCCTGCAGGTGATTCAGCCACCACGAAACCGGGTCGCCAGGCAGCACAAATACCAGCAGCACAACTGACATTGCCAGACTTGTCAGCACCAGCATGACTGCTGCCGGCGATGCAGTCATCCGCAGTACCAGTGCAGCCAGCCACACCGGCACCCACAGCAGCAGTGAAACAACGACGACCGCAAGGCCCTGTCCCAGCACCAGTTCAGCCAGCAGACCGAGCAGCAGTGCCGCAAGCAGCATGACCATTGCGCCGGACCGAGGCCCCTCGTGGAGGCTGTAGAGCGCCAGCGCCGCGGCACCACCATAACCCAGGATCGAAGTCAGCGGTGGCGCCAGATAACTCAACAAGGTGCTGAGGACAATAACCAGTATCGCCTGATACCACCCTGCAACGATAAAACCAGCCAGCGCTCGCACTATCTGAATCCTGCTGCGCCGGCCGTCGGCCGCATGTTATCAGCCCTTGTGGGAATCGCAGTAAGGCAGCAGCGCCAGAAAACGTGCCCGCTTAACAGCGGTTGCCAGCTGACGCTGATATTTTGCCTTGGTACCGGTAATCCGGCTCGGCACGATTTTGCCGGTCTCGGAAACGTAATTCTTCAATGTCTGAAGATCTTTGTAATCAATTTCCTTGGTGCCTTCCGCAGTAAAGCGGCAGAATTTACGGCGACGAAAAAAACGGGACATATCTTTAACCTCTGGTCTCAGCCGCGCAATGCAACGGCCTGAATCTTTAACAGGTGCAACTCGCTGCCCGGCTCAACGGAACGAATCCGTTCAGTCGGTCAGGGACGCTCAGGCGCCTGCACGTTCCTCTGAATCGGAATCGGAATCGGAATCGGAATCGGAAGCGGAACCGGTATCGCTGTCTTTGGCCTGCGCCTCGTCTTTCGTTTCCGGCGTACCAGACTCGTCATCACTGCTGCTGCGACGACGCGGCGCTTCCTCGCGGTCTTCCCGGTCATCACCGCGTTTTACCAGGAACGAAGGATCGGTCACGGCTTCCTTGCGCGAAATGATCAGGTTACGCAGTACGGCATCATTGAAGCGGAACGCGCTTTCCAGCTCGTTCAACGTTTCGGTGTCGCACTCGATATTCATCAGCACGTAGTGGGCTTTGGCGAGTTTCTGTATCGGATATGCGAGCTGGCGGCGACCCCAGTCCTCCAGACGATGTATTGCTCCACCGGAGGTTTCGATGGTCGAACGATAACGTTCCACCATGGCAGGGACTTGCTCGCTCTGGTCCGGGTGGACCATGAACACTATTTCGTAATGACGCATTGTAGCTCCTTTCGGATTTAGCAGCTCTCCGCCGAAGCGAAGGGCAAGGAGGCGCGCGGACGCGCGTAAAACGATGGCATTCTACGCAGGAATGCTTCAACCCGCAAGCAACGGCCTGCGTAAAGTTCAGCGGGAGACAGGCTATGCCTGACGCTGGCGGCGCGCTTCAAACAGGCAGATCCCGGTCGCCACCGACACATTCAGGCTGCTCACCGAGCCGGCCATGGGAATCGATACCAGGCCGTCGCAGTGTTCACGGGTCAGACGCCGCAGTCCTTTGCCTTCGCCGCCCAGCAGCAGTGCGATCGGACCACCCAGGTCGGTTTCATACACTGACTGCGTGGCATCCCCCGCCGCCCCATACAGCCACACGCCGGCATCGCGCAGCGTGCGCAGCGTGCGCGCCAGGTTGGTAACCCGTATCACCGGTACCGCTTCTGCCGCCCCGCAAGCGACCTTGCGTACCGTGGCATTCAGCGGCACGGACCGGTCCTTGGGAAGAATCACCGCATCCACGCCCGCTGCGTCGGCACTCCGTAAACAGGCGCCGAGATTATGCGGATCCTGTATGCCATCGAGAATCAACAGAAAAGGCGGATGGTCCAGACCGGCCAGCAGTTGCGGCAGGTCCTGCTCCCCGAGGTTCGGCGCACTTCCGATCAGTGCCACGACACCCTGGTGACTGACGCCCGGCACCTCGTCGTCGAGTTCACGACGCGACACCCGGCGCAAGGGTACGCTGGCGGTCGTTGCCAGCTGCAGAAGCTCCTCGATGCGCGCGTCTCCACGCGACTCCAGGACCATCAACAGTGCGATGCGCTCCGGATTGCGCTGCAGAACGCCGCGCACCGCATGCACGCCGAACACATGCTCGGCCTTATTCATGAGGCAACACTGCGAGATCTGGCCGAAACGACTTGCCGATACTTACTCAACGATCGGCTGAACCAGAATCTCGACCCGACGGTTGAGCTGGCGACCCGCCTCGGTCGCGTTCGTGGCACGCGGCTGGGACTCGCCCTGTCCGAGAGAGAACATCCGTTCGGCAAGGACGCCGCGACCGATCAGATAGTCCGCGACATTACGCGCCCGGCGCTCCGAAAGCTGCTGATTATAAGCCTCGGAACCGGTGCTGTCGGTATGCCCAACGATAGTAACGGTGGTCTTCGGATAACGCTGCAGAACTCTTGCAACCTTGTCCAGAGTTGTTGTGAACGCCGGTTTGAGATTCGCGCTATCAAAGTCGAATGACACTTCATTAGACACATCGATCTTCAGCGTTTCATCCTGCATGCGCTGGATTTCCAGGTCGTTCTGACGCTGCTCTTCAGCCAGCGCAGCTTCAAAATCGCGTTGCTGCTGATCCATGTAGTTGCCTACCGAACCACCGGCGATTCCGCCTACGATCGCACCCGCCACAGCACCCTTGGGACCGCCGCTGACCTGGCTGCCCAGCACTGCTCCGGTAATAGCACCCACCGCTGCACCGGTCTTGGCGCGCCGGTTTGGATCATCAGTGGCGCAGCCGGTGAGACCCAACAAAACCACACCAATAACTGAATATTTTACCAGACTCATTTCTGTCTCCTTCGTTTGCTACGGGTTTTTCTACGCCCGGATTTCGGCGCTGCCTTCTCAATCTCTTTCTCCGCCTCTGATTGCGCAGAGGCTGCCAGCTCGAAATCCATTTTGCGCTCGTCAAGATCTACCCGAACCACTTTTACCTGCACTGCATCACCCAGCCGATACATGCGCCCGGTGCGATCGCCACGGAGGCGATGACCGGCGGGGTCAAAGTGGTAGTAATCGTTCTGCAGCGCGGTGATGTGAACCAGCCCTTCGACGTATATTTCCTGCAGTTCGACAAAAATGCCAAATGAGGTGACGCTGGTAATAATACCGTCGTATTCCTCACCGACCTTATCGAGCATGTATTCACACTTCAGCCAGTCGACGGCATCGCGAGTGGCTTCATCAGCACGTCGCTCGGTCATGGAGCAGTGTTCGCCCAGCGACTGCATATCACTGGTTGTGTATGCAAATGCCCGGGGCGATTTGTCCTCGGCATACAGATGATGACGAATAGCCCGATGCACCAGCAGATCCGGATAGCGTCGGATCGGCGAAGTGAAGTGCAGGTAATCATCGTGCGCCAGTCCGAAATGCCCGATGTTGTCCGGGCTGTAGCGCGCCTGCGACATAGACCGCAACATGACGGTCTGAATCAGATGCGCATCCGGCCGTGTCTGGATGGATTTCAGCAGTTTTGCATAATCACCGGCTCGCGGCTTGTCACCACCACCCAGCGACAGACCCAGTTCGCCAAGAAATTCCCGCAGGTCGGTCAGCTTGTCAGCCTGCGGTCCCTCGTGAACCCGATACAGCGTCGGCATCTTGTGCCGGCCAAGAAAACGCGCCGTGCACACATTCGCGGCAATCATGCATTCTTCGATAATCTTGTGCGCATCGTTGCGCACCACCGGCACGATCCGTTCAATCTTGCGATCGGCACCGAAGGCAATGCGCGTCTCGGTGGTTTCGAAATCAATCGCGCCGCGTTTGCTGCGAATCTTCCGAAGAACTTTATATAACGCATGCAACTGTTCGAGGTTGTCGATCACGCCCGCATACTTCGCGCGCAGCGCCTGATCGCCGTCGATCAGCATCGCGGCAACCTCGTCATACGTCAGTCGCGCATGCGATCGCATCACCGCATCGGTGAAACGTGAACGGGTAATCTTGCCCTCCTCGTCCACATACATCTCGCAGACCATGCACAGCCGATCGACATCCGGATTCAGCGAGCACAGACCGTTTGACAGCACTTCGGGTAACATCGGGATCACCCGCTCGGGGAAATACACCGAGTTGCCACGCAGTTGACCTTCGGTATCGAGCGCAGTGCCGGGCTTGACGTAATGCGACACATCGGCAATCGCCACAGTGAGGCGCCAGCCCCGCGGCGTACGCTTGCAGAACACGGCATCATCGAAATCGCGGGAATCAGCACCGTCGATAGTAACCAGGGGCAGCTCGCGCAGATCCTCGCGTTCACGCGCGGCTTCCGCCGGAACCGTTTCTGCGAGGTGCTGAATTTCATCCTCGACCGCGTCCGGCCACTCGAGCGGCAACTCGTGCGCCCGGATCGCTACATCGATTTCCATGCCCGGCGCCATATGATCGCCAATGACCTCGACGACCCGTCCGATCGGCCCGGCGCGGCGACTGGGTTGAGCGATGATTTCTGCGGTAACAAACTGACCGTGTTCGGCACCGCCGGTATCTTCGGGCGGAATCTGGATTTCCTGCGTCAAACGTTTGTGATCCGGATCTACGAAGCTGATACCGCGCTCGAAGTAGATGCGGCCCACCACCCGATGGGTGTTGCGCTCCAGCACTTCGACGACACTGCCCTCGCGACGGCCGCGCCGGTCGATCCCGGTCACCCGAGCCACTACCCGGTCCCCGTTCAGCACCATGCGCATTTCACGCGGTGACATGAACAGGTCATCGCCGCCTTCGTCCGGCACCAGGAAGCCGAAGCCGTCCGGATGCCCGATGATACGGCCGCGCACCATGTCCATGCGCTCCACAAGTCCATAGCCGCCGCGCCGGTTGCGCAACAACTGTCCATCACGTTCCATGGCGCGCAGTCGCCGGCGCATTGCCTCGACATCGCCCTCCTCCGTCAGATTACAGGCGGCGGTAAGCTCTTCGCGCGTCATTAGACGGTCGGCTTCTTTCAGCAGTGCAAGGATGAATTCCCGGCTCGGGATCGGGCTTTCGTACTTGGACGCTTCGCGCTCGGCATGGGGATCCACCGTAAAGCGCACTTTCTTCTCAGGCTTTTTTGTCATCCGCGCATGCTAACCAACTTGGCCCGCAAAGGAAAACGAAATTGACACGGACGCGCACGAGCGGTAAAGTTCGCGGCTTGCTGTATCGGCGTTCTGCTGGTCAGTCATGCCGAGGTGGTGAAATTGGTAGACACGCTAGCTTCAGGTGCTAGTGGGGGAAACCCCGTGGAGGTTCAAGTCCTCTCCTCGGCACCAATTTCAATACCCTCACCGGGCACCAGAAAAACCAGCTAATTACCACCGGCAGCCCTGCTGCTGTTAAGGCATTTCGGATTCGGCTCGCAATGCAACGCCTCTGCGCAAAGCAGGCTGTTGGTTGATCCGAATTTATCGAAGTACGAAGGATTTCATCCACTATGAGTTCGCCGAAGACCATCCACTGGGCCAGGATCTTTCCGTTCCTGCACTGGGCATCTATGATCAATCGGCGCTCGCTGGTTGCCGATCTGATGGCGGGCCTGACCGGCGCTGTGATCGTGCTCCCGCAGGGCGTCGCATTTGCACTGATCGCCGGCCTGCCACCGCAGTATGGCTTGTATACCGCCATTGTGACGCCGATCGTGGCTGCGTTATTCGGTTCCTCGCATCACCTGATTTCTGGACCGACGACTGCCATTTCGATTGTCGTATTCACAACCATCGCGCCGTTCGCCGAACCCGGCAGCGCCGGATACATTAGCCTGGCCCTGACGCTCACTTTCCTCGCCGGTGCCTATCAATTTATCCTCGGACTGGCGCGCATGGGCGCTCTGGTGAATTTCATTTCCCACAGCGTAGTAATCGGCTTTACCGCCGGGGCGGCGATCCTGATTGCGACCAGTCAGCTCAAGCACTATCTGGGTGTCAACCTGCCAGCCGGCGCGTCGTTTCTGCACACGTGGATGGATCTGTATCACCAGCTGGCGGACATCAATGTGTTTGCGGTAGCTGTAGCCAGCGCGACGCTGGTGAGCGCGCTCCTTATCAAGCACTATCGCCCCAGCTGGCCCGGCATGTTGTTTGCCCTGGTGATCGGCAGTGTGCTGAGCCTGGCCCTGGATGGTGCCGCACATGACGTCCGGCTGATTGGCTCACTACCCGCCCATCTGCCGCCTTTATCGCGCCCGGACTTCTCCCTGGCGACACTGAAAATGCTGGCGCCGGGAGCGCTGGCGATCGCGATGCTGGGTCTGATCGAAGCAGTCTCCATCGCGCGATCAGTGGCGGCAAAATCCGAGCAGCGCATCAATGGCAATCAGGAATTTATCGGCCAAGGCCTGTCCAATCTGGTCGGCAGTTTCTTCTCGAGTTATGCCGGCTCGGGTTCGTTCACCCGTTCCGGCATTAACTATGCGGCCGGTGCGCAGACGCCGATGGCAGCAATATTTGCTGCTCTGATGCTGGCCGCAATCCTGCTGTTAGTTGCGCCACTGACAGCATATCTGCCGATTCCGGCAATGGCCGCGGTTATTCTGCTGGTCGCCTACAACCTGATCGACTTCCACCATATCAGGATCATCCTCAGAACCACCCGATCCGACTCTGCGGTGCTGCTGGTAACCTTTCTGGCGACGCTGTTCGCGGAACTCGAATTCGCTATCTACGCCGGGGTAATCCTGTCGCTGGTGTTGTACCTGAACCGCACCGCGAAGCCGCGCGTCTACACCGTTACGCCCGATCCTGCCAATCCGCGTCACACCATGGTGGTCAAGACGGGTCTGACCGAATGCCCACAACTGCGCATCATCCGACTCGATGGCTCGCTGTTCTTCGGCGCTGTCAGCCACGTTGCGGAAAGCTTTCATCTTTTTGAACAGCGCGATCCCAGGCGCAATCATTTGCTGATCATCGCCAGCGGCATTAATTTCATCGACAGTGCCGGCATGGAATTGCTCGCGCAACACGCGCGTCGGTTGCGCAACTACGGTGGCGGCTTATACCTGTGCAACGTCAAGGAAGGCCTGTGCGAGCCCTTGCGCAAGAGCGGGTACGTCGATGCCATCGGAGCGGAAAATATATTCCGTACCAAGAGCGATGCGATAGCGGAGATATTCACGCGACTGGATCCCAAACGCTGTGAAAACTGCGATAAGCGGGTATTCCAGGAATGCGCCAGCTAGGGAACAGCGGTGGTCACTGCGGCCTGATCTTTCTCACAGGCAAAAAAAACGCGGCAGGTATGCCGCGTCAAACCCTTGGTTGGGTAAAACCGTGAATCGCGCTATGGTCATCATTTACGGCTAAAGCAAGGCATGTGCCAGAAACTATTCAGGCAAATAATATATTTGTTTTTCAAAATGTTATACAGACCTTGCACAAGGTCCCGTGACGCCGCTGCCGGTCTTTCCTGTCACCCCCGCCCGACAGTGTTAATCCACCGAAACCCTAACTTGCTGATGTGTCTGACCTGGTGGGCGTCGCCGCGGCGCGACACCAGCTTCAGTGTTTACTAATATCAGAACTCCGATATAATGATAACCATTCTCATTCAACCCTTGCGGGCGATGACGTGTCAAAGCTAATGCTCAGTAATGTTCCAGTCGGTAAAAAAGTGCGCCTGATAGCTATCGATGGCAATCGTATGCTGGTACGGCGCTTTCTGTCGCTGGGGCTCAGCCTGGGGTCGGAAATCGAGATACTGCACCACCGCGGCCGTGGCGTGGTAATCGCCAAGCAGGGTAATCGGGTTGCGCTCGGCGGTGGTATGGCCGAGAAGCTGCAGGCGGAGCTCATCGACTGATGGGTTGCTGCGATAACAGTCCTGACAGGGTTTCGCCGCGCAAAGGCGGCGTATTGACCATTGCACTGGCCGGCAATCCCAACTGCGGCAAATCCGCTTTATTCAATGCCTTTACCGGCATCCGTCAGCGTACCGGCAACTGGCCTGGCGTCACCGTCGATCGCAAGGAAGGTCGCTTTGAGCTGGATGGACGCCCGGTAGCCGCGATCGATTTGCCCGGCATCTATTCGCTCGATGCCAGTTCTCTGGATGAAAAAGTCACCCGCGACTATCTATTGTCACGCGACGCTGACCTGGTGGTGAACGTCATCGATGCGTCCAATCTGGAGCGCAATCTTTACCTCACCGTGCAGCTACTGGAAATGGGTGTGCCAGTGGTCATTGCGCTCAACATGATGGATGTGGCGCGCAAGCGTGGCATTCAGATCGATACCGAAGTACTGGCGCAGAATCTCGGCTGTCCGGTGGCGCCGATTGTTGCGGTGACCGGCGAAGGCACGACGGAATTAAAAGCACGCATGCTGGCCGTTGCCAACGGCCAACAGCCGGGTGGCTTTTCGCTGGCACTGGACGAAGTCGTTGAACAGGCTGTCGCCGACCTGGAACCGGAACTCGCTGACCAGTCAGCCGCCAATCGTCGTTGGCTGGCGCTCAAACTGATCGAAGGTGATGATGCGCTCAGCAACGAGCTGCTGGCGGATGGGATCAGCGCAAAAATCGCCGACTGGCGTAAACAGATCGCCAATCGGGCGGGTGAAGATGCCGACATTCTGATTGCTGATACCCGGTTCAGTCACGCGCACACTCTGGCGCAGAAGGTTTCGCACAACAAGGGCAAGATCACCCGCACGCTGAGTGATGACATCGACCGGCTGGTGCTCGGAAAATGGACCGGCATTCCGCTGTTCCTGGCGATCATGTACCTGATGTTCCTGTTCACCATCAACATCGGTGGTGCGTTTATCGATTTCTTTGATGGTGCGGCCAACGCAGTATTTGTCGCCGGCTTCGGCGAGCTGCTGAGCGGGATGGGAAGTCCGGACTGGCTACGGGTATTACTGGCCGACGGTGTCGGTGGCGGTATCCAGGTAGTGGCGACCTTCATCCCGATCATCGGCGCCCTCTATCTGTTTCTGTCAGCGCTCGAGGATTCCGGCTACATGGCGCGCGCGGCATTTGTCATGGATCGTTCCATGCGCGCCATCGGCCTGCCCGGCAAGGCCTTCGTGCCACTGATCGTGGGCTTCGGCTGCAATGTGCCGGCAGTGATGGCGACCCGCACCCTGGAGAACGAACGCGAACGCAAGCTCACTATTCTGATGAACCCGTTCATGTCCTGTGGCGCTCGCCTGCCGGTTTATGCGCTGTTCGCCGCAGCGTTCTTCCCGACTTCGGGACAGAACATCGTATTCGCCCTCTATCTGACCGGCATTGCGGTGGCCATTCTCACCGGACTGCTGATGAAACGCAGCCTGCTGCCTGGCAGCAGCAGCGGCTTTATGATGGAGTTGCCACCTTACCATCTGCCGACCCTGAAAGGCATCATGTTGCGCGCCTGGGATCGGGTACGGCTGTTTATCAAGGAAGCGGGTCAGGTCATCATACTGATGGTGCTGGCGCTGAACGTGCTCAATTCAATCGGTACCGATGGCTCATTCGGGAACGAAGACAGCGATAAATCAGTACTCAGCGCGGCCAGTCGCGTGGTGACGCCGGTCTTTGCACCGATGGGCATACAGGAAAATAACTGGCCCGCGGTGGTCGGCATTTTCTCCGGCATCCTGGCCAAGGAAGTTGTGGTCGGGACGCTCGACAACCTGTATTCCGCACTGGCCACAGGCAACGAAACTGGTGAGGAAGAAGCCTTCTCGCTGTGGCGACAATTGAACGCCGCGGCCGCCACGATACCCGAAAATCTGGCGGATCTGCGCGACAGCGTGCTCGACCCGCTGGGCCTGAATATCGGTGATGTCAGTCACGCCGATGCTGCAGCCGCCGCGCAGGGCGTCAATTCGGGCGTGTTCGGCGCCATGGTGACGCGATTCGACGGTCAGGCGGGAGCTTTCGCCTATCTTTTATTCGTGCTGCTGTATTTCCCCTGCGTCGCCACCATCGGCGCCATCAAGCGCGAGGCCGGACGCGGATGGGCCATCTTTGTGGCGAGCTGGACAACAGCGGTTGCCTACATCACCGCATCCAGCTTCTACCAGATCGCCCGTTTTGATGTGCATCCCCAATCTTCCACTGCATGGCTGCTGGGCATGTGGCTGTGTTTTGCGGCAGTGATATTCGGTTTACGGCGCTGGGAACAGCGCAGCCATCTGCCGGCGTCCAACACCAAACCCGCGCAGGCTGAAGCGTGATTCTGTCCGACATACGCCGCTACATCGAAACGCGCGGCCAGGTCGCGCTCGCCGATATCGCGCTGCATTTCGATGCCGATCCCGATGCCGTGCGCGGCATGCTCGAAGTGTGGATACAGAAGGGCAAGATCTATCGCCAGATGGCTACCGCCTCCTGCGGCGGCAGCTGCACCCAATGCGATTCGGCCACCACCGAAATCTATGTGTGGAACCGGCAGCCGGCGAATGTGATACCGGTGGTACCCGAGCTGCCAGCCGGTTGCGGACATCGCTGATACAACAAAAAAGGCGGCCAATCGGCCGCCTTTTCAGTTAACGCCTGAGTGTTTTTCTCAGCTTTCCAACTTCGCCTTGACCGCTTCGATCACGTCATTGCTATCAGTGGCAGTGACGGTCATCAGCAGACCCTGCTTATCGTAGAAACCGATCAGCGGCGCGGTTTTTTCATTGTAAGTTTCCAGGCGATGGCTGATCGCCTCTTCGGTTTCGTCTTCACGCTGAATTACCGGGCTGCCGCATTTGTCGCAGATACCTTCCTGCTTCGGAGGATTGCTCTTGACGTTGTAGATCGCCTGGCAATCGGTATTGGAACAGGTGCGGCGGGTAGTGAGACGATCCAGGATCACGTCGCGCGGCACGTCGATGTTGACCGCCATGTCGAGCTTGATGCCAATCCGGTCCAGCAGATCATTCAGCGCTTCGGCCTGCGGAATGGTGCGCGGGAATCCGTCCAGCAAAAAGCCTTTTGCACAATCGGGATCCTGCAGGCGCTTTTCCATGATGCCCATGATCAATTCATCGGGTACCAGATCACCGGCTTTCATGAACGCTTCGGCCTGCTTGCCAAGGTCGGAACCGGCCTGCACGGCACCACGCAGAATGTCGCCAGTGGAGATCTGCACCGAGCCATCCATCTTGGTCAGCAATTTGGCCACGGTTCCCTTGCCGGCACCCGGCGCACCCAACAGAATTAACTTCATCGATTGTTCCTCTTAAATGATTCGTACAGATCAGACTGTGATTATCCGGCACCACGGCGCCGGGAGAAAAAGCAGGAGCGCATTTTGCTTGGGAACACCCGTTCGATCAATAGCCGGGCGGCAATCAACGGCTGATCGGCGAGAGTTTGCACGCGGATTTCATTTAGTCACTCCTAATATGCTAATATGAGTGACTTTCCCACCCCATATGATCCGAGGTCATTGAGGCACTCCACAGCTCCGGCTGCATGCCACCTCGATACCGGCACAAGATCCCGCACCCTTCGCCTCCGCGATACGTGCGCAGCTCGTCGCACAAGGCTCATCCAGGTGGTTGTGAATACACTGGAAAATCCCCCGCCAGCGACTGGCGTGGACGAGCCGGCGTGAATCAACACGCTATTCTTATGTTGTATACTTGCGTTTTTGCGCATTAACTCTCAGGTCAACCCATCATGTCCGATACTACCCCGATCCCCGCCTTCAAGACCATGGGCCTCGCCGCTCCGCTATTAAAGGCGCTGGAAGAAGTCGGATACGAACAGCCCTCGGCAATCCAGGCCGCCTGCATCCCGGTTCTGCTCTCCGGCCAGGACATGATCGGCCAGGCCCAGACCGGTACCGGCAAAACCGCCGCTTTTGCGTTGCCGCTGCTGACGCGGCTGGATCTGTCGCTGCGCCAGCCACAGGTGCTGGTGCTGGCCCCTACCCGTGAACTGGCCATTCAGGTCGCAGAGGCCTTTCAGCGGTACGCGCGTCACCTGCCGGATTTTCACGTGTTACCGATCTACGGTGGCCAGTCCTACGAAGGACAGCTGCGTCAATTGAAGCGCGGCGTGCACGTGGTGGTCGGAACGCCCGGCCGGGTCATGGACCACATGCGCAACGGCAAACTGCAGCTCAACAAGTTAAAGACGCTGGTGCTGGACGAAGCCGATGAAATGCTGCGCATGGGCTTTATCGATGACGTGAAGTGGGTGCTGGAACAAATCCCCGAAAAGCGTCAGGTCGCGCTGTTTTCAGCGACCATGCCGAAGGAAATCCAGAAGGTGGCGCAACAGCATCTGCACGATGCCCAGGTCATCAAAATCGTCACCCGCACCGCCACCGCGGAATCCATCAATCAGCGTTACTGGCCGGTCAGCGGCATGCACAAGCTGGACGCACTGACGCGTATCCTCGAGGCCGAGGACTTTGATGCGATGCTGATTTTCGTGCGCACCAAGACCGAGACCGTTGATCTGACCGAAAAACTCGCCGCACGCGGGCATGCCTGCGAAGCCTTGAACGGTGATATTGCCCAGGCGCAGCGCGAACGCATCGTCGACCGACTCAGAAAAGGCCAGCTGGACATCCTGGTCGCCACCGATGTGGTGGCGCGCGGCCTTGACGTCCAACGCATCAGCCATGTCATCAATTACGATATTCCTACGGATGTGGAAGCCTACATCCATCGCATCGGCCGTACCGGCCGCGCCGGTCGCAAGGGCGATGCCATCCTGTTCGTGGCGCCGCGCGAACAGCGACTGCTGCGCGCGATCGAAAAAACCATCCGCCAGCCCATTCCGCCGATGCAGATGCCGACTGCCAGCGATATCAATCAGGCGCGTATCGTCCGCTTCAAGCAACGTGTGCACGACTCTTTGGCTACCGAAAAGAACGAACTGTTTTACCAGATGCTCACTGAGGTACAACAGGAGAGCAACGCCGAACCCATGGAAATCGCCGCAGCGCTGGCAAGCCTGCTGCAGGGTGATGAACCGCTGCTGTTAAGTGAAAAACAGGGCAAGATCAAAGCGCCGCGCGAAGCCGCCAGACCGGACCGGCATGAGAAGCCCGGCGCCGGCGAACCCCGCAAACACAAACGCAGTGAAGCTTTCTCTGGCGAAGCACTGCCGTTAAAGGGTCAGGCAGACGTTCCCATGCAGCGGTTTCGCGTGGAGGTCGGTTATGAGCATGGCGTGAAACCCGGCAATCTTGTTGGTGCGATTGCCAATGAAGCCGAGCTGGATAGCAAGTATATCGGGCACATTGAGATCTTCGAAGATTTCAGCACCGTCGATCTGCCCGCGGAGATGCCGAAGGAAACGTTCGAGGCCTTGAAAAAAGCCTGGGTCTGCCAGCAGCGTCTCAACATATCCAGCGTTGGTAAAGCCGGGGAAAGCGTCGCCGGAGAGCAACCGGTGAAGCGTCGGCCCAAGCTGAAGCTGTCGGCGAAGCCGGGCGGCAAAGGCGGAGCAAAGGACAAGGCCAAAAGCAAAGGCAAAGACAAACCGAAAAGTCGCGACAAGAACAAGCCCCGGGCCAAGGCAAAGCCGAAGAGCAAAGCGCCGGCCGCGCGCAAGACTCCGTCCAGCGAATCCTAGAGACGGGCCTGCGGTGCCTGCGGAAAACTGACCCAGGCACCCAGCGCATCGCGCATTTCGTTGATTGAAATATTAGTGGCCCGGTCGACATCCACCCATTTCTGGCAGATGAGATGAACCGGGTCGGCCTGCCGAGCAGACTCGAGAGTCATCGACTTCCATACACGGACCGTATAAGGCGAGATCGCCCACTCCCGGGAATCACCGCTGCGCGTCACCGTAAAAGAGCCGGGCTCTACGACCTGTGGCCCCAGATCTCTGACTCGAAACTCGCAGTTAATGGTATACGAATCGACGCCGGCAGACAGTTTGCCATGCTGAAATTTGACGTGCGCGCTACCGGACGGAATCCCGATTTCCCGGTTCAGCATGATTTCTGATCCGGCAGGTACTGTATAACCTGAGTAATCCAGACCCGGTGCGCCACATGCCGTCAGCCACACCGCAACAACCAGTGCCGGAAAAGTTCGCGTCATGATCCACTCCTTTAGCAATCAACGATCGGCACACTGAATATAGTCCGCTTCTATTCACGAAGCTTGATCTTCATTCGGCCTTCTTCGACCTGGATGTCCTCCACGCCTTCGGAAAACGTTTTCCAGAAGCCCTGATTTGCACCGAATTCGCCGACCAGATCGACATTTTTCAGGTTGCCAAGCCAGGCATTTGGAACCGGAACGCCCATCACACTCACGCCCCTGAGAACGACAACCGGCTTGCTGCCCTGGTAGGCCAGTTCCACTCCGGCATTCACGCGCAGGGTCTTGCCGCCCAGCATCGGAAAATCCGGGTCCAAAGGAATCAGAAGCTTCGCGCTGACCAGGTCGTCTGACAGGTCGATAGCAAGTTTGCGCGCCATGTCGGTGTTTCTCGCCAGCATCGCATTCAGTTCGCGCTCGGAAAAAGTGACTTCGCGGCGTGCGCCGATTTCGCTGTAAGGCTCCGGCTTGAGATTGCCCGCTCGGTCATGTTCACCGACATCGAAACCGATCGCCCGGAGCTTGGCTTCGAGTACCTGCTCCTCACGCGCCTGCAACTCGACTGGCTTAAATTCCTTGACGAACAGGTAAGAGGTGAGGACCCAGTAAGTGATGCCGACTGTGACCACCATTGTTCCAGTCACGATCAGCAACACCTGCGGCCAGCGCAAGCCCCGGGGCCGTTCTGGATTCTGCTCAGTCAGGTCATCCGCCATGTCACCTATCCTTTGCGGTGAGATAATTGCGCTAGCATAACAGCATGCTGCGCCTGACACAGGAGACCCGTTTCACTGATTAGAACAGGTAATTTTTTGGAATAACGACAACGCCGCGTTCGGAAACATGGAAGCGCTCGCGCTCGCGCTCGAGGTCGACACCCACCACTTCGCCGGGCGGTATCGCGACGTTCTTATCGACGATGCAGTTCTTCACCTGTGCACCATCACCCACGGTCACGTTATCGAACAGAATAGCGTCCTCGACGATGGCTTCATCGCCCACCCTCACACCGGCAAACAGGATGGAGTGATTGACACCGCCGCCGGTGATGACACTGCCGCTGGCAAGAATGGAATTGACGAATACGCCTTCGTTACCGGACTCTCCAGGCACCGTGCGCGCCGGGGGATTCTGTCCCTGGTAGGTTCGGATGGTCCAGTCCTTCTGGTAGAGGTTCAGCGGCGGCACCGGATCGAGCAATGCCATGTTGGCCTGATAATAGGCATCGATGGTTCCGACATCACGCCAGTAGCGATCCGGTGTGACGCGCCCGCCCGGTTCACCGAAGCGGTACGCCACGGCACTCCTGTCGGCAATCATCCCCGGCAGAATATCAGCACCGAAGTCATGGCTCGAACTGGTCCGGTCATGATCTGACTGCAACACGTCCAGCAATTTGCTGCGACTGAAGACATAGACACCCATCGAAACCAGCGCCTGCTGCGGATCATCCGGCAGCGGCTGCGGATCCGCCGGCTTTTCAGCGAAAGCGGTGATGCAATTATCCGCCTGGATCTGCATCACGCCAAAATCGCGCGCTTCGTCCAGACCCAGAGTCATACACGCAACGGTCACATCAGCACCGCTGTCCACGTGGGCGCGAATCATCTCTGCATAATCCATGCGATAGATATGATCACCGGAAAGAATCAGCACCCAGTCGACGTCGCTGCGCTCGATCATGTAGAGGTTCTGATAAATCGCATTGGCGGTGCCGGAGTACCAGCCGTCGTCGACGCGCATCTGCGGAGGTACCGGCGTGATATATTCCCCCAACTCCGGATTGAAGATCGACCAGCCATCGCGCAGGTGTTTTTGCAGAGAGTGCGATTTGTACTGGGTCAGCACCAGCACCCGGCGTATCCCGGAATGCAGGCAATTGGCCAGGGTAAAATCGATGATCCGGTATTTGCCTCCAAACGGCACCGCCGGTTTGGCGCGATGTTGTGTGAGCGGATGCAGGCGCGATCCGACGCCGCCTGCGAGAATGATTGCCAGAGTCTTGTCGAGCATCAGAATGCCTGAAGTTGATCGGGTGACAGAATGCCCTGTCGTTGCAAGTCATGTGCCGCCGCACCAGATCGACGGGAAAATGCACATTTAGAGGCGGTATACATCAACCCGTTGCACACCTGCGACGCAAGCCATCCTGGCATGCACCGCTTGCGGGCAGGCGCCCGCCTCGCGAGGCCTCATAATGAGGCATTATGCCGCGGATGAGTGGCGTTCATATGATCCTGGTCAAGGACGCTGGAAATGTTTTTGCCTAGAGTCTGATCCGTTTAACCGAACTTCGCGGAGAGCATGACGATGAACCTGTTCAGCCTGATCATTGCCGGCCTGTTCGGCATATTGCTGGCGGCATTCGCCGTACTGCTGACAGTAGCCATCGTGTTCAATCTTTCCGCAGGCAAACGCTACCGCGAATCAATGGCCAGACAGCTGGACAGCCTCAGGCTGAGCAAAATGCTCACGGCCCTTGGCGTCGACATCGACGCGTATCTGCATGGCGAACGCGCCGTGGATGTTCACAACCAGATGCAACGCTGTGCCGGGTGCAGCCAGATTGAACAATGCGACGAGAAGCTGGCGAACGGGAAAATCGACAGCGGTGAAATCGGCTTTTGTGACAACGAGCAAGCACTCGCTGATGTCATCGAGCGGAGTAAGGCTCCGCCGCGCTAGGATGTTGCGACCGACAGGCTGCTGCACCTCCGGTCCTGTAGCCAGGCTTTCACAGCTGCCGACTCATTGGCCACGATATTCAGGCATTCGGCTTCGCGCTCGGCGATGTCGTCATATCCAAGTGGTATGAATTCTTCCAGAATTTGCGCATAACAGTCGAGCAATCTGCGATTCCCCCGCTCCAGCCCGGTAATGAGCCCCAGCCCGGTAGGCTTGGTCGCCACGTTGATGATCTCCAGCCCGGGCCGGTATTTTTTCAGGCACAGAATCAGCTTCCAGACATCACCGCTCCAGAAATTGGTGGTGCGCTCGCGCGCCGACGTCACCCCGTCTAACGGGATACAGTCATGAATCGCCACCACAGTGTGCGGGTCCGCACAGGCTTCGATATTGATGAAATCGCGCAATGCCGCTTCGAATACGTGCATGCCATCGATGAAAGCGAAGGCAACCGGCTGGCGGTCCAGCAGTTCATGAAGTTTTTGTTCGGCAAAAAACGTGTCACTGGTTTGGGCGAAGATTTCACAACGCGGCGGCAGCGCTGTCTGTATGCGCGGCTCCGGATCAATCCCGACGCAACGCGTGCCCGGTTCCGCCAGCGCCATCGACTGCCCCGTCTCCACGCCAATCTCGACATAGTTGGCCGGCTTCAGCCACTGGTGCAACTGGCGAAGCAGCGTTGTATACCGTTCGCCGGGAAATTTAAGTTCGGCAAGTGACAGGTGGGCTTTCAGATAGTCTGGCTGCAATTCGAGCACGCGGCGAAATGACTGCACAGCCTGATCAGACTGTCCGGCCTTGCGCTGCGCCAGACCCAGATCAAAGCAGGCATCGGTACTGTCAGGATTGGCAGCGACTGCTTTCCGCAACCATTCTATCGCGTCATGCGGCTGTCCGGCTTCGATCAGGGACTGACCCAGCAGGTGCAGCACATCGAAATGCGCGGGCACCACACGCAGAATCCTGCGGTAACCGGCCTGAGCCTCGGCATGACGCTGGTGCTGGTGAGCATCTGCCGCCTGACGGAAGATCTCCGCCAGTTGTTTGCCGCTCATGCCCTTCGACATGCCGGCCCCATGATATAACTCGTTGATTTGTCTTTGGCAGGCTTTTGTTTGACAGCGCTCATGCGCTAACTGCAGCAAGGATCAGGCCAGCCGGACTCCCGCGTCCGGGGCACGGCCGCAGCGTCAGGCTATCAAATCTCCCGCGTCGCCTGGAAACGCACGCCCGGATAACGCTCTATGGCGAGATCCAGATTGATGCGCGTGGGCGCGATATACACCAGCTCACCTGCCTGATCGAGCGCGAGGTTATCGTAAGCCTTGTCGCGCAGTCGCTGCAGTTCTTTGGGGTCGTCGCACTCGACCCAGCGCGCAGTCGCCACCGCCACCGACTCGAACAGGCATTCCACCTTGTATTCGTCCCTGAGACGTTGCGCCACCACATCGAACTGCAATACGCCGACTGCACCCAGAACCAGATCATTGTTCTTTAATGGCCGGAACAGCTGGGTAGCGCCCTCCTCGCTCAGCTGTATCAAGCCTTTTTGCAGGGCTTTCATGCGCAGCGGATCTTTAAGAACCGCGCGCCGGAACAGTTCCGGCGCAAAGCTGGGAATGCCGGTGTACTTGAGCTCTTCGCCCTGCGTGAACGTATCACCGATGCGGATAGTGCCGTGGTTATGCAAGCCGATGATGTCGCCCGGGTAGGCTTCCTCGACGTGGCCACGATCAGCCGCCATGAAGGTCATGGCATTTGCCACCTGCACATCGCGACCGATGCGCACGTGGTGCATTTTCATGCCTTTTTTATAGGAGCCGGAACAGACCCGGAAGAAGGCGATTCGATCCCGGTGTTGCGGGTCCATATTCGCCTGAATCTTGAACACGAATCCGGTCAGCTCCGGCTCGAGCGGCTCGACGCAACGGGTCGTGGTGTCGCGCGCCAGCGGCGGCGGCGCATGCTCGATGAAGTAGTCGAGCAGTTCCTGCACGCCGAAATTATTGATCGCCGATCCGAAGAACACCGGACTCAGTTCACCGCGCAAATAGGCATCCTTGTCGAAACGGTGGCTGGCACCCTGCACCAGTTCAATATCCTGACGCAATTCGTCAGCCTGGCTGCCCAGCACTTCGTCCAGCAGAGGGTTATCCAGACCATTGATGGATTTGACTTCGTGACGCCGGCTGCTGTCACCCGCGGTATGCAGGAACACCTTGTCATCTTCGATGTGATAGACGCCCTTGAAGCGCTTGCCCATGCCGATCGGCCAGGTAATAGGCGCACATTTTATATCGAGCACCTGTTCGACTTCGTCGAGCAGTTCGATTGCCTCGCGGCCTTCGCGGTCGAGCTTGTTGATGAAGGTGAAAATCGGCGTGGTGCGCAGCCGGCATACCTCCATCAATTTAATGGTCCGCGCCTCGACCCCCTTGGCAACGTCGATCACCATCAGCGCCGAATCCACAGCCGTTAGGGTGCGATAGGTGTCTTCCGAGAAATCTTCGTGGCCGGGCGTATCGAGCAGATTGACCATCGCATCCCGGTAAGGAAACTGCATGACCGAGGATGTTACGGAAATACCGCGCTGCTTCTCCATCTCCATCCAGTCTGAGGTGGCATGGCGCGCGGCCTTGCGACCTTTCACGGTGCCGGCAAGCTGGATAGCACCACCAAACAACAACAGCTTTTCGGTCAGGGTGGTCTTGCCCGCATCGGGATGTGAAATAATGGCGAATGTGCGGCGGCGTGCCGCTTCGTCGGCGATGATACTCATACTGCTGGGGATTTATCTGCTTTGGAAATAGCGCATTATAACACACGCCAAACTTTCACCGCAGGCTTAGAAGCTCAGGCTGCCGAGCGCCTTGCGCTGGATCAGCAGCAGATCGCCAAGATTGAACACGCTGTCTGGCTGCGGCACGCCCGCCACCAGAGGCGCTACATCACCATGCGCCAGCTGATCCGTGGTCGGCGTAAGCTGTCCCTGTACGATCTTCAAGCCGATTAGAACATCACGTGCATCAACCAACTGGTCGCCGTTCAGGTCGCCATCGGCTATAGCCGGATAGCTGGAACTATCCAGCGGATCACTCCCCGCCAACACTTCTTCTCCATCGTCAAACCCATCGCCATCGCTGTCCGGGAGCAGCGGATCAGTCTCGTAAAGCGCCAGTTCATCACCGTCCAACAGCGTATCGCCGTCGGTGTCTGAGTCAGCCGGGTTGGTTCCAAGGATGCATTCTTCAAAATCGCTGAGTCCGTCATTGTCGCTGTCAGCGGTGCTGTCGTTATCGATCAGCGGACAGCTGTCACAGCTGTCACCGATCCCGTCGCCGTCGCTGTCGGCCTGATCCGGATTGTGGGTATTCGCGCAGTTATCGCAACTGTCGCCCACGCCATCTCCGTCACTGTCGGCCTGAGTCGGGTTGGAAATCAACGGGCAGTTATCGATGTCATCGCAAATGCCATCTGCGTCCGTGTCCCTGCAGCGCAGCATCAACAGCGGCTCCTGGATGCCATCAGGATCATCCGCGCAATGTCCATTCGCACTGTTGGCGCAGGGTGCCGGATCCGCCGCCGCCAGCAGCGCCGCCTTTACCGTGGCAGGCGAAGCTCCGGGATTTTCCATCATGTAGAGCGCGGCAGCTCCCGTCACATGCGGCGCGGCCATGCTGGTGCCACTGATCACTGCGGTACCGCCCCCGAACCATGTCGAGCGTATGCGCACCCCCGGCGCCATGATATCCACGCCGGAACCAAAGTTACTGAAACAGGCGAATGAGTCGTCGACATTTTCAGTACAGGTCGAAAACGACACACTGCCGCTGCCCGTTCCACCCGACTGGCCGTCGAAGTCCGCAAGCGCGGAAACAGTAATGGCCTGTGGGTGACCGGCAGGATAGCGGGTCGAGACATCGACCAGCTGGTTGCCGGCTGCCAATACGTAAGTCACTCCGGCAGCGACAGAATTGCTGATGGCATCATGCAGCGCCTGCGAAAAGCTCTCGCTGGTAAGGCTCATGTTAGCGACTTCGATTTCGGTGGCCTGGGCAGTTACATAGTCAACGCCGGCGATAACAATTGAGATGGAGCCACTGCCGTCATCACCCAGCACCTTGACCCCCCACAGACGCGCTCCCGGCGCTACGCCGACCACGCCGCTGTTGTTATCGAGCGCCGCCGCAGTACCGCCGACGTGGGTACCATGACCGTTCCCGTCATCCGCGCCTGCGTCGCCTTCTTTACAGGACCCTCTGAACCCCTTGGTGCTGCACAGGGCATAACGGTAGACATTCAGATCGGGATGATCCAGATCGAGGCCGGTGTCGAGAATGGCAATATCGACATTCACGCGGTCATCGATGTTATCAATGTTGGCTGCGGAATCCTGCTCTGCATTGATCCGATCGATCCCGGTCGGCAGCGTCTGCGCGGCCAGGGTCACAATCTGATCTGGCTCGACGTATGCCACCCGCGGATCCTGCTGAAGGGCCCGCAGGCGGCCAGGCGGTACGGTGACCGCGGCTCCCTGCAACGCATGGCGGTATTTGAAACTGATGCCGAGACCGAGGGTGCGAGCGAGTTCGTCGGTTACCGGCCCGCTTTGCACGCCGCCCTTGTAGACGACGACATAGCTTCCGGGGATGACGTCGGGCCGCTGCTCCGGTGCGGCCACAGCAGCGCTACCCGGACATAGAATCGCAAGCAGCAGCAGTCTCTGGCAGAGTCCCGGCCATTTCAGGCCAATCTGGTATTTAAATATCCGCACTCGCTTCCCGGTATTGTTTTTTGTTCATAGCCATCAGCGGATAGCTGATGCAGAAAGCACGCCATGACAGTTTTGCTAGTAGCTTCAGTCGCTTAAGAACAAGCCCCCGCAACAGGAACATTTCTTACATGGGGTTCCGTCAATTTTCCCGACAGATGCCAGCTGTTTCCGCTTCATGCGGCACGGCCTTTACTCATTCCCGAACAATAAGTTACTGGAGGCCAAGCCAGCAATCCAGTCACCGCTCCTGAAGATAAATAAATTCGACAAACATGACAATTATGTCAGCTCTAAAGCCAGTAGCAACGCATCCTCGCGCCCCTTGTCTGCCGGATAATAATTCGGGCGCACCCCCATTTCGTTGAATCCGAGCTTGTAATAAAGATTCACGGCCGCGGTATTCGACGGTCGCACCTCCAGCATCACCACTCTGGCGCCATGCCGGCGCGCCACATGTATGAAATGCTCCATCAGCCTGGCGCCGATGCCTTGCCGCTGCATTTCCGGCCGCACTGTCAGGTTGAGAATATGAGCTTCACCCACCGCTACGCTCATGACCCCGTAGCCATCAATATGCCCCGCCGCTTCCAGGCACCAGCAGCAATAGCCGACCCGCAGGCAGTCACGAAAGATCCCGATTGTCCAGGGATACGGGTAGGCGCGGTGCTCAATCTCCATTAATTCCGGCAGATCGTCCACATTCAGGGGGCGCAGATTTGGCTCGCCGGACAGAAGAGCGCTCACGAAGCCCGCTCCACGGACCGCCTCGCCAGCTTCAGATCTTCCCAGGCGCTACGTTTCTCGGAAGGCGTGCGTATCAGGTAAGCCGGATGCCAGGTGGCGATCAGGGGAATTCCGGTATCGCGGAAGCTATGCACGCTGCCGCGCAACTTGCCGAGCGGCAACTTGCTGCGCAGAAGGCTCTGGGCCGCAACCCGGCCCAACGCGAGAATCATTTTCGGCTGGACCAGATCGATCTGACGCAGCAGAAAGGGTTCGCAACAGACGGTTTCTTCGGACTTCGGGTCGCGATTCTCCGGTGGGTGACATTTTACAATGTTCGTAATGTAGACCTGATCGCGTTTCAACCCGATGGCCAGCAACATCGAGTTAAGCAGCTGTCCGGCGCGGCCTACAAAAGGTTCGCCCTCCAGGTCTTCGTCTTTACCCGGCGCTTCGCCGATGATCAGCCAGTCAGCATTGCGGTCGCCGACGCCAAACACCGTCTGCGTACGACTGCGATGCAATGCACATTGCGTACATCCGGAGACGCGTTGTTGCAGCGCATCCCAGTCAAGATGCGCCACAGTGTCTCCCTGTTTCTCCGGCTGCGCCGCATCCGGATTCTGCCCGGCCGCGCGCCGCAACTGCCAGGACTGGATACCCATGGCATCCAGGTATTGCACCTGCCTGACTGTTGCGCGCCTAGACATCGCCCCGCTGCGGATGCTCCCGACCTTCCGGCCGGATAATCTTGTTCAGCGCATTGACATAGGCTCGGGCTGACGCAATAACGATATCCGTGTCGGCACCCAGACCATTGACGATGTGTCCACCGCGCTCGAGACGAACCGTAACCTCGCCCTGCGCATCGGTTCCACTGGTGATGTTGCTCACTGAGTACAGCTGCAATTCTGTGCCGCTGTTGACTATCATCTCGATCGCCTTGAACGCTGCATCCACCGGGCCGCCGCCGCTGGAGTGGGCATGCTTTTCCTCGCCGTTGACGCTAAGTGTGATACTGGCATCCGGTGTCTCGCCGGTCTCTGAACAGACTTTCAGGGCGATCAACTTGAACTGCTCATTCTCAGCATCGAGACTCAACTCGGACACCAACGCCTGCAGGTCCTCGTCATAGATCTCGTGTTTCTTGTCAGCAAGATCCTTGAAGCGGGAGAAGGCCTCGTTAAGTCCTTCTTCCGAGTCGAAAGCGATACCCAGCTGTTCAAGGTGCGTCCGAAATGCATTGCGGCCGGAGTGTTTGCCGAGCACGATGCGATTGGCGGTCCAGCCGACGTCCTGGGCACGCATGATTTCATAGGTCTCGCGGCTTTTCAGCACACCGTCCTGATGAATACCGGATTCGTGGGCAAAGGCGTTGGCACCGACGATCGCTTTGTTCGGCTGCACCACGAAACCGGTGACACCCGAGACAAGTCGCGAACAGGTCATGATATTGGTCGTGTCGAGCCGGGTATCGCAGGGGAAAACATCCTGACGGGTACGCACCGCCATTACCACTTCTTCCAGTGATGCATTGCCAGCACGTTCGCCAAGGCCATTAATCGTACACTCGACCTGGCGCGCACCATTCAATACCGCCGACAATGAATTGCCCACCGCCAGCCCAAGGTCGTTGTGGCAATGCACCGAGAACACCGCCTTGTCCGCATTCGGCACCCGCTCGATGAGGTCCGCGATCAACTGGCCGAACTGATGCGGCAGGTTATAACCTACAGTGTCGGGAATATTCACCGTCGTCGCGCCGGCATCGATGACTGCTTCCAGAACGCGACAAAGAAAATCCAGCTCCGAACGCCCGGCATCCTCGGGAGAGAACTCCACGTTATCGGTGTATTTTCGGGCCCGCGTGACCGCTTTCACCGCCTGTTCCAGCACCTGGTCCGGCTCCATGCGCAACTTCATTTTCATATGGATGGGCGACGTTGCGATGAAGGTATGAATACGCGCCGACTTTGCGTCCTTCAGTGCCTCACCGGCGCGATCGATATCGCGATCCAGAGCGCGCGCCAGACCGCATACGGTAGAGTCCTTCACCGCACGAGCCACAGCCTGTACTGCCTCGAAGTCGCCACCACTGGCGATCGGGAATCCGGCCTCGATGACATCCACCCGCATGCGTTCCAGAGCCCGGGCAATACGGACCTTTTCGTCCCGGGTCATCGATGCGCCCGGACTCTGCTCGCCGTCGCGCAAGGTGGTGTCAAAAATGATTAATCGATCGCTGCTCATGCTCTGCTCCATTGCGGCATCCGCCGCCTACAGCGCCCACAGCATACCAAAGCTGAATGCTGCGACGCATCAAATTATGTCAGGTTTTCTGGATGTTGCGTTTAGCCTCGCCAGGCGGGTGTCGTATCAGCCGCGAAGCGGCAGTCGTAGCAGGGCGAGCAGCGACAGCAGGCGGAAGAACCCGCCGGTCGTAAAGGTGTTCAGATTGTCGCTGTAGTGAGGCATGAATTCAGATTCGCTCATTCGAGCCATGAATATAAGCGGTGTGGTGCGGGATATCAAGCCAGGCAATGAGACCGCAAATGAAACAGGGTCCCGCAGGACCCTGTTTCAGGCTTGCGCGGTCGTATCTATCAGCGCCGGCGGCGGCGCGCGATCCCGACCAATCCGATCAGGCCTGAGCCAAACAACCAGACTGCAGCAGGCACCGGCACGACCGCGACTCCCGCGGACGTGGTGCCCAGCATGGAAGGCGCGGCGCTGGCGTTGCTGATATCCAGCCTCACGCCAGAGAAGGTTCCGCTACCAAAGATGCCTGCCAGATCCAGACTGGACGCGAATATTCCGTAATCAGTCGAAGTACCACCAGGAGGTGCAGGTGTGGTTGAAGAATTGAAACCGGTGTAGCCGGCGCCGGCCGGGAGACTGAAAGCCGAGAACAAACCGTCCAGTGTGCCGCCCAGCAACGTGACCCCACCCGAATGCCCGGCATCACCAACGAACAACATCGCCAGATCGACACTTGAAACATCGAACAGTGCTGCACTGCTGAAATAGACATCCATGGTTGCCGTAGCAGAGCTGCTGTATACCCAGGTCGCTCCGTTTTCGTCGACCATGCTGTTAGCTTCAGTGCCTGCGCCGCCCGGCACCCAGTTAGACTGGTAAGTACCAACCGAAGCGTTCAACTGGTCAGCGATGTTCACGAAATCGACGCCGGCGACTGAAACAGCCAGCGACTGTTGACTCAACAGCACCAAACCTAAACCAAGTAATACCTTCTTCATGTTCTTCTCCTGAATTCCAGATCCATATTGATGTTATTGTGGTTCATTTTTACTAATACGTTGTTCTGCCGACTGCCACGTCCTGCTAATTTGTCACTACCTGCGGCGCCTGCTGCACCACAGGCGCAGTTCGCGGATCGCCCACAGGCGGTAGCTCAACGGTTGAAGACGGCACCACTATCGGCTCAGACACCACAAGCGCATCCCGTGGATCCCCGACCGGAGGCGGTGTTCCAGGCAAATTAGGCACGACCACTGGTGGTGGCGCTGATGGCCGCGGGTCCCCATCCGGTGGCGGATTGCCGGGTGGATTCGGCACTATGACCGGCGGCGCGGTCGGCGGCACAACAACCGGCGGTGGAGTCGACGGATCAGTGTCAGCAACCAACACAGTGGGTCCAAAGGGCTCTTCCGGGCGCGTATTGTTCAGCGCAACCGGTGTATCAGTCGCCACATAAGGCTCGATACCACCCGCCGCCGGACTCAGAACCGCCCAACGACCGTAGGAGTACACTGAGTCCTGTTCTTTTTCCTGTGCTGAAACAAGCGATTGCCCGGTGCCGATTACAAGCGCCAAGCCAAGCATCGCGAAATGTCTGGTCGTGTTCATCAGTGATTTTCCCAAATAGCTTCGCCAGTCCAGAAGAGACCTATAGCATATGCTTTGCAATGACTGTGCCGTAACTGGAATTGCCTTGATTAACCGTCGCTTACAGGCGACGTTTCAAAGGCTGTCAGCGTTATGGCGCAAACAATGTAAATTTAGCCGACACAGCACGGTTGCGGCAGCCCCGTTTCGGGCCCATAAAACAGCTTGTATTTCAGAAGGTTGCCTAACCGGTCTAGAGCAACCCAACCGCAGCACCAACTGTAATATAGTCCGACACATCGTTATCCGCTAAAAGCTGCGCGACAGCATCAGCATCGTCTGATACCGCGTATAGGTATAGAACCCGCTGATGTTCGAATCGTTGAATGTTCGCTCCCAGAAGGCATTCACCACCCAGTTTTTCAACAGATCGTCATCGTTCCTGAACGTATGGGTGAGACCGAGCGTGGCGAGGTATTCCTGATCGTGCCGCTCCTTGTTGAAGGAAGGCGTATCACCCTGGTAGTAAAAATCAGAGTAGCGACCGCGTGCATAGGCCGTCCCGTTCGGCCAGGGTATGCCACTGATACCGGCATTGATCTGGCCGCCGGTATAAGCAAACTGGTCGGCATCAGCATTAAAACCAACGGCTCGCGCGCCGGCGGTCAACGCAAATCTGCGATTATCGAGATAGCGACTGAGGGTAACGCCGAGATAGCCATAATCGCCCTCGCGTCCTTCGTCTTCATTGCGGTGATAGCTGCGGTAGGAATAGTTACCCTCCAAAGTCAGCTCACCATTGTTGAACTGCCAGGTCACGGCGGGCTCGACGCTATTGATCCAGCTGAGTGCATGGCCGGCCAGAGTCAGGTAATCACTGCGCAACTGCAGGGAAGCCCGCCATTTGCGCAGCATCAGGATTGCCGGTCCGGTGTTGATGCTGGCGACCATCATGTCATAGTCATTCTGTTCGTGGTAACGCCGCCAGTAGACGCTGGCGCCGCTCTGCCACAGCAGCGCCGCGCTCTGCTCGCCCACTTCCACGCGCTTCCCTGACTGATAGAGATGGTCGAATCCTGCATTGCCGATATAGGCATTATCAGACTGGCTCAATGAATCCGGCGCCAGCGTCAAAGTGGTATCCCCCACCCGCACCCCGGCGACACTGGGTCCCACATTGACGTTCGTATCGTGCATGATGCCCGCGGCGATAAACGGCGTGAAATTGTGTTTTTCGCCATATTCCTCGGCGTCGCGGCGAACCTGCGCAAGAAATGCCAGGATGGTGACGCGCACTTCCGGTGGTGTGGCAGGATCGTCCAGGACCTGGCTGGCCAGCCGCTCGGCTTTCTCGTAGCGCATCGAGCGATAGTAAGCGAGAGCCAGCTCCAGTTTGGCGCGGTGCAGTTCCGGCTCATCGTCAAGAATCGTGCTGAAGGCGCGGATGGCGGATTTCAGCCGCTGGTCCTCGAGTGCCTCCATGCCTTCCCGGAACAGGGCTTCATTCGCGGTTTGCCCAACTGTTGGCACCGGATCAACCGGCGGGATTGGCTCTTCCTGCGCCCCTGCCGCAAGTGGTGCGGCGAGCAAAATCGAAAAGAGAATCGTTCCAATGCGGTTTTTATCCCTGATTATTGCTTGAACCATTATCCTTCCCCAGTTAATTTACGCGCGTGAAACAGAAATTTTTTGAATCGTCTGCATCTGGCGACGGTTTGTGCGCATATTAAAAGAGTTGGCCGGCAAAGACAATTGACCTATAACAAGCTATTTTCACTGCCGGCCCTGATGCTGGCCGGCTTCTGGCTCGGTCTGCATACCACACCCGGACATGCTGCCTTCAACGATAACCTGTTCGGCTATCGACAAAGCCAGCAAGCCGACATGGGCATATTCAGGCAATGGCTGGGCGCCCTGCAACGCCATATTCTGATCGATACGCCGGATGGACGCTGCAATGCGACGCAGTTCAACCGCTGTCATCTCGATGACTGGCTGGCCTTTCTTGACAGCCTGCGCGATCGGCCGCGCGCCGAACAGCTCAAGGCCGTGAACAGCTTTGCGAACCGCAGGAATTACGTGCTGGACATCGATAATTACGGTGTCGAGGACTACTGGGCAGTGGTGCGGGAATTCCTCGACAATAACGGCGACTGCGAAGACTACGCCCTCACCAAGCTGTTTTCGCTTTTATGGCTCGGCTTCGCCAGCGAAGAATTACGCATCGTAGTGCTGCAGGACACCAACCTTCGCGTACCACATGCAGTACTGGCGGTAGCGCAGAACGATGATATCCTGATTCTCGACAACCAGACGCGGGACGTGATTTCACACCGGGACATCGTGCATTATGCGCCGGTGTATTCAATCAATGAGCAGAACTGGTGGATCCACCTACCGGATTAAACGGACAGCGCACTGTGAAAACATCAATTACCCGACCCGTATGGGGGGGCATTCTCGCGCTGGTCGCCATCCTTATTGCCGGTAGCCTGCTCATCAGTGCCTACGTACAGAAAGAGCGTCAGCGCGACCTCGACGCCTGGTCGATCCGTCTGGGCCAGGTGGCGGAGACACGGGTACAGGCCATAGAAGACTGGTTGGCACTGCAACAGCAGTCACTGAACGAACTCGCCAACAATGCCTCCCTGCAGCTGTATCTCTGGCAGCTCAGCCAGCACCGCGACAGCGCCGACTCCAGCGATGAACCGGCCCAGCTTGGTTACCTGCGCAACCTGATCCTGGCCAGCGCCGAGCGCTATGGATTCACAGCGGACGGGCAGCAGTCATTGATTACTGCAAACGTCCCACAGCGGCGCGCTAATGGTCTGGCCCTGTTCGATGCCGGGCAGCGCCGGGTGGTAGCGACTTCGGGTATGCCGGAAATCGGTGCCGCTCTCGCAGCGGCGGTCGAGCTCGCCCAGCAGACAGGTCGCGTGACGTTCAGCGAACTGGTACTGGACGCCCACGATCGTGTCCTGTTCGGCATTGCCGTGCCGGTACCGGCGGTGCTGGGTGCGCAGACCGACAGCGGCAGCAGTGGAGTGATACTCGGCGTGCATAATGCCGCCCGCACACTGTATCCGCTGCTGAACACCGGAGTCGCGCTGACGGCCGGCGATGAATCACTGTTACTGAAGAGCGAAGACCGGCAGGTGCTGTACCTGTCTCCCACGCGCGGCGGCGGTGTGCCGACGCGCAAGTCGCTGCCACTGGACCGTTCCAATCTTGCGGCCGCCGTGGCCGTAACCGAGCCTGGCAGCTTCGGTCTCTTCCGCAATTATCTTGGCCATGCGGTGCTTGCCACCAGCCGCAGCATACCCTCGTCGCCATGGGTCCTGAGCCAGCAGGTCGACGCTGGCGAAGCCCTGCAGGAATCCAATCGTCACCGGCGTTTCATAATCACTTCATTCTCGCTGCTGCTGTTTTTCTTTGCGGCGACTCTGGTGGCGGCCTGGCGGCATGGCAGCAGTGTGCGGGCCCGACATGATGCCGAAGCGTTGCGCAACAAGTCGCTGGCACTGCAGAAGCAAACCGAACTGCTGCATGCTGTAACCGATAACACCGAGGCGCTGATAATGCTGCTCGATGATCAGCAGCAACTTCTATTTGCCAACACCCGTCTGGCGACACGGGTCAATACAGATGCGCACGAATTGACCGGACAGTCTCTGGGCGCTGTCATTGGCCCGGCCAACGCACAGCCGCTGCTCGCTGCTATCGAACAGCTGCATGCAAACGGCGAGATACAGCACTGCACCCGGGAAATGTCCATCGGCGGAGACACGCGCATTTTCCAGTGTTCAATAGTGCCGGTCGACCGGTTGGGCGAACGCTTCAATGCGATTCTGCTGGTAATGCAGGACACTACGGCGCTGCGTCTTGCACAGCGTAAACACGCGACTCTGCTGCGCCGGCTCGTCGATACGCTCATGCAGGTCGTCGACCTCCACGATCCCTACTCCGCGAATCACTCGGCGCGCATGGCAGAAGTCGCCAACGCCATCGGTCGTGAACTGAAGCTCAGCAAAGCGGACCGGCAGACTCTGGACATGGCCGCCAGCCTGGCCAATCTCGGCAAGATTTTCGTGCCCAGAGAAATCCTCACCAAAACCACAGCACTCACCGATGCCGAACAGGACCTGGCACAGCGTCACGTACAGTATGGTGTGGAAATGCTCGAGGATCTGGAGTTTGAGGGGCAGGTGCTGGATACCATCCGGCAGAAGCAGGAGCATCTCGATGGCAGCGGCTATCCGCAGGCGCTGAGTGGCGATGACATTCTGCTGACCGCCCGCATTCTGGCCGTCGCCAATGCTTTCGTCGCGCTGGTCAGTCCACGCGCCTACCGCGATGCGATCAGCATTCAGGCGGCACTGGATCGATTGCTCCAGGATGCCGGTGTGAAATACGACCGCCATGTGGTCGCCGCCCTGTTCCATGTCGCCGAGAATCGCAGCGACTGGTCAGACTGGCAAACCACGATCTGAGAAACTTCAGGACTGCGATTTGCGCTGCTTGCGCCGCTGGCGAATCTGGTAAAGCGTAACAACCGGACCTGAGATGACATACAGCAGGAACCCGAAAAACAGAACGCTGGGCGGGTCACTGGAAACCACCACAAATACCAGCACTACCAGAAACATCGCCACGAATGGCACCCGATTTTTGAAGTCTATTTCCTTGAAACTGTAATAGCGCACATTGCTGACCATCAGAGCGCCCGCGCCAACCGCCAGCAGTGCGCCGAGAACCCACATATCACTGCCTTCCAGTCCCTGTGCACTGCTGAACCAGACCAGCCCCGCCAGCAGCCCGGCCGCGGACGGACTCGGAAGCCCCTGAAAGTAATGCTTGTCAGCCGTCGCAACCTGGGTGTTGAAACGCGCCAGGCGCAATGCTGCAGCGGCCGTATAGATAAACGCCGCCAGCCAGCCGAGGTTCGACAGCAGGCCGCCCTGCTCGATCATGGTACGCAGCGTCCACTGGAAAATTACCAGGGCCGGCGCCAGACCGAAGCACACCATATCCGACAGACTGTCGTACTGAACACCAAATTCACTTTGGGTATTGGTCAGGCGCGCTACCCGGCCATCGATGCCATCCATGACCATGGCGATAAAAATGGCAATTGCGGCAGCTTCGAAGTTGTTGCCCATGGCCGCAACAATGGCATAAAAGCCGGCGAACAGGCCTGCCGTGGTAAACAGGTTCGGCAACAGGTAAATACCGCGGCGGCGGGGAGTGGGAGCGTTGGGTTTGTCTTCTTCCATAAATGTGCCGGTTCCGTCTCAGAGGTTGGCGGGCTTCCGCGAAAGCCTCACTTGTGTACAAGTGTAGCGATTACATCTGATCCTGCTTTTACGTGCGCCCCGGGCTGCACCTGCGGACGGCTGTTGATCGGCAGATAAATGTCGACCTTGCCACCCATGTGGATGTAACCGCAACGCTGCCCCTGTCCGATGCGCTCCCCGATACGCACGAAGCAGCGCGGCAGATTCCGCAGCGGACCGCGATGCATCACCACCACCAGGTCATCATCTTCATCGGTTTTCAGCCACACGCCGTGCGGCTGATCATCACCGGCGGTCGAATTGCGCGGTTCCAGGATCTTGCCCTCTACCGGGCTGCGGGTGCTGTAGACGCCGGTGCGCCTCATTTCGACTGACAGGCGGATTGCCTCCCGATCCAGATAGGGATCACGAACTTCATCTACCGACATGACCACGCCATCCGCCGGGCTTACCACCGCCAGTGGACTCGAGGAAATTTCCCTGCGCGGATCGCGAAAGACGTACACGACAAACAGACACAGCAACCAGAAGGGAACCGACCAGGCCCAGCCTGCAATCTGCGAGACAATCACGGCGGCAATGACACACAGCGCCAGCGGCAACCAACCTGGCCGGGCAAAATAGGGATAGCGATTTTGAATCATGCGTACGCGTGATTATAGCAACCGGGGAATAACACCAGAGGGGCCGCTGACGCGGCCCCGGTGGTGATCTCAGTTAACCTGTTTGTCGACGATTTTATTTTCGGAAATCCAGGCCATCATGCTGCGCAGTTCCGCGCCCACCTTCTCGATCGGGTGTTCACGACCGAGTCGGCGCTTGGCCTTGAGAGTCGCCGCACCCGCCTGGTTTTCGAGGATAAATTCGCGCGCGAACTCACCGTTCTGGATTTCGGTCAGGATTCGTTTCATCTCCGCTTTGGTTTCGGCATTGACCACTCGCGGACCGCGCGTCAGGTCTCCGTATTCGGCGGTGTTGGAGATCGAGTAACGCATGTTGGCGATGCCGCCTTCATACATCAGATCCACAATCAGTTTCAGTTCGTGCAGGCATTCAAAGTAGGCCATTTCCGGCGCATAACCGGCCTCGGTCAAGGTCTCGAATCCAGCCTGCACCAGAGCCGTGGCGCCGCCGCAGAGTACTGCCTGCTCGCCGAACAGATCCGTTTCCGTCTCTTCGCGGAAGCTGGTTTCGATGACCCCGGCGCGACCGCCGCCGTTGGCGGAGGCGTAGGACAATGCAATGTCCTTGGCCTTGCCGCTGGCATCCTGGAACACCGCGATCAGGGACGGCACACCGGCACCCTGCTTGTACATGGAACGCACCAGGTGACCAGGGCCCTTGGGTGCAATCATGATCACGTCGAGGTCGGCGCGCGGTTCGATCTGCTCGAAATGGATATTAAAGCCGTGCGCGAACGCCAGCGCTGCGCCTTTCCGGATATTCGGTTCGATGCTGTCGCGGTACAGTTTGGCCTGATGCTCGTCCGGCGCCAGGATCATAACGACGTCGGCACCTTTCACCGCATCGACGATCGACTTGACGACCAGCCCGGCATTTTTTGCCTTGGCTTCGGAGATAGAACCCGGCCGCAAACCTACGGTGACATCGACGCCGGATTCTTTCAGGTTATTGGCATGGGCGTGGCCCTGCGAACCGTACCCGATAATGCTGACCTTCGATCCTTTGATGATGGACAGGTCGGCGTCCTTGTCATAGTAAATATTCATCGCCATTGCTTTGCACCCTAACTGGTTTTTAAATTCGTGTTACACACGCAAGGATTTTTCGCCGCGTGCGATTCCCATCACGCCGGACCGGACAACTTCAATGATGTCGGTCTCAGCCATGGCTTCGACAAAGGCATTCAGCTTGGCGCTGGTGCCGGTAACTTCAATGGTGTAGATCTTGTCGGTGACGTCGATGATACGACCGCGGAAAATGTCCGACAGGCGCTTCACTTCTTCGCGCGCCGGGCCGATCGCCCGCGTCTTGATCAACATCATTTCGCGCTCGATATGCGGTCCTTCCTGCATATCCATGAGCTTGACGACATCGATCAGCTTGTTGAGCTGTTTGGTGATCTGCTCGACCACCTCATCGGTGCCAGTAGTGACCAGCGTCATGCGCGACAGCGATTCATCTTCGGTCGGCGCCACGGTCAGCGATTCGATGTTATAGCCGCGTGCCGAAAACAGGCCTGCCACCCGTGACAGTGCGCCTGCTTCGTTTTCCATCAATATAGAAAGAATGTGCCGCATGCTACACCAGAATCATTTCATTTTGGCCGGCGCCGGCCGGGATCATTGGATAAACATTTTCCGACTGGTCGGTAATAAAATCCATGAACACCAGCCGATCTTTCATCTTGAATGCTTCCTTGAGTGCCGGCTCGACATCTTCAGGTCTGGTAATCTGCATCCCCACGTGGCCATAACTCTCGGCCAGCTTGACGAAGTCGGGCAGCGACTCCATGTAAGACATGGCATAGCGGCCATCATAGAAGAACTGCTGCCACTGCCGCACCATGCCGAGGTAGCGATTGTTCAGGTTAATGACCTTCAACGGCAGCTTGTACTGAAGGCAGGTCGACAGCTCCTGAATACACATCTGGATACTGCCCTCGCCGGTCACGCAGGCCACCGTCTCTTTCGGATGCGCAAACTGCACGCCCATCGCCGCCGGCAGACCGAAGCCCATGGTGCCCAGCCCGCCGGAATTAATCCAGCGGTTCGGCTTGTCGAATTTGTAGAATTGCGCGGCCCACATTTGATGCTGACCCACATCAGAGGTCACATAGGCATTCCCGCGCGTGATTTTGTAAAGAGATTCCAGCACCGCCTGCGGCTTGATCAATTCGCTGTCACGGTCGAACTTCAGACAGTCCATGGCGCGCCATTCTTCGATTTGTTTCCACCAGACCTGGAGCGCGGCGGCATCCGGCTTACCCTTGATCTCCTTGATCACCGCCAGCATTTCCTTGAGCACCTGGTCGACCGGCCCCACGATCGGCACATCGACCTTCACGTTCTTGGAAATACTGGCCGGATCGATATCAATATGGATGATCTGCGCAGTGGGGCAGAATTTCTCGATGTTGCCGGTCACCCGGTCGTCGAAACGCGCACCGATCGCAATCAGCACGTCGCAGTTATGCATGCCCATATTGGCTTCATAGGTGCCGTGCATTCCGAGCATGCCGAGGCATTGCCTGTCAGTGGCGGGATAGCCACCCAGGCCCATCAGCGTATTGGTGATAGGAAAACCGAGCAGGCGGGTCAGCTGCACCAGCTGGCTGCTGGCATTGGACAGGATTACGCCACCGCCCGTGTACAGCATGGGGCGTTTGGCGGTCAGCATCAGATCCACTGCTTTCCTGATCTGGCGCGGATGCCCTTTGGTAACGGGATTGTAGGAGCGCATGGTGACGCGCTTCGGGTAGTGGAATTCCGCTTTTGCGGCACTGACGTCTTTTGGAATGTCTACCACGACCGGGCCAGGGCGTCCGGTGGTCGCGATGTAGAAAGCCTTTTTAATGGTAGTAGCCAGATCCCTGACGTCCTTGACCAGAAAGTTGTGTTTTACGCACGGGCGCGTGATGCCCACGCTATCCACTTCCTGAAACGCATCATTACCGATCAGCGCCGTCGGCACCTGCCCGGTAAATACCACCAGCGGAATCGAGTCCATATACGCAGTGGCGATACCGGTCACTGCATTGGTCGCGCCCGGACCCGAAGTTACCAGCACCACACCGGGTTTGCCGGTGGAGCGCGCGTAGCCGTCGGCCGCATGCGTCGCCGCCTGTTCATGGCGCACCAGCACGTGCTGGACCTTGTCCTGCTGGTAAAGCGCATCGTAAATTGGCAATACAGCCCCGCCAGGGTAGCCGAATAAATGTTCGACTCCCTGTTCAGCAAGGCAGCGCACAAAAATCTCAGCGCCAGTCAGCTCCACCTGTCAAATCTCCCGATATCTGATAGCGCAAAAAACCAGAAAAAAAGCCCGTATATTCGGGCACATGCGCTATGCTCAGAGTTAGAACCGGCTAATATGCCATTCATTCCATAGAGAATCCAGCGATTCTTGGGACCGACGTCCGATAATATAAACCAGTTGCTTGCCCGCCCGGCGTCCAACGTGGTATCAATCCGCCAACAACCACTAAAGAGGTTCAAGCATGCGCTTCAATCCTGTTCTTGCGATCGTTCTGGCTCTCGCCGTCCTGCCTGTCAGCGCTGAGGTATATAAGTGGAAAAGCGAAACCGGCGAAATCCAGTACGGCCAGTTCCCACCGGCAGGCGTCGAGACTGAGCGCATGAGCGCCGGCGGCGTCAGAAACGCACCGCAGCCCGAACCTGAAGACATGTCAGAAGCCGATGCTGATGCCGCACCCCCAGCCGGATCCGCTGCTGCGCCAGTCCAGACCGAAGCAGACAAAGCCGTCGCAGAACAGGCCGCTGCCGCGCAGCAGGAACAGCGCAAGCAAATTTGTGCGAGTGCCCGCAAGAACCTGGGCGTCCTGCAGCAAGAGGGACATCGCCGGGTGCGCCTGCCGGACGGGACCGTCACCTATCTGACCGCCGAGCAGACCGAGGAGCGGATCGCGGCGGCCAAGCAGCAGATCGAAGCCGCTTGCGACTAGAGAGAACCGCATGCCGATGCTGAAAATCCAGACCAACCAGCCGCTCACGGCGCAGCAGCGCCAGGCGCTTGTCAGCAAGGCATCGCAAACAGTGGCCGCTCTGCTGGGCAAGCCGGAACGCTATGTCATGGTCAGTCTGGAGCAGAACCCGGACATGCTGTTTGGGGGCAATGATGAACCGCTCGCATATCTCGAACTGAAAAGCATTGGCCTGCCGGAAAACCAGACGCCGCAGTTATCGGGCGAACTGGCCAGACTGCTGCACGAAGAACTCGGCCTGGCCGCCGACCGGATTTATATCGAATTCGCCGATGCCCCGCGGGCGATGTGGGGCTGGAACGGCAGCACTTTCTAATCTAAAAGGCGCATCGCCGCCTGTACTCGCCTGCACGACATCGCTACAATCTGGCGCTCTTCACCAGCCTGATAAAACTGCACATGAAAGTCTCCCAGTTCCCGCTCGCCACCGTTAAAGAAACGCCCGCCGATGCGGAAATCGTCAGTCATCAGTTAATGATGCGTGCCGGGATGATCCGCAAGATCGCCGCCGGCATCTACAGCTGGCAGCCACTGGGACTGCGGGTGTTGCGCCGTGCCGAGGCCGTGGTGCGCGAGGAAATGAACCGCGCCGGGGCCCTGGAACTGCTGATGCCTGCAATACAGCCTTCGGAGTTGTGGCAGGAGTCCGGACGCTGGGAACAGTACGGGCCCGAACTGCTGCGCCTGCGCGACCGCCACCAGCGCGAGTTCTGCTTCGGCCCGACGCACGAGGAAATCATCACCGACCTGGTACGCCGCGACGTGCGCAGCTATAAACAGCTGCCGGTCAATTACTACCAGATCCAGACCAAGTTCCGCGATGAGATCCGGCCGCGTTTCGGTGTCATGCGCGCGCGCGAGTTTCTGATGAAGGATGCCTATTCTTTTCACCTCGATAGCGCGTCCCTCGACAGCACCTATCAGCAGATGTACGACAGCTACACGCGCATATTCACGCGCCTCGGGCTGGAGTTTCGTGCCGTGCGCGCCGACAGCGGCGCCATCGGCGGCGCACTGTCGCACGAGTTCCATGTGCTGGCCGATTCCGGAGAAGACGCAATCGTGTTTTCCACCGAAAGCGATTACGCAGCCAACCTGGAACTCGCCGAAGCACTGGCGCCGGCCGGCCAACGCCCGCCGCCTTCGGCACCCAGAGAAGTCGTCGACACGCCCGACCAGCACACCATCGATGCCGTGTCACAGGCGCTCGGCATAGCCCCGCAACAGTGTCTGAAGACCCTGCTGGTCGAAGGTAGCGATGGCGGCGTGGTGGCCCTGTGTCTGCGCGGCGATCACACCCTCAACGAAATCAAGGCCGACAAGCTGGAAGCGGTCGCTCAACCACTATCGCTCGCCAGCGAGGAACAGATTCGGGCAGTCGCCAGCTGCGGACCCGGCTCGCTGGGTCCGGTGGATCTGGATATTCCGATTATCGCCGATCGTGCCGCCGCGCACCTGGCCGACTTCGTGTGCGGCGCCAATATCGAAGGCAAGCACCTGACCGGCGTCAACTGGGGCCGCGACTGCAGGGAGCCGATCGTCGCCGACATCCGCAATCTCGAAGAAGGCGATCCAAGCCCGGATGGCAAGGGCCAGGTGCGTATCGCGCGCGGCATCGAGGTCGGGCATATTTTTCAGCTCGGCGACAAATACAGCCGCGCCATGAACGCGACGGTGCTGGACGAAAACGGCAAGGAAGTGGTCATGACCATGGGCTGCTACGGAATCGGCGTATCGCGCGTCGTCGCCGCCGCCATCGAGCAGAACCACGATGAGCAGGGGATCAGGTGGCCGGCCGCGCTGGCCCCCTTCCAGGTAGCCCTGCTCGGCATGAATCAGAAAAAGTCCCAGCGGGTGCGCGAAGCCTGCGAGGTCCTGTACCGCGAACTGCTCGACGCCGGCATCGAAGTCCTGTTTGATGATCGTGATGTAAGGCCGGGCGTGATGTTTGCCGATATGGAACTCATTGGCATACCGCATCGGGTCGTGATTGGTGAAAAAAATCTGGATGAAGGACTGGTGGAATACAAAATGCGCGGCGGCGAGAATCAGAACGTTGCGCGGGATACGGTTCTGGAATTTCTCGCAGGGCAACTCGGTTAACCGGGCACTCATCCTGCTGCTCGTGGTGCTGGCGGCATCCGGCAGCGGCGCGTTCGCAGCCACGCAGGAACGTCCAGACGATGCGCTGCGCGAGGTGCTGGTCGAAGCAATTGAATCATCCGACAGCTTCACCGATCGCTTTGAGGCCGAGGTCTGGCTCACCGACATGTCGGGACGTCTGGGCGCCAGAGTCGCGGATCACCAGGAACGCCTGCTGATTCTCAAGACGGTCCATTACGAAGCCGCGCGCGCCGAACTGCCCCCGGAACTCGTCCTGTCGGTCATCGACATCGAAAGTAACTTCGATCGCTTCGCCCTCTCCTATGCGGGGGCACGCGGCCTGATGCAGGTGATGCCCTTCTGGCTGGATGAAATCGGGCGCCCCGGCGACGATCTTTTCGACATCCATACCAACCTGCGCATGGGATGCACGATTCTCCGCCATTACCTGGATCGGGAGCGCGGCGATCGTGTAAAAGCGCTGGCGCGCTACAATGGCAGCGTTGGCAAGACCTGGTATCCGCAACGGGTCTTCAAAGCGCTCAACCAGCGTTGGTACCTGCGCTGAATTCCGGCCTTATCCGGCGTTAGCAGCCGACAATAATCTTTCCTGTTTCTCCCTGCTTGTTGACGCGGATCAATGGAAGCGCATGCGACTCTGCGCTTTAATTATCACAGTAGTTTGGATTCACGTGCCGGCTGGCGCCTGATCCGGGCCGTTCCGATCGGGCCAGAAGTTTCCAGGGCCTTCCTTTCGACCTGACGCCACTGCGCACCCTGACACTCCACGGGAGGCGCGTACCGATATGGCGACCATCAAACCGCAAGCAGACACTCATCTCGACGAGTTCGTCGGCAGCCTTGGCGGCGTCAGCCGACGCAGCTTTCTGAAATTCTGCGCAGGTGTCGCTGCGACCATCGGCTTACCGGCCGGTATGGCCTGGCGCATTGCCGAAGCAGCCAGCAGTCCACACCGTCTGCCCGTCATCTGGCTGTCCGCGCAGGAATGCACCGGCTGCACCGAATCGCTGCTGCGCTCCACCCATCCGACCCTGGAACAATTGATCCTGGATGCCATCTCGCTGGATTATCACGAGACATTATCAGCCGGCGCCGGGCACCAGGCCGAGGCATACAAACAGCATTCGCTACAGGAAAACAAGGGCAAGTATGTACTGGTCGTCGACGGGTCGATCCCGCTCAAGGACGGCGGCATCTATTGCAAGGTCGCTAACCGACCGATCGTCGATCACGTGCGCGAAGCGGCCGAAGGCGCCGCGGCCATCATCGCCATCGGGTCCTGTGCATCATGGGGCGGCATTCCATCCAGCAGCCCCAATCCAACCGGCGCCACCCGCGTCTCCGAGGTTCTAAAGGACAGGGCCGTCGTCAATATTCCCGGCTGTCCGCCTAATCCTTATAACTTCCTTACTACGGTCCTGCAGTTCCTCGCCTTCAACAGTCTGCCGGAACTCGACAGCAAGAACCGGCCTAAGTTTGCCTACGATCGCCTGATCCATGAAAACTGCGAACGCCGGCCGCACTTCGACGCCGGGCGCTTCGCCGTCACCTTCGGCGACGAAGGCCATCGCCAGGGATGGTGCCTGTACAAGCTTGGCTGCAAGGGACCCGAAACCTATGCGAACTGTCCATCGATCCTGTTCGGCGATGTTGGCTCCGGTGCCTGGCCGGTCGGTTGCGGACATCCATGCTTCGGTTGCAGCGAGGAAGGCATTGGCTTCACCAAAAGCATACACCAGTTGGCGCAACTCAGGAACGTCACCCCGCCGGCGGCCTACCCCAACATCAGCGAACCTGTCGGACAGGGCATAACACCGGGGTCCGCGGCACTTGTGGCCGGCATTACCGGAGTGGTGCTTGGCGCCGGCGCCGTGGCGACCAGTCGGTTGGGCAGCAGCAGCGATAATGCCAGCGCTGACAGTAATGACGAGCACGACTAGGAGGACAGTGCCATGGCGTTGAACCGCAGGGATTTCCTCAAAGCGTCTGCAGCGGGCATGGGTGGCGCACTGGCAGCGGATGTTCATGCTGTACAGCGCGAGCCCAAAAAACTCTCACCGGACGCAGTCGGCATGCTGTATGACTCGACGCTGTGCATCGGTTGCAAGGCCTGCATGTCCGCCTGCAAACAGGCCAATGGCATGCCGCCCGAAGTGGCCGGCCAGATGGAACCGATCTGGGATACGCCACTGGAAACCTCCGGCCGCACACTCAACGTCATCAAGCTCTACCAGAATGGCAGCGCCGATCAGAAAGATCGGGACATCGATGGTTACGCGTTCATGAAGCGGCACTGCATGCACTGCGTCGATCCTTCCTGCGTCTCGGCCTGCCCGGTGTCGGCCATGACCAAGGATCCGTCTAGCGGCATCGTGGAGCATCACCCGGATCGCTGCATCGGCTGTCGTTACTGCGTATACAGTTGCCCCTTTGGCATTCCCAAGTATGAGTACGACGATCCTTTCGGCCAGATTCAGAAGTGTGAATTCTGTTCGCATCTACAGGCCGAGGGCAAGGTGCCAGCCTGCTGCGACGTCTGTCCGACCGGCGCATCACTGTTCGGGCGGGTCGATGACCTGCAGCGCGAGGCACGCCGACGCCTGCAGATGCAGCCCGGTGATGAAGTTGAATTTCCGCGCGGCAAGCTGGGCGGCGGGCAACCCGGTCATCTGGCGCCGGCCCCCGAATATATCCAGGCTGTGTATGGCGAGAAGGAACTCGGTGGCACCCAGATTCTGTATCTGTCCGCGGTGCCATTCGACAGGCTCGGGCTGCCGGTGAATGTACCGGATGTAGGTTATCCGGCCATATCGGAAGGCATTCAGCACATGCTCTACAAATGGATGCTGATACCCGCGCTGCTGCTTGCGGGCCTGACGTATGTCGTACAGCGCAATATTCGCGCGGCCGGACACGACTCTGATACCACCTCAGACAAGACGTCTGACGAGGAGCAATCATGAGCGGACATGCACCCATCGCCGGACGACTGTTGACCAAACCATTCATTGTACTGGCCCTGCTGTTCATGCTGGCGGTGGCAATCCTGCTGGCCCGGTTCATCTTCGGGCTGGGCGCAGTGACCAACATCAACGACGGCTATCCCTGGGGCATCTGGATCGTGATCGACGTGATGATCGGAACCGCTATCGGCTGCGCCGGTTATGCCGTGGCGTTGCTGGTCTATCTGTTCAACCGCGGCGAATACCATCCACTGATACGCTCGGCCCTCATGGCCGGCCTGTTCGGTTACACGCTCGCGGGTATCGCGGTGATTTTCGACCTCGGTCGTTACTGGCAGTTCTACACCCTGCTACTGCCCTGGTATGTACAGCTCAACTCGGTGATGCTGGAAGTCGCCTGGTGCGTGATGGCCTACGTGGTCGTGCTGTGGATCGAATTCACACCCACTTTCCTGGAACGCCTGGGCTGGCATAACATTCGTGAGAAGTTGTCGAAGGTGCTGTTCTTCTTCATCGCGCTCGGCATTCTGCTGCCCACCATGCACCAGTCCTCGCTGGGCACGATGGCGGTGGTGGCAGGTCATCAGATTTCACCGCTTTGGCAGACGCAAATGCTGCCAGCGCTGTTTCTCATCAGTGCGTTGTTAATGGGCTATGCCATTGTCCCCTTCGAAGCGATTCTGGCTGCGCTGGGTTTGCACCAGCCGCTGGAGACGCCGCTGCTGGCAAAGATTTCCGCCGTGGCGCTGGCAGTTGCCCTGTTCTTCC
This sequence comes from Thiogranum sp., assembly GCA_024636585.1. Classification (GTDB taxonomy): domain Bacteria; phylum Pseudomonadota; class Gammaproteobacteria; order DSM-19610; family DSM-19610; genus Thiogranum. The sequence continues at coordinate 20,519 of JAGXGS010000035.1, read as the reverse complement.
TGGCGCTGCGCTTCGGTGACCTGATCTGGCGTGATGCACTGGGCCTGGCGCTGGCGGGTGACATACAGGCACTGATGTTCTGGGTCGAAAGTGCGCTGTTCATCGTGCCGGTACTGCTGCTCGCCACGCGGACCATGCGCACCAATCCGCGCCTGATCTTCCTTGCCGCGATCAGCCTGTTGCTGGCCGGTTCCCTCTATCGAATCAACACCTACATCATTGGCTATCAGCCGACCGCCGGCGCTACCTGGAGCTATTTCCCGTCAGTGACCGAGATAATGGTGACAGTCGGAATCTTCGCACTGGAAGTCATGCTCTACCTGTTGTTCGTGAAATATCTACCCGTATTGCATGGCGCAGCCGCGCCGCCACGTGCCAGGACCTGAAAGGAAGGAGAACGACATGGCAGAGCGAATCACTGTTGACCCCATGACCCGCATCGAGGGTCACCTGCGCGTCGACTGCGAAGTGGATGGCGGCAAGGTCGTCAAAGCCTGGTCCTCCGGCCAGATGTGGCGCGGCATCGAGCTTATCCTGCAGGGCCGCGATGCGCGGGATGCGTGGATCTTCACTCAGCGCATCTGCGGTGTCTGCACCACCGTGCACGCCATCGCCTCGGTACGTGCGGTGGAAAATGCGCTGCAGATGGAAGTGCCACTGAACGCTCAGTACATCCGCAACATGCTGATCACCGCGCACAGCATTCACGATCACATCGTGCACTTCTATCACCTCTCGGCGCTCGACTGGGTCGATATCGTCTCGGCGCTGAGTGCCGATCCGAAGAAGGCTTCCGAACTGGCCCAGAGCCTGTCGGACTGGCGGCTGAACAGCGAGCAGCATTTCCGGCAGATCCAGAACAAACTGAAGACCTTTGTCGAATCCGGGCAGCTCGGCGTATTCGCCAGCGGCTACTGGGGTCACCCGGCCATGAAGCTGCCGCCGGAAGTCAACCTGATGGCCGTGGCGCATTATTTCCAGGCCCTGGATTATCAGCGCACCGCCAACAAGATCGTCGCCATTCTCGGCTCCAAGACCCCGCACATACAGAACCTTGCGGTGGGCGGTGTCACCAACACCATCAATCTCAGCAGCCAGTCGACACTGACACTGGAGCGGCTGTATTACGTCAAGAGCCTCATTGATCAGCTCGGCGATTTCGTTCGCCAGGTCTACATGGTCGATGTCGCGGCGATTGGCGCAATGTATGCTGACTGGACTGCCTACGGCGCCGGCATCACCAATTATCTGTCAGTGCCCGATCTGCCGCTGGATACGCGCGGCACCCGTTTCGAACTGCCGGGTGGTTATATCCGCAATGCCGATCTTTCCACCTTCAAACCCATCAGCAGCTATGGAGATACGTATTTTGAAGATGGCGTAAAAGAAAGCGTCAAGCATGCCTGGTATCAGGGCGGTAAGGGCGCACTGCATCCCTATGATGGTGAGACGATTCCCGAGTACACCGACTTTCAGGATGACGACAAGTATTCCTGGGTCAAGGCGCCAACCTTCTATGATGAACGCGCCCAGGTCGGTCCCCTGGCCAATGTACTGACCATGGTGGCGGCCGGACATGAACCCACCACGCGCAACCTTAATACCGTGCTGGAACTGGCCGGAAAAGTCGCCGGGACTCAGATACCGGTCGAAGCGCTGCACTCCACCATCGGTCGCCATGCAGCGCGCGCAGTGCGCACCGGAGTCCTGCACGAAGCCCTGGCCAATCAGTGGCAACTGCTGATGGACAACATCGGAAAGGGTGATTACGACACCTTCAACCAGCCGGAATTTCCGAAGGATGAAGTGCGCGGGTTCGGCTATCACGAAGCGCCGCGCGGGGTGCTCTCGCACTGGACGGTCATCCGTGATGGCAAGATCAGCAATTATCAGGCGGTGGTGCCGAGCACCTGGAACGCCAGTCCACGCGATGAGCGCGACCAGCCGGGACCATATGAGGCATCGCTGCTGGACAATCCGATTGCCGATCCGGAAAAACCGCTGGAAGTGCTGCGCACCATTCACTCCTTCGATCCATGCCTGGCCTGCGCCGTGCACATGGTCGACACCCGGCAACAGGAAATCGTACGCCTGCAGGCGGTCGGCGCCCAGTGCGGAGTGACCTTCTGATGCAGACTGCCGCACCCGTGCTTGCCGGGCTGGACACCGAGCCGCCGCAAGCGCCGGTGCTGGTACTCGGACTGGGCAACATTCTGATGATGGACGAGGGAGTGGGTGTTGCGGTGGTCGAAAATCTGCACACCCGATATCGCCTGCCGCCCGACGTCGAACTGCTCGACGGCGGCACTTCCGGCATGGCGCTGCTCGATGACCTGCGTCTGCGCGAGGCACTGATCGTTGTGGATGCGGTCCGCACCGGCCGGCCGCCGGGAACACTCGTAGTGCTGAAGGACGACGCGGTACCGGCATTTTTCCGCAGCCGCATTTCACCGCACCAGCTGGCGCTGTCAGACGTGCTGGCGGTACTGGCGCTCACTGGCGAGGCACCGGCGAACATCACTGTCATCGGTGTCGAACCGCTGAGTCTGGAGACGCACCTGGGGCTCTCCGACCTCGTCATGGCGCGTGTCGAGGAACTTACAACGCAGGTCATCGCGACGCTCGACGCGCTCGGTTATGCAGTCACAACACAAGTGGAAGGACAGACCCCATGAAAAACACCATTTCTACGTCCTTGATAACTCTGCTGCTGACGCTGGCCGCACATCCGCTGAGCGCCCACACGCTTACCGGCATTCCGGTGCACAGCCACGCCGACGGCAGTGCGATGACCATCAGCACCTCACCACTGTTGTACCTGGCCGGCTACCTTTTTGTCACGCTGGTGTTGCACGTCGTAAGCCGCGCGTCCGGCCATCCGCTATTCCCGCGTTCGCGTACCGGAGTGGTGCGCGCCAGCGGTCTGGGACTGGCAGGGGCCGGCATCTGGCTGCTGGCGACGCTATAGCCGACCGCGTCAGTCCGGGATCAGGCTGAAAGTCACGTCCGCCGTGGTCTTGTCGATGGCCACCTGAAGTTCGCAGTAGGCGTTGATTGGCGAGGGCTCATCGCCACAACTGCACCCCGCCAACAGCTCTCTGAAAAATACACCGATGCGGGCATGGACACAGTCGGAATCATCCGTCACGGCAATCACTGTGACAGTCATGTCGCTGTCATCGACATAACCACCCAGCGCGCCGCCCCTGTCGAGCGGCAGCACGCCGGTTTCCAGCGCCGCGAGCTCCTGTTTGAGCAGGCCGGCGAAGTGATCGGACCCCCAGGCCTGAAGGGCCCGGCTGAACCGGGGTGTTGATAGTGCGTTCATGTAACTCCTGACAACCCCTCGTCGTTGTGGTGGCTTGACCCGAAGGGTAAGGTACGCTCCTTCGTCATTGCAATGACGAATCGTGTTCTATCGGCATCGCATCAACGGGTTCCTCGAAGCCGATGAACAGCACACAGGGCGCTCCTTCCACGCAAAATGCCTCATGCGGCCGTTGCGACGGCCCATAGGCATACATGCCAGGCTTTAGAACGGTGGTTTCCTGACCTTCATACTTCACGTGCAATTCTCCGGAAACCAGCACCATACGCTCCGCCGAAGTGTGCCGGTGAGCCGGAATGGTGAAGTTACCGGGAACCTTGAAGAAAATATCTGCATTGTTCTTTGCCAGGTCGCCATGCAGGCTGGCGATTTCGCATCCCTCGGGAATGAAGGCCGGACAGGGACCCCATTCGAGTTGCGGATCTTCGAATGCATAAGCCAATGCAGGTTCCCGCTCTTCGGCCTGCGAGAGCGGGATGCTAAGAAACATCAGAACGGCCAAACTTGGGCGCATTAGCTTCGACATCTTAAGATCTCCTGTAATATTAGTTATTGGATTATCCTCCGTACCGCGACTCGATCTTCTCATGCGGCTCCTGCAGCGACAACAACCCGTTCGACAAGGACATTAAATGCTATCCGTCAACATTGGCCCTTTCGCAACATCTGTCGATCGACTCGTGATCATCATTGCGGTGATCGTCGCCCTCGCCACCGGCGCCTGGCTGAGCCGCCGCCGCGATACCGCCGTCGGCGGCATACTGATCAACCTGGTGTTGATCGGTATGCTGGCGGCGCGGATCAGTTTCGTACTGCGATACATAGATGAATACCGCGATAACTGGCTGGGCGTCCTGGACATCCGCGATGGCGGCTTCGATCCGATCAGCGGTGCGCTGGTGGCAGCAGCAGCCGCTGCATGGGTTCTGTGGCGCACGCCCGCAACCCGCATACCACTCGGAGGCGCGTTGTTAGCAGGTGGCCTGACCTGGGTGATCGCTGCCAACCTGATCAGCTTCGATACACAGGCGCGCGCCCTGCCAGAGGCAACCGTGCAGACGCTGAATGGCACGCCCATCGACCTGCAGACACTGTCGGAAACCACCGGACAACCGATGGTAGTCAACTTCTGGGCGACCTGGTGTCCGCCGTGCCGGCGCGAAATGCCGGTGCTGGAAGCCGCCCAGCACGAATATCCCAACATTACCTTCGTGTTCGTTAATCAGGGGGAAGAGCCCGAGCAGATCCAGCAGTTTCTTGACCATGAATCTCTGGCCATCGATAACATCCTGCTCGACCGGGGCGCTGCGCTGGCGCGGGAGACCGGCGCCCGCGCGTTACCAACCACCCTGTTCTACGATGCCGACGGGCGGCTGGTCGATACCCATCTCGGTGAACTGTCGCGCGCAACAATGGCGCGAAGTGTGCGGCGTTTCGGCAGCCGCGCAGAGTGACCGCACATCAAAAACCGAAGCGCACGCCGGCCAGGAAAAACAGGTGCTCCACATCCTCTCCACCTGCTCTGGCGGCATCACGGGTGTCGCCAGCCAGCATGCTGTAGCGAATGCCGACATAGGGGGCGAATTCACGCTTGATGCCATAGCGCAGACGCAGATCCAGATCCGCATCGGTCATGCCCGATTGCAGTTCCCGATCGGAAATATCCTGGGCGGCAAAGCCCAGCTCGACACGCGGTTGAAGCACCAGCCGCTGAGTGATCCACAGCTCGTATTCGGCTTCAATTTCAAAGGTGATGTCCGCGTCTTCGGAAACATACAATGAATTGTCGAGTTCGAATTCGTAGGGCACCAGGCCCTGTAATGCAAGCACCCAGGACCATCGCTCGTCATACTCATCGGCAGTCCATTCGTTGGCATATTGCACGCCGGTCTGAACATTCCAGAAAGGCGTTATCAGCCGCGAATAAAGCAGATCGTTTTCCGTTTCGCCGTCATTCGGCCCGTCAAAAATCGCTTCACCTTCGCTCTTCCACCAGAACCTGTTGAAGTCGCCGCCGACCCAGCCCTGCGCCTCCCAGCCAAGATGATCGGGCGCCTGGTCTTCGGCAATGCGGTATTCGAGCTGCTCGAACAGCGTAAAAACATACAACTGATCGTCGGGCACCGGAGCGGGGAAATGCGCGGGCGGCGGACTTGCTGCACGATCGAGCACCTCATCCAGCGTCGCACCTTCAGGCAGCCGGGGTCTCACCCGTTCAGGATGTGCCGTGCCTTCCTCATGCTGCTGAGCCGACTCCTGATGGCTGGGGCGGTCAGCCGTAGTCGGCATGTCCGGCTGCTCCTGACCGGACGCCGGTCCGCTCAGCACCAGCGTCGCAACGATCATTCCCGTGACACAGCGTTCAAGCGTCAGCATGGATCGGGCCTCCGTCCAGTGTGCGGACCACGGCCACAGTGCGGAACATGCCGGCCTCCATGTGATAGAGCAGGTGACAGTGAAAAGCCCATTGACCCGGAGCATCGGCGGTGATGTCGACCGTCAGCAGTTCGGCCGGCTGAACGTTGACAGTGTGCTTGCGCGGATTGGTATCGAGATTACCGCCGGCATAGAGATCCATCCACATGCCGTGCAGGTGGATAGGATGATTCATCATGGTGTCATTGATCATATTGATCCGCAGTCGTTCACCGTACTCGAAGCGGATCATGTCGGACTCCGACCATGTTTTCCCATCAAAGCCCCATATGAATTTGTGCATGTTGCCGGTCAGATGCAGATCAAACTCGCGGGTCGGCGCGCGACGACTGTGCGGGCGCTTCAGCGCGCGCAGCTGACCATAGGTCAGGACCCGCCAGCCATCTTCGCCGAGACCGACACCCGAATTATCCAGGCGGCGATGCGCGGACTCGGCCATGGTGATACTGGCTGGACCGTGTTTGTCCGGACCATGGCTGATGCGCTCGACAAGGTTCTCGGTCGGCAATGCGGTCCCCGCATGCTGCGGCATCGGCTGGTCCATTTGCTCATGGCCATCATGACCATTGCCGCCCATGCCGCCCATGCCGCCCATGCCGCCCTTCATCATCATGCCCATGTCCGCCATGGTCAGCATCGGCCGGCGACGTTGGGCGGGGATGGCAGCGGACATGCCGGCGCGCGGCGCCAGTGTGCCGCGCGCGTAACCACTGCGATCCATGGTTTCTGCAAACAGCGTATAGGCCTGCTCATCGGGCAAGGTAACCACTACGTCGTAAGTCTCGGCGACAGCGATACGAAGCTCATCGGTTTCGACCGGCTGGATATTCTGCCCGTCGGCCTGCACGACCGTCATCGGCAGTCCGGGAATGCGAATGTCGTAATACGTCATGGTCGATGCATTGACGATTCGCAGGCGCACGCGCTGGCCCGGTCGGGCGATAAAGGTCGGATTCTCGTGCGCCGTCTGGCCATTCATCAGGAACGTATACGTCGCTCCGGTGATATCGGCAATATCAGTCGGGTCCATCCGCATCCGGGCCCACTGCAAGCGCATTGCGATGACTTCGCGCAGCGTCATGCCGGTCGCCTGCATCTGATCATCGAGGTTCGCCAGGGTCGGGCGCTGGAAGTTGTAATAGCCTTCAAACGTCTTGAGCTTCCACAGCACACGATGCGGGTCTTCGAACGTCCAGTCCGACAGGACGACTGTGTACTCCACGTCATATTCCACCGGATCGAGCTCAGCGGGTTCGAGGATGAGCTGGCCATAGTGGCCAAGCTGCTCCTGCAAGCCGGAGTGACTGTGGTACCAGTAAGTGCCATTCTGCTCGACGGGGAAACGGTAGGTGAAAATGTCGCCCGCAGCGATGCCCGGAAAACTGATGCCCGGCACACCATCCATAGTGAACGGCAGAAGAATGCCGTGCCAATGGACCGACGTCGCTTCATCCAGGCGGTTATGGACACGGATCAGCGCTTCCTTGCCTTCGGTCATGCGGATCACCGGCCCAGGGATCGAACCGTTGATTGCAATCGCGCGGCCTGGCTTGCCACCGATCAGCAGGTCGCGCCTGTCCAGATAAAGATCGATACCACCGGCGGCGGTGGCATCGAGTTCACCAAAGCGCCCTGCCGGAGGGATGTCCGGCGCCGCAGCCCAGGCCTGGCGCTGCAACAATAGATAGCTGCCGAGCGCCGCCGAACCTGTCGTCGTCAGAAAATCACGCCGCGTCATCGCGCCCACCCAACGCGGGCGGAATTGCTCTGCCATCGAAGCCTCCTGCATCTTGCCATTCGAACAAATAAAGCTTACTAGACAATTACAACTGTAGATAGGCGCGCCTGACTTCCTCCGGTCCGTGCAGGCGCTCGAGGCGACGGATTATGAAGTGGCCCTTTCCCATGTCCTGGAAGTGATCGATAAACAGGGTGTTGATGAACGCTCCGCCGAAAGCTCCGACAACCGGCACCGCCTGTGCCGCCGCCTTTTCAGAAACCACGATCGAGAACCGGGAAGCTATCTGGGCGATCAGGCGAATCAACGCAGGCGCGCCTTTATCGGCGAAGCCTTTCTTTGCCAGATGGGCCGCGGCATCCGAGACCGCTCTGGCCATTGCCGCTCGCGCTGCGAAATAGCCGGTCTCCGCCGCGTCGTCATTCGTTGCGCGGCCGCCGAGCGCCAGCACCTGCATGCATTGAAGCCTGGCCTCCGGCGTCGCCAGATTCTCGCCCTCGCTGCGCGCAATATCGGCAATGGATCGGAGCATGATCGTTGTTGACACCGGCAGCTCTATTGCCAGTGCCGCCAGACCAAAGGCTCCTCCAGCCGCCCCGGATGTTCCAACTGCGAGTTTGTGCCACCAGTTGGATGATCGTGTCTCCGGCCGGTTCTGATCCATCGTCCAGAGCGCAACATCCAGCCCGGCCTCAATGGATTTCCGGGTAGCATCATTCACCACCTGATGCCATTTTTCAGGCAGCATTTCGAAGCCCTTTTCAATCGGTGAACCAACGATGTTACTGATCCTGGCAGCGAGGCTCGGGTTTTCGAGACAGCGCCTGGCAAGTATCAGATCCTGAAGTTCAGCAGAAGACAGTGCCATCGAATCAGGCCTTTCGTCTGGCGGGTTCAGCGGCTGCCTGCTGCCATGGCCAGCGACCTTCCAGTTCAACCTGCAGCGCCATGCTCAGGAATGTTCTGATCAACACAATCAGGCCCAGCACCAGGACCCCCTCCAGCGTCGGCTTCACCGCCACCGTCCGGATGATGTCGGCGGCCACCAGAAATTCCAGCCCCAGAAGGATGCCGCGTCCTATATCCTGGCGGAGCCGTCGGTAAGGATCGGCGACCTGGCGGCCCGATACGGCAAGTCGCAGTGTTGCAATCAGCAGGCCGAGTACAATGACCAGAATACCGATCGCGTCCACCACCAGGCCAGTATTCTCTGCGACCTCATTAAAGGACGTCATGGTGTCTTCCGTGTGAAGCGAAAATAGATGAACTGCTGCTGCGCGTTGGCCGGCGTGACATGCACCTCGCTTCTTTCCTCGAGCAATTCGAAATCCGGCCCCAGTTCGGCGCACAGCTTCCCGGCATCATATTGCACAATATCCAGGCCGCTGCATTTTTCGGGACCACCGATCGCGAATGCAGCAATAATCAGATGCCCTCCCGGCCTGATCGCGCGACTGAGTACATCTACGTATTTTTTACGGTCCGACGCATCGGTCAGAAAATGAAAAACAGCACGGTCATGCCACACGGAAAATGAATGCGGCACATCGAACTCAGTAACGTCAACGGCAATCCATTCGATGCTTTCCGCCGCCTCGCCAAGTCGTTTTCTGGCGCTTGTCAGCGCATTCTCGGAAACATCCAGAACCGCCAGATTCGAATAACCTTCTTCTTGCAGTCGATCGACAAGAACCGATGCACCACCCCCGACATCTATAATGGCCACGTCACGGGCAATGCCAGTCTCCTGGATCAGCTCCAGCGAAACTGTCGGCTCCTTCTGGTACCAGCTCACGTCCAGAGGGGATTTTTCCGCATAAACATTTTCCCAATGGCTTTTCCTGTCGGACATTCGTTTTTTCCTATCTTCTGGTGGCTCTCAGGTTGATTGCTTTTTTGCTATTTCCGCAACATGACGTCCCTGAAAACGGGCAATCGTCAATTCATTCTCCGAAGGTTGGCGACTCCCGTCATTATCGGCAATCGTGCTCGCGCCATAGGGCGACCCACCGGTGATTTCGCTCATGTTCGTGATCTCCTGACAGGAGTACGGAACGCCGACGATGATCAATCCATGATGTAATAAAGTCGTGTGGAATGAAGTGATCGTGGTTTCCTGTCCGCCGTGCTGCGTAGCAGTGGATGTAAACACACTGGCTACCTTACCGATCAGGCTGCCATTCGCCCACAACCCCCCGGTCTGATCGAGAAAATTGCGCATTTGGGCGCACATATTTCCAAACCGGGTCGGTGTCCCGAAGATGATAGCATCGTAATTCGGCAACTCATCCACCTCCGCGACCGGCGCCGGCTGATCGAGTTTGGCACCGGATTTCCGCGCCACCTCCTCCGGCACCAGGTCGGGCACGCGTTTGACGACAACTTCTGTGTCTTCAGCGCTGTTCGCACCTTCAGCCACTGCTTTTGCCATTGTTTCCGTATGACCATACATGCTGTAGTAGAGAATCAGAATCCTTGTCATGTTGTTGCTCCTCATTTCGCGTGCACCTTCCGCCCTTTTTAATATAGACCGCAGCAATCGTTGCAGGTAAATCGGGAGTCCCTCCAATTGCTTCGGCTAGACTTTGAGCAAGCTGCGGTAAGAGAACGGGAGACACGAAATTGCCAACATGCCGCTTTGCCAATGCCGACTGCACGGATCCTGGAAGGCGACTGATCCACGATGTCTGAGCAACTCGAAACGCTGGATCAGCTACTGGACCGCATCTGCGCAGCCGCGGAAGGTCCGGAACGGGTTTCTCTCAGCCGGATCATGGAGACCGTAGGCAACCGCTCATTCGGGCCGCTGCTACTGCTGGCGGGCATCATCCTGTTTTCGCCGCTCAGCGGCATTCCGGGAATCCCAACACTGATGGCAAGTTTCGTGCTGCTGGTCAGCGGACAGTTGCTCTTCGGCAGGCGACACTTCTGGCTCCCGGGCAAGCTGTTGAAGCGCTCAATCACCCAGCGTCGGCTGCTGAAGGCCGTCAAATGGCTGCGACCCGTCGCGCGCTTCGTCGATCGCTGGATCCGGTCACGTATGCACCTGCTTGTCGGACGCACCGGCATGTACGTCATCGCCGCCATCTGCTGCATCATGGCGCTGGGAGTGCCGGCAATGGAAGTGGTGCCGTTCTCGGCGACCACCGCCGGCGCCGCACTCACCGCGCTCGGCCTTGCACTGATCGCTCGTGACGGACTGCTCGCGCTGATCGCCTTGCTGCTTACTGGCGGAGTAGTCGGATTGATTCTCCGCGGTTTGTTGTGAGCATCATTGTTCCAGCTGTCCGGAGCAGTCTGGCGTGTGATTGAAAGTGTAATCCCCCAATAACCCGTCACCGCTGTCGTCAACGGCGAGCAGGCGCAGACGCAGTGTGGTTGCAGGAAGGGCGCGCAGGATGTCAATGCGCGTTGAGAACACTACACCGCCGCTTTGGGCGATGAAAGGAACATCCTCACGCCGCATTTGCGTCTCGCCACTGCTGTCGAGATAGACCATGTCAATACGCTTCACCTCATCGAGCCGCGCCTCCAGACGCGCCATGACAAAATCGTCCCCGGGCGCGACGGTGCAATTCACCGAACCATTAAGCGGCACGCGGTATTCGCGCACCTGCAGTCCTTTTTCTGACAATCTGCGCACAAACTCTTCGCTGACGAACAGGTTCACTCCGCTGCTTCGAGTCACTGCGCATACCTCCCGCGCCAACTCTACCAACTGCTCCAGCCGGCGACTGCAAGCAGCGCAGCCCAGATAATGTTCCTCGGTGCGCGCCTCACTGTCAGGGTCGAGTTCCCCGAGCCAGTAGGCAAGCAGTCTGTCCCAATCCAACGGCGACCTGCAACTCATTCTGAGTCTCCGGTGACACAGGCACGCAGACGCTCAAGGCCGCGATGCCGGATGACACGTACATTCGCCTGACTCAGCTTCAACTCATTCGCCAACGCCGCGGCCGGCATTTCATCATAGAAGGTCAGCAACAACACTGTACGCTCCCGCTCCGGCAGGCATTCGAGGCAGTGCGCCAGGCGCTCATGGTCAAAAACCGGTGGCGGCGCTTCCGGCGGCAACAGCGCCCCACCGTACGTTTCCAGCAGCCGTTCGTGCCGGGCATGCCCGCGTCGCAGATCAAGCACCAGCATGCGGCAAATGCCGAATACGAAAGATGCCAGCCGTTCCGGCTCGCGCAGCGCCCCGGCACGCAGCCGCTCGACCATCAGCAGCATTGCCTGCTGCATGAGATCGACGGCAGCCGCTTCATTACCCAGATGACGCAAACCATAGAGACGCACGCGCGGTGCCAGCCGCCGGCACAATTCAGCCTCCGCCTCGGCATCAGTCCCGGGTTCCGCCTCGCACACGCGGCGCGCCAGCGTGGCATCATCGGACCCGGTTTCGGTATCTGGCATGGACATATCTGCTGCATATTACGCACTCCTCGCCTTTTGGAAAGCACATTGCAAGGATACCTAGTCCCGGGGCCGCACCCCGGAATTGACGCGCTGCGCTCGCAATGACAGCGCCTGATTCCCGTCATTGCGAGGTACCCAGCGCCGCGGCAATCTTTTCAGGGTGGCTGCGCCCGGAAATTGCTGCGCTGCGTTCGCAACGACGGGGGGCTTTATCAGGATGTGTAACGGTCCGGCGTTTCGTTACACATCCATGCGCACACCCGATTCATACCAGGAGGTCATCATGATAACTAACACACAATCCGGCACTAACATCCATGAGATTGCAGACGGCATATACCGCATCAACACGCCGATTACATTGCCGCAAGGGGGAGCGTTCAGCTTCAATCAGTACCTGCTCGTCGACGACAAACCCATGCTGTTCCACACCGGGCCACGCCGCCTGTTCCCGCTGGTGCAGGAGGCAATCGGCGAGGTACTGCCGGTATCGCAGCTACGCTACATCGCGCTGTCGCATTTCGAAGCCGATGAATGCGGCGCGCTCAACGAATTCCTCGCCGTCGCACCCGAATCCGCGCCAGTCTGCGGTCGCGTAGCCGCGATGGTCTCGGTCAGCGATGTCGCCGACCGCGCGCCGCAGGCACTGGCTGATGGGGAAATGCTGAGTCTCGGAAGGCATGCGCTGCGCTGGTTCGACACGCCGCACCTGCCGCACGCCTGGGAATGTGGATTCATGTTTGACGACACCACACGCACTCTTCTGTGCGGCGACCTGTTCACTCAGGGCGGCGAAGGCAAGGCGGCCCTGGTTGAAACCGACATCCTGGGACCGAGCGAAGCATTTCGCGGCAGCATGGACTATTACGCACATACCCCGAACACCACCGAAATGCTGGAGCGGCTGGCTGGCGAGTCTCCTGCCACCCTCGCCTGCATGCACGGCAGCGCCTGGCAAGGTGACGGCGGCGCATTGCTGCGGGCATTGGCGGAGTCGATCGAACAGCGTAAAATCATGCCGACTTAAATACGATTTTGCCGGTATTCTCTGCAAGCTCCTGTTTTATTGCAGATGTTACCGGCACGGCTCAACCTTTACAGGATGCGGCCGCATTTATACGCCAATCATAGGGATATGATCCCGCCCTTAAACGAGCCAACATGAAGGTCATAGTCGCACCGATCGATCTGCAAAAAGGCATGTACGTGTCCGAGCTGGACCGCCCATGGCTGGAATCTCCCTTCCTGTTTCAGGGCTTTCGCATTACCAACAACGACGAACTCGAACAGATCACGGAGCTATGCGACTTCGTATTTGTCGATACGGAGAAAAGCACCGTCGCTGTACCGGAAGGCCAGGCTGCCAACAGCGGTGACGCAATCCGCGCGATGGAGCAGGAGACCGGCCGTATCGTCAAACCCGCCGAGCCCTACCGCAGCAACTTTGAAGACGAGTATCCTGTCGCCAAAAACATACACCGGCACGCGCATGACATGGCTACCGCGCTGTTCGACGACGTGCGCATGGGCAGGAGCCTGGATATTGTGGAAACACGTCGCGTGGTCAGCGAGATGGTCGACAGTATCCTGCGCAATCCCGACGCACTGCTATTGCTCAACTGCCTGAACGACAAAGACGATGCACTGGTTGCGCATGCCATGACCGTCTGTACTCTGTCCATTTCCTTTGGCCGGTACCTCGGCCTCGACAAAGATACGCTGGTGGAGATGGGCATGGGCGCCCTCGTCCATGACATCGGCGAGACCAAGCTTCCTGACAACCTGTTGAAGGACACCGGTGATCTTTCCGAGGAAGATCGTGCCATGCTGCAGAGTCACACCCGCATCGGCATGATGATCATGAAGAACCTCGAGGGCGTATCGGAGCGGGTGATTGCGATCGCCCGCGATCATCACGAACGCGCGGACGGCAGCGGCTATCCGGGAAAACTCAAGAACTCACAGCTGGATATCTGCACCCGGATCGTTTCGCTCGTCGATACCTATGACAGCGTCACCAGTGGCGTGCATGGCCGTGAAAAAATCGGCCTCGATGTGGCTCTCAAATACATCTACTCCTGGAGAGAGGGGCTGTTCGATGCGCTGCTGGTCGAGAAGTTCATCCAGTGCATCGGGATCTATCCCATCGGCAGCACGGTAGCACTGCGCTCGGGACATATCGGGATCGTCATTTCGTCTCAGCCGGATGCGCGCCTGTATCCACGGGTCATGCTGGTTCTGGATGCACGGCGCCAGCCGGTGGAACCGCCAAAGACCATGAACCTCGCCATGTTCAGGGAGAAAGGTAGTGATGACAACGCCTATGAAGTGCAAAAACTGGTCGATGCGCAGGACTACAACATCGATGTACGGAGCTTTGTGCTGCGGGAACTAGGCGGATTTTGATCCGGGTGCAGCACTGAACTTCAGGATATTCTCGGCGTCGAGATTGTCAGCTCCCGACATGGCACCGTACAGATGGACCGGCTGCGACTTGCCGCGGATGTTATGAGCTCCCAGGTCGGCAAACATGGCCTGGTGACGCCCCGGAATCAGATCGTACACACCGGCGGACGCGACGATGCGATACCCCAGCCGCTTGCTCAGTCCATCCAGCCGACTGGCAAGATTCACCGAATCACCGATAAACGTGTACTCGAAACGCTCGCTCGAACCAATGGTCCCGGCGGCCGCCCGGCCGCAGTTGATTCCGATTCCGACCTCGATCTTTGTACCGTCGCGCATGACCGCTGAGCTGGAGTGCAGCATTATGTCCAGCGCAGCTTCCACCGCATTTTTAGCGTAATCCGGCTTCCCGTCGACACCAAACACAGCGAGGATCGCATCGCCAATGAACTTGTTTACGATGCCGTTATGTTCGGCCACGACATCGGCAAGCTTGGTGAAGTACGCATTGAGAAACATAATGACTTCATCCGGCGGTTTGCTCTCTGCGTAACTGGTGAAATTGCGCAGGTCGCAGAACAGGATCGCGAGGTCGTATTCCTGGGCTTCCTTGACCTTCCCCTCCCGCGCGGACAGCAACCGCTGCATGATATCGGGGCTGACCACCTGTTCCAGGGTCTTCTGTATCCGGCTCTTCTCGCGCAGTTGATCTATGATCAGGTTGATCTGTTGCGCAATGATACCGAACTCGTCCTGGGTCAGCACCGGGACGTGTTTGTCCAGCGCGCCTTCCTGAACGTCTTTCAGCATGTCTATCTGGGTCTTGAACATCATCTGCAAATTAGTGGAATAGGAAACCAGCACCCGGGTAGTAAGCGCAATGATGATGCCCAGAATAAACAGCGTCTCGACAATAAACTCCTGCTGAATCTGGCTGACCGTCGACGACGGTAGAGACGTATCAATATTGATATAGCCATAGGCACTGATCGCAGTGGTGCCCACAATCAGGAGCACTGCGGTACTCAGAAACAGACTCAGTTTCTGCGATACCGGAAGCGCGCTATCTTTCAACGCCACGGTATTGCTGTGACCGTCATAACTGGAGCGCACGCGGTGCAGCGCACTGTCGATGCTGGCGAAGTAGCCAATGGCGAATGCCCATATTCCGGATTTCAATGCGGTATATACGGGATGCCCGTAAACGAAAAGCTCAAACGCCAGCAGGGACAGCGCAATGCAGGCGAACAGGCTGAGGTCGAGGTAAAGTTGCCGGCGCGAGCGATCAAGCGCCGGGACCTTCAGCACGACCCGTGGCTCAAGCACAGCCCGGCTAACACCGGAAACAAAATACGGCAGCGCAATCAACAGGATAATGTAATATTCCGGGTATCCCTGGTAATCCGAAGTGCTGCGAAAGGCAAATATGCTCAGCACCAGCACACTGAGCAGGTAGTAGGCAAATATCTGGAATCGGGACGGATAGGTCATCTGGGTATATATGGCGCCATGAACAGGGAAATTATTAGCGCTGGATCGCAAAAGTAATGTGATGCAGGTCACATCATCTCCAACATCTGAGCTCTTCGGAGCCAGGACGCCCCTCCGCCGGACGCCAGCCCGCAAATCAAGGATGAAACGCGTTGCTATGCGTTTTAATCTGTGGGGCCAACCCGGAATAACGGGTTGTACGCCACCTCCCGAAGATGATCATCGAGAACCAGCCCTTTTTCATAGAACTCGATGGCTGCGGCATTGTTGCTACGGCGCAGAACTACCCGAACCTTTCTGAATCGATGGGCATGGAACAGAACCGTAGGAACAGAAAACACAGCAATCGCCTTTCTTTGGTTTGAGAACTGTGCCGCAGCCTTTGCACTCATAAAACCACTGGCAAGAATCTGTGGGCATGGTTTCCGTTTCTGTATAACCGCACTCTGGACAAGTGAGAGTGGATTCTAAAATGATTTCCATACCGATGCCTCGTTGTTGCCATATGGAACGGCGCGCTTTGTCAGCCGGCGTTCATTCATTCTCTTCGGGATTAGAAACGCCAGTGAATTTGAAAATGAGTTTTCCCAGGTGGCTTTCTGTCGGACGAAAAACATACGCTGCTGCTGCAGGCATTATCGTGAAGAAGAACCTCTCTTCATTGTCCCCGGCGAAAAACAGTACTAATACAACGATAAGGGCAACCGTGAGTAGCGCATAGATTGCCCAGGCTCTTTTAAGATAGGATTTATATTTACCGTTTTGAATATTGGTCATAATATGTAATTCAACCTCTATGCCACATGGGATGCTACTTATTTTCAGTGCCGAATACTAACCCGACACCCTGGTATTGTTAAGCGTCACCACTCTGAGATCCAAACGCCACTCAGCTATCGACTAAATCGGAAGGTCGTCCGGCTCGCGAGAATACGCTGAGCGCAGTCACTGTGATTAGTATCAGTCCCATGCCGACGATTTGCGGACCTGCCAAACCTTGATTTAAAACCACAAAGCCAAACAGGGAGGCGGTAACCGGCTCGACCATCGCCACGATTGACGCTACAGCCGGCGTAGTCCCTCTCAGACCGATGATGTAAAGCACGAAAGACAATCCCGCACCAAACACACCCAATCCTGCGAACAGCGGCCAGTCCGGTGTGCTCAGCACTGCAACAGTCTGACTGGCATCACCCGGCCAGATAAGGATAGTGACAAGAACCGCAAATGCAATCGAGAGAATTGCCTGCGGGCTGCCGTGCGGCGCCGCATACTTGAAGCCGAAAATGAACACCGCGTAGGAAAGCCCGGCAAACAGCCCGGCGCCCACGCCGACCGGCGTGACGCCACTTGCACCGACGTCATAAATCTGTGTGAGCAACACAACGCCCACCATCACCACTGCGATAGCAGCCCACTTCAATGCGGTGGGACGTTCAAGCTTTAGTGCGAATGACACAAGATACACAAACACTGGCGCGCAGTACATCAATGCAGCTGCAACCGCAACGCTGCCCTCTCCGATGCTCACGAAGTAAAACGCGAAGTTTCCAGCTACGCCAAGACCCGCGATCACAGACCAGAACCACAGTCGGCGGCTCGCCAAACCGCTGCCGCGCGGGCGAAGCATTAGCCAGCCAAGCACGAACAACAGCCCGATCGCGCCCCTGTAGAATGACACCACGAACGCGTCCCAGCCGTTGGCCATGAGAATCCCGCCGATCCCGCCTGACAGCCCCCAGAAAAGAGCCGCCAGCGCCACGAAAGCCGTACTCATGCCCACACTTGATCTCCCTTGTTCATGCGGCGAGCGTCGTACCGCTACGCAAACCCATCTCACCATCTGGCAGCAAGCCTGAATCAGAAACGATTTCTTTCTATTGGAGCTTCTTGTAAGAAACCAGCTTACTAGACGGGTCTAGCGGCCTGTCATGCAAATACGACTTTGTGAGATATTCAGACGCCAGGACGCCAATCAAACCAAAGGACGCCCCGGCACCTTTGCGCTCCATATCGCAGGCAAGGTAGCGTGTTTCATTGGCGGCAAATTTAAATTGACGCTTTTCAGTGAAGTTCTTTGCAGGCTCCTCAGGTGTGCAGTACGCCTCATAAGTGCCAGGACGTAAATCAACCACCAAGTGTTCGTCTTTTGCATTTGTCCCGATGCGTTGATCGTTAATGAAGACGGGATCCACCTGATGAACGCTCCAAAGTTTCACGCCGCTCTGCATGCCAGCACTCAAATACACCCGACTCCAACCGCTTTCAAGCGGTGGCATGCCTGAGTACTCTGCCCGTGTTTCGGGGCGCGATGCGCAACCGCCTGCCAGGATCAATGCCATAACTGTCACTGCTGCAGCGAAAAAGCGGCTTCTGTTCATGGTGTCTCCGTAGATAGCTGAAATGAAATGCTATCACGAATTCGAACCGTGGCGCATCGTGCCGCCCAACGTTGTCAGAGCGATATAACAGGATCGCCGTACACAGCTTCTGGATTGGCTCGCCCATATCGTCCGAAAACGTTTTTTCATACCAGCGCAAATACGCATTCGCACCTCGCAAATCTCCGAGTACAAAATACAAACAAAATATGAGATATCGCTTTCCATAGCCATCGCTTATGAATCCGTGCACACGACGCTCTTTTTGCATGGATGTCCTGTAAGAGACAATCCTCGAGTGGATTCCTTTTTCCGTTTTTGGAACCGCGAAGATGGCTTGTTGTAGCTAACGCTTCACATCACCGGCAGTACAAAGCAGCACGAGGAATGAGCGGCATTTTTTTGCTGTCCGAGTGCATGTAATTGTCAACCGTGACAGCGGTAAACCCGGGATCACAGTCGCTTGTTATGGCTCAACTTGCTCATACCTCGCCGCTTCCCACGCATGTATAGCGTGTTTTCGAGTCTCGCCCCAATGATACCCGCCAAGCCTGCCGCTTTGTTGAATGACGCGGTGGCAGGGAATAAGAAACGCGACGGGGTTAGCGCCTACCGCCAGTCCCACGGCTCTTGCAGAATTTGAATGACCTATTGCGGTGGCAATTTGGGAATAGCTAGTCACTGTTGCCGGGGGTATCTGTAGTAATGCTTTCCACACACTGATCTGGAAATTCGTTCCGGAAACGTACAAAGACAATGGACGGTCCGGTTTCTTTCCTCCGCCGAACATGGCGTTAACAACCGCAAGCGTTCGTGGACGATTTTCACGCACCGTCGCATGCGGCCATTTATTATTTAGATCGGTCAGGTGCCCATCAATTTCCGCGTGCTCCAAAAACGAGAAATTACTGATACCGCGCGGTGTGATGGCAATAAATGCTTTTCCAAAGGGAGTGTCATGTACAGCATACTCAATGGTTACATTCGCGCCACCTTTCTTGTATTCGCCAGGTGTGACTGCTTCCAGATGAATAAAGTGGTCGTACAAACGCGATCCGCTGCTCAACCCCAGCGTGTCCGACACTTCAAGCAACGGTTTTGCTTCGCTTAGAAGTTGCTTCGCGCGCTCCAGTGTAAGCACTTGTAAAAATCTTTTGGGCGTCACACCAGCCCAACGGCAGAATAGACGTTGAAAGTGGAAGGGGCTCAGATGTAGGTGAGCGGCCATTTCATCCAAGGTCGGTTGGCTGGATAACCGACTAGAAATAAAACTAATTGCCTCGGCTATGCGGTCATAGTCAGACATCTAGAGTTCCATGGGCATAGTGGCTGTACGTATTCAGGTGCGATTAACGGAAACTCCGGCATCAGCCAGGAGCGCCGAACCAGTGGTGAAGCTCGACGCGTCGGGCGCAACGTAGAGAACTGATTGTGCGATTTCCTTCGGCTGCGCCACACGGCGGGTGTGGCTTCCACCAGTTCGACCAGGGCTTTCGCGAAGGCCTCGTCTTTGACGTCGCCGGCAAGTGCGACAGCATACCCGCCCGCGTGGGTGATTTCCTCAATGAGCGCATCAAGTTCCGGTTGGCGACGTGCGGCAGCGACGACCCTGGCACCCTCGCGAGCGTGGCACTGAAGGTGCCCAAGAGAACCCTGCTCTTCAGGACTCAAATGAAAGGGGACATGGTTGGCTTCAATTCCATCTTCATCAGCCACTACTAGCAGACCAAATCCGTAGTCACGAATATATTGCTGAAGCTTTTCAATATCGTCTTCCTTGAAGTGGCTTGGGACACACATTCTGTGAAACTCCTCGATTCAGCCCCCCTCATTCATTAACCCCACTTACTTTTTTAAATTATCTCCAAAAATATCATCCGGTATCAAAGTATAGAAATCGGGCACATAGGTTAAAACTGTGCCTTGATACACACCAAGATTCCTCCATGTATCAGTAAGTTTTGCCGAAAGTGATTCGTTATGCGGGTCTTGTTTTAAGGCCTCTAATATCGATATTAAATCTTTTAAACTGTCTTCCTTTGCGTACGTATTCAGCTTCTGAATTGCGTTATCAATGTATTCGACCTTCATATCATCTGTAATATTACTCATATTTCTTTTTTATCCGCTTTTATCAAACTGTAGTGGTCAAGTCATTTTAGCCACAGGTTTATAGGCATTCCAGTACTGTCGTTCAGCCACATTGGGTGCCAACCCATCGTTGTGCGTGTGCGGCCTGAACTGACTGTAGTAGCCGATCGTATACTGCGTGATCCGGTATTTCGCTTCCTCGAATGACGCATAGCCGACCTCCGGGATCCATTCT